>JAEWMY010000023.1 GCA_023393015.1 Spirochaetota bacterium
GGCTCGTGATCCGCGAACGCGTGCTCCACGGCGACCACTTTACCGCCGGCGAATACCGGAGCCCGCTCGCCAACCGGTCGACCGGTCAGTTCGTCATCCCCTGGTCCGACGTCAGAAAGCTTCCCGAGGACACCGAGGTCCTTCGCAGGGTCTACGCCGAATTGACCGCGAACCTCGCCTTTTTGGTGAACTGCGTCGATTTTACCAAGATACTCTTCGCGGGAGACCTCGCCTCGAGACGCGAGAACCTCGCGGAGTCGATGGCGGCCGCGATCGAGGAGAACTGGATATACGACCTCGAACGTCAGTTCGTCATCGAATTTTCGGCGAGCGGCGACGACGCCGTATGCATCGGCGCGGCGGGTCTCTTCGTGGAAAAGCTCTTTTCGGTACCCGACGTCGCGGACCGTTTCCAGGAGCTCGTCGGCTACGACCTGTTCGAGACGATACTCGAGAGGCGCGGGTAGCACGCGGCCGCCGCGGTTAGGCGCGAAGCCGCCGCGGTTCTCGGGCGATCTAGGCGAGAGAGCCGTCGGCCTGACGGTAGAAGACCCGTTTCGCCTTTCCTTCCTGCCTCGGAAGGGCTCCGGGCGCGAACACGTCGCCCTTAGGCGAGAATCCGAGCGCTTCCTTCAGCGTCTTTTCCACCGTGAAGCCGGTAACGCCCGGCTCGGCTTCGACATTCACGCGAACGTCAGTCACTCCGTTGATTTCCTCGAGGATTATCTGGTAATTGTTGAGGACTCCCGGTATCGACATGAGCGCCTGCTCGATCTGGCTCGGGAAGAAATTCACGCCTTTCACGATGAGCATGTCGTCGACGCGCCCCATGATCTGGGCGATCCTGGCGTGCGTGCGGCCGCACGCGCACCGCTCGCGGGAGACGACGCGCGACAGGTCCCCGGTCCGGAAGCGGATGACGGGAAGGGCCTCGCGCGTGAGCGCGGTGATCGTAAGTTCGCCGATCTCGCCGTCGCTTACTGGCATGTGCGTTTCGCGGTCGAGTATCTCGACGACGTAGTGGTCTTCCCACACGTGGATTCCGTCGTGCGCGCGGCAATCCTGACCGAGCGTTCCGACGCCGCCCGTTTCGGTCATGCCGTAGATGTCGAACGACTCGATACCGAGCCCGCGGTTGATCTTTTCCTTCATCGCCTTCGAAAACGACTCCGCGCCGAAGATGCCGATCTTGAGGTCGGGAAGGGTTTCCGCCGAGGCCTCGAGTTCTTCCATGATCCTGAGACCGTACGAGACGACGCCGGTAATGACCCTCGTGCCGAAGTCGCGGGCGAGCTTGATCTGCCGCGCGGTGTTCCCCGCGCCCGTCGGCACGACGAACAGGCCGTATTTCCTGGCGCCGTGATACATCCCGAAGCCGCCGTTGAAGAGCCCGAACGACGGGGTGATCTGAACGACGTCCGCGGGTTCCGCGCCGGCCATCGCGTAACAGCGGGCCATGCACGAAGCCCACTGCGCGAGGTCCCCTTCCGTGTACGGCATGACGACCGGCGTGCCGGTGGAGCCGGATGACATGTGCATCTCGACGATCTCTTTCTTGTCGACGCAGGAAAGGCCGAGGGGATAGGTATCGCGGAATATCGTCTTGTTGATGGTGGGAAGTTTCGCGATGTCGGAAAGCGACTTTACGTCCGACGGCGCGATGCCCGCGGCCTCGAAGCGCTCGCGGTATACGTCGTTGCGTTCGAACACGCGCGAAACCGTCGCCTTAAGGCGTTCGAGTTGCAGGTCCTCGAGTTTCCCGCGTTCCATCGTTTCCGCTTCCTTTTCGAAGTACACGTCGCTCATACAGCTTCTCCTCCGGCCGCGAAGGCCCGTACGTTCGTCTCCCGATGTTGTTCGCCGACGCATTCGCGTATCGCGTCCGTCCAGTACGCGCCGAGCGACGGTAGCGCGCGGGACGCCGCTCCGAGAGCCACGACGTTAGCCGCCCTGGCGTTGCCGATCCCGTGCGCGATGGCCTGCGCGTCGATGAGCGAGAGTCGCGGAAAGACGCGCGCGAGCCGTTCGTCCACGTCAGCCGGATAGGCCGCCTTGCCCGAGGAAACCGTCACCGGGACGATTGTCTGATCCGACACGACGGCGAGAGCGCCGGGCGCGAGGAAGTGCGCGTACCGGAGGGCTTCCGCCTTCTCGAGGGAGATGAGCACGTCGACCGTTCCTTCCCATACGAGCGGGCTGAACACGCGGTCCCCGAAACGGACTTGCGCGAGAACCGATCCGCCCCGCTGCGCCATTCCGTGAACTTCGTTCGACTTGACGTCGAGACCGGCGAGTATCGCCGCGCGGGCGATGATCGAGCTCATGAGTAGAACCCCCTGCCCGCCGACGCCGACGAGTAGGACGTTCGTGATACCGCTTCCCTTGGACGCGTTCATGCCGTCACCTCCGTAATCGCGCCGAAGACACACGTTTGCGCGCAAAGGCCGCATCCCGCGCAGAGTTCCGCCGAAATCCGCGGAGGATCGCCCCTTGTCGCGGCCTCGATGGCGGGACACCCGAGTTTTACGCAGGACATGCATGACTTGCATTTATCCCGGAGTATCGTCCGTACCGCGCCGACGCGCGAACGCGTCCTGAGCGGACAGGGCGCGCGCGCGACGATGAGCGAGGTTCCCTCCGACGACAGCGCCTCGGAAACGGCCCTGTTGGTCGATTTCAGGTCGTACGGGTCGATCGTCGAGACCTTATCCATGCCGCACGCGCGGCCGACGTCCTCGATCGAGATCGCGCGCGTCGCCTCTCCCATCAGCGTGGTTCCCGTGCCGGGGTGGTCCTGATGGCCCGTCATGGCCGTGGTCCTGTTGTCGAGCACGACGAGTACCGAGCGGCCTTTGTTGTAAACGACGTCGATAAGACCGGTAATCCCGGAATGGAAGAAGGTCGAGTCGCCCACGACCCCGACGACGCGCCGTTTCTCGCCCGACTTGTCGATGCCCTGCGCGACGGAAAACCCGCCGCCCATGCAGAGTATCGTGTCTGTCCTCGAAAGGGGCGGAAAGACCGCGAGGCTGTAGCATCCGATATCGCCGGTGACGATGACGTCGTGCTTGCCGAGCGCGGAGAAGAGCCCGCGATGCGGGCACCCCGGGCACAGGACGGGAGGGCGCGCGGGAAGGTCGGCCGCCTCGGGGACGGGAGCGAGCGCCGGAACGGGATTCGCCGCGGCGTCCGGCTCTAGTCGGGCCTTGAGGGCGAGCAGTTTCGGCACAGAAAGCTCGCCGATTCCAGAAATGAGATCGCGTCCTGAACAGGAAATGCCCATCGAGCGGACATGCTCCTCGAGTATGTCCTCGTTTTCCTCTACGATCACGAGACGCTCGACGCCTTGCGCGAATTCGCGGATGAGCGAGTCTGGATACGGCCAGGCCCATCCGAGTTTCAGGACGGAGGCCGTAGGAAAGGCCTCCTTGACGTAGTTCCAGGCGAGACCCTCGGCGACGACGCCGAGCGAGCGGTCGTTCCATTCGATCGAGTTGAGCGGGCTTTCTGAAGCCGCGACGGCGAGTTCGGCGACGCGCGTCTCTACCTTCCTGCGCATCTCGCGGCCCCAGACCGGAAGCGGGCAAAAGCGCGCGGGATTCCGCTCGAAGGCGGCCTCGCGGGCACCGGACCGCGCGCCGGTTTCGACGAGCGAGCGCGAATGGCTGACGCGCGTCGTGAGCCTGAGCATGACGGGCGTCTTGAAGCGCTCCGAAAGCTCGAAGCCGTAGCGCATGAAGGCGTAGGCCTCGGCGGAGTCCGCGGGTTCGAGTACCGGTATCTTGGCGAAGCGGGCGAAGTGGCGGCTGTCCTGCTCGTTTTGGGACGAGTGCTGGCCGGGGTCGTCGGCGACGCAGACGATCATGCCGCCTTCCGTGCCGACGTACGAGAGCGTCATGAGCGGGTCCGCCGCGACGTTGAGCCCGACGTGTTTCATCGTCACGATGGTCCTCACCCCCGCGTAGGAGGCGCCCGTCGACGCCTCGAAGGCGACCTTCTCGTTGGGTGCCCATTCGAGATAGACGTCGTCACGGTGCCGGGAGAGGTTTTCAAGTATCTCTGTTGAAGGCGTGCCGGGATAGCCGAAGGCGGCTCCGACGCCGGCCGCCCAGGCGCCGAGGGCAACCGCTTCGTTGCCCGTCAGGAGATCAGTCATGTCGTTTCCCCTTGTCAGAAGATGAATCGGTCCGCGGCGACGATCGATACCATCGTCGCGAGGAACGCCGCGAGCGCCGCCGCGTCACCCGCGGTGGGCGCGATCGTTCTCGGCCGCGAGGCGTTCCGCGGGTCGAAACCGCGCGTCTCGATCGAAAGCGCCAGCGTGTCGACGTCCCTCGCGCACGAGACGAGGAGGGGCAACGACAGGCGGAGAACCATGCCTATTTTTCGGAGCGGGTTTCCGGAATCGACAGTATACCCCCGCGAGGCCTCCGCCTGCAAGACCATTCTCATGCGATCTCCGAAGGTCGGTATGAACCTGAGCGCCGTCACGAGCATGATCGAGTACGCGCCGGGCAGGCGGAAACTTCCCGATACGAGCGAGACGACGTGCGTCTGGCTCGTGAGCGAAAGCATGAGGGGTATCGACGCGACGGAGGCTATCATGCGCGCGGCCATGACGAGGCAGGACTCCAGTCCCGCGTCGGTTATCGCTCCCGCCTTCAGCGGGGGAATCAGATAGAACACGATCGTCCCCTCGCGGATCGTGAATATCTGAAAGAGGCACAGGGTGCCCGCGCCGACGAGCAACGCGAGGAGCGTGAGGCGGAAGGCGCGGAACGCGCCGAACGCGGCCGCGACGGCCCCCTCGACGAGGACGACGGCGAGGATGGCGCGAATGTCGCGCGCGACGTAGGCGGTCGCGACGCACGAAAGCATGCAGGCGAATTTCAGGAGGGGAGACATCTCGCGCGGATGGCGGAAGAACGGGCGGTTTGTCGGGCCGGTCATACGGCCGCCTTTCCCGCGCGCGATTCTATCATGTCGGCGAACGCCGGCAGGGGGTCGGCGAACGGATCGGGCCCGAGGGAACGAAGGTCGAGCGACAATTTCCGCGCGAGGGCGAATACCGACGGTTCCGAGAGGCGCGCGCGGGAAAGAAAGCCGACGTCGGAGAAGAACTCCTCGGGCGGGGCGTCGCGCGCGACTTCCCCTTCGACGATCGCTATCACCCGGCTCGCGTGCCGCGCGACGAGCTCCATGTCGTGCGTGACGAGGAGAACCGTTCCTCCCCGCTCGCATATGCCGCGGGCCGCCGCCATGACGCGCTCGGTCTCGGATTCGTCCTGCGCGCTCGTCGGCTCGTCGAGAACCAGGATGCGCGGTTTCGTGGCGAGCACCGAGGCGAGCGCGACGCGTTGGCGGCGTGACCGCGTGAGCATGAGCGGATCGGCGTCGAGCTTGCCGGAAAGTCCCGCGAGTCGCGCCGCCTCGGCGACGCGGTCGTCCCATTCGTCTTTCGGAACGCCGCAGTGTTTGAGCCCGAAGCGGATCTCCTCCCGCACGCTCGCGCAGAGTATCTGCCGGTCGGGATTCTGGAAGAGAAAGCCCACGCTTCTCGCCAGGACGCTCGTCGCTGTCTTCCTTGTGTCGAGGCCGTCGATACTCACCGTGCCGGAGGTCGGCTTGATGAGGCCGTTCAGGTGTTTGAGCAGTGTCGTCTTCCCCGCGCCGTTGGGTCCCACGACCGCTACGAATTCCCCGCCCGATACCGAGAGGCTGACGTCCCTGAGTATGGTCGTTTTTTTTATGACGGCGGTCAGCCCTTCGACGCGTATCATGCGCTTTCCCTCGCGCGGGCCAGCGGCTCGAGAAGGGAGATCGTTTGCTCCTCCGAAGCGGGAAGCGGACCCGTGAGGACTCCCCGACCGCGGAGTTCCGCCGCGAGTTCGAGCCAGAGGGGAAGGCGGAGGCCGAGCGAGCGGATGAGCTCGGGTCTCTGGCACACCTCCGAAGGGCTTCCGGACAGGGCGACCTTGCCGCCGCCCATCACGACTATCTCGTCCGAGAATTCGGCCATGAGCGAGAAGTCGCGGTCGATCATCACGGCGGTCGTTCCGTCCCGCCTCGTCGCCTCGCGTACGAGGGCGAAAAAATCACGGGAACCCTCGGGGTCGAGGGCGCTCGTTCCCTCGTCGACGAGAAGCACTCGCGGCTTGAGGGCGAGCGCCGACGCCATCACGAGGCGCTGCTTTTGCCCGCCCGAGAGCGAGGCGGTGTGGCGGTCAGCGAATCCCGAAAGCCCCACTCTGTCGAGGGCTTCAGCGACGCGGCGGTCTATTTCGGCGAAGTCGAGGCCGCGCTGGACGAGGGCGAAGGCGACCTCCTCGGCGGCCGTGAGGCTCACGATCTGCGAGTCGGGGTCGTCGAATACGCTCGTGACGTCCGCGCCGACGGCCGCGTGTCCGCGCGTCGAGGGGTCATAGCCCGCCACGGCGACTGTTCCCGAGAGCTCGCCCGGAAAGGCGCGCGGGGCGGTTCCGTTGAGAACGCGGAAGAGCGTGGTCTTTCCCGACCGTTCGGCTCCCGCCACGCACACGAGGGTCCCCGGGCCCGCGGAGAGGGACACGCCGTCAAGGGCGTAATCCTCAGCGTCGTCGTACTTGAACCGTACGGACTCGAGCTTGATCACCGCGCGTCCGCGTCCTTGACGCGCAGTACGCGGCGAAGCGGTTCGAACGCGAGCTGGGTAATGACGGTATTGGCGAGGGCCGTCGGGACGACGACCGTCGCGATCATCACGTATTTCGCGTCCTTTCCCTTCGACATGAGTATGAAGGAGAGGATGAGCACGAAGGTCGTTCCCGACGCGAGGGTCGAAAGGAAGGTAACGAAGCCGGGCTTGAGGCTGTATTTCCCGACGGGAATTCGGTACGCGGGGCGCGCGAGAAGGTAGCACGCGAGGCACCCGACGGGTTCCGAGACGAAATTGAGGAAGGGAACCGGCGATCCGGAGGTCAGTTGCGAAAGGATCGCCGCCACCACGCCGATCGCGAGCGCCTCCGCGAGGCGGGGGCGTACGAGGAGGATCACGAGGCAATACATCGAGATGATGAAATTCGGCGTAACCGGGAGCTTCGGGAAAAACATGCGGATGACGGCGCCCGCCGCGAGCAGGATTCCCGCCAGTATGATATCCCGCGTCGAAAGGTGATTTCGGTCTTGATTCATCTTTTTATCTCCTCATCGGAGAGACGAACTATCGTTCGCTTCTCGATGGGGAATGGTATACCGAGTCTGTGTTTCTGTCAATAGAAACACAGGGGAAATTCGGGTAAGCGCGATTAATCCATGTTTTCCAGTTCCTTGAGCCAGATGGCGGCGGAGGCGTCGCTGGGCATGCGCCAGTCGCTCCGCGGGGAGAGAGTCACGCTTCCGACCTTCGGTCCGTCGGGAAGGCAAGAGCGCTTGAACTGCTGGGCGAAAAAGCGCCGGTAAAAGACGCGCATCCAGGAGAGTATCGTCGCGCGATCGTAGGCGTCGAAGGAGCGTGACGCCAGGAAAAGTATCTTCGCGGGCGAGGCGCCCCAGCGCGTCATGTGGTACAGGAAGAAATCGTGGAGTTCGTACGGCCCGACGATCTCCTCCGTGCGCTGCGATATCTCGCCGTCCTCGGGCGGGAGGAGCTCCGGACTCACGGGCGTGTCGAGGACCGAACGGAGGGCGAGGGCGAGTTTGCGCGCCTTCGCCTCCGCGTCGTCCGTCGCGGCGCCCGCCGTCGACGCGAATGACGACGCGGTATCCGCGCAATACGCCACGAGGTGGCGTACGAGCGTCTTCGGCACCGAGGAATTGACGCCGTACATCGACATGTGATCCCCGTTGTACGTGGCCCACCCGAGCGCGAGCTCCGAAAGGTCTCCCGTGCCGACGACGACGGCCCCGAGCATGTTCGCCCTGTCCATCAGTATCTGCGTGCGCTCGCGCGCCTGGGAGTTTTCGTAGGTGACGTCGCGCCGTTCCGGGTCCTGGCCGATGTCGCGGAAATGCTGTTGAACCGCCTTCGTTATCCTGATTTCCTCGAGCGTGACCCCGAGCGCCTCGGCGAGCTTTTTCGCGTTTCCCTTCGTCCGGCCCGTCGTGCCGAAGCCCGGCATGGTGACGGCGACTATACGCGAGCGGTCGAGACCGAGCCGGTCGAAGGCGCGCGCCGCGACGAGGAGGGCGAGCGTCGAGTCGAGACCGCCCGAAAGCCCGAGGACGACGGAACGGCTCGCGACGTGCGATATCCTCCGGGCGAGACCTGCCGCCTGGATGGAGAGTATCTCCTCGCAGCGCGCGGCGAGGGCGAGGGTGTCTTTCGGCACGAAGGGATGCGCGTCGAGCGGTCGATGGAGGACGTACGAGGACTCGTCGCGGGAAGCGTCCCCGTCGCGGTCCAGCGAAATCGTCACCACGCGGTATCCCGCGCTCCCGGGATCCAGACGGGCGAAGGTGTTGAGTCGCCGCCGCTCCTGGAGGAGCCGGCGCGCGTCGACGTCCGCGACGAGGAGCCCCGAGGCAAACGGAGGGTTCTCCGCGAGGATCGCGCCGTTCTCGGCGACGATATCGTGGCCCGCGAACACCATGTCGGTCGAGGATTCGCCCGTTCCGGCGTCGGCGTAGAGGTACGCGCTCACCGTCCGCGCGGACTGTCCCGCCACGAGGGAGCGGCGGTACTCCGCCTTTCCGACGGTCTCGTCGCTCGCCGAGAGGTTCGCGACGAGGATGGCTCCCGCGCGCGCGTGTCGGGAGGATGGCGGCTCGGGAACCCACAGGTCCTCGCATATCTCGCAGGCGAACGCGAGGTCGGGATTCCTCGCGTCCGCGAAGAGGATGTTGGCCCCGAAGGGAACCGGCTCGACCGAGACCAAGTCCGCGGGAAGCATGACGGTTCCGGCGGGCGCCGGCGCGAAATGCCTGAGTTCGTAGAACTCCCCGTAGGTGGGGAGGTGCGTCTTCGGGACGACGCCGACGACGCGTCCGTCGGAGATGACCGCCGCCGCGTTATACCGTTCGCTCCCGAGCGAGAAGGGGAAGCCGACGACGAGGGTGACCGGCAGGTCCCGCGTCTTTTCCGCGATGAGCCTGACGGCCGCGAGCGCGACCCGGCCGAGCAGTTCCTGCGCGAAAAGGTCCCCGCAAGTGTAGCCGGTAACGCACAGTTCCGGGAACACGACGAGGGCCGCCCCGCGCGCGGCAGCCGACTTCGCGAGCGCGAGAATCTCGGCGGTATTCGCCCCGCAGTCGCCGACCGTACAGGCAGGGGTCGCGACCGCGACCCGAAGGAATCCATGCGTCATCGTCCGTCTCCTCGAGGGTGATCAGGATATCGTCCAGTGTATACTTTTTTCGGCGAAATCGCTATACTTTCGCCCATTATGAACAAGGCACTTGAAACGCTCAAGGAGCGCGGGTTTTACCAGCAATGTACGGACGTCGACGCCCTCTCCCGACTCATGGACTCAGGGCCCGTCACGTTCTACGTCGGCATCGACCCGACCGGCCCGAGCACCCATATCGGCCACATGCTCCCCGTATTCGCCTTGAGGCACCTTCGCGACGCGGGCCATCGGGGCATAGTGCTTATCGGCGGCGGGACGGCGCGTATCGGCGACCCTTCCGGAAAGACCGAAATGCGGAGGATGATCACCTACGAGCAGATCGACGGAAACTCGGAATCGATCAAGGGGCAAATCGGCCGCTTCATCGAATTCGACGGCGAGACCGTCCTGTGCGACAACAACAAAAACTGGCTCGCGGACCTCAATTACATCGACTTTCTCCGCGACATCGGCTCCCATTTCTCCGTGAACCGGATGCTCACCTTCGAGGCCTACCGCAAGCGCATGGAAACCGGCCTTTCCTTCGTCGAGTTCAACTACCAGCTCCTGCAAAGCTACGACTTCCTCAAGCTGAACGAGCGGCATGGCGCGGCCCTCCAGATCGGGGGCGACGACCAGTGGGGCAACATCGTCGCCGGGATCGAGTTGATCAGGCGCATCAACGGGCATGAGGCCTACGGGCTCACGTTCCCGCTCGTCACGACCTCGGACGGAAAGAAGATGGGCAAGACCGAGAAGGGCGCGCTTTTCCTCGATCCGGCCATGACCACTCCCTACGAGTTCTTCCAGTACTGGCGCAACGTGACCGACGCCGACGTGCGGAAGTTCCTGCTCCTTTTTACCTTCCTTTCGGTGCCGGAGATCGACGGCCTCGTCGCGGGCGATATCAACGCGGCCAAGGAACGACTCGCCTTCGAGGTAACGAAGGAGATTCACGGGCTCGCGGAAGCCGAGAAGGCGCTCGCCGGGGCGAAGGCCGCGTTCGGCGGCGGCGGCGACCGCGCGTCGATGCCGACGGCCGCCCTCGAGCGCTCTCGCTTCGACGCGGGCTACCCGGTGGTCGACCTCTTTTTCGAAGCGGGACTGTGCGCCACGAAAAGCGACGCGCGCCGTCTTATCGAGCAGGGCGGGGCGACCGTCGCCGACGCCGCCTGCACGGACGTCAAGGCGACCGTCGGCTCCGGCGTCCTCGATGCCTCCGGCGAGCTCATCCTCCGCGCCGGCAAGAAAAAGTTCGTCCGCGTGACCACGAAATGACGACGGCGTAAGGCGCCAAGACGCGCCGATTCGCTGTCACTGCGACATCGTATACAGAGTAAAAAAAAGGCCGACCCCTCGGGGTCGGCCTCATTCTTTTTTTTAACGCCAGTGCTTACTCGAACCCGATTCCATTATTTCCGTTGAGGGCGGTTACGGTGAGCTTGTCGAGCGTGGTATGAACTTCGCGTACAAGAGTGTCAGTGTCATCATAGACGTACATGGTGACTTCCGTGTCCGCGAAATAATCGTCGTAGGCGTCGGGATCCGTTTTGTCGTTTATCTCGGACATATCGAACGACCCCTTGAAATTCGTCGCGTAGGAGACGATGAACTTGCCGCCCTTGCCGTCGGTCGAGCGCTTGAAGGATATTGAAGCTCCGGAGGCGATATTCATGGCAAATTGTATCGCGAACGATTCGTCGGTGATGGCGAATTTCATCGACGTCTTGCTCTTGTCCGAGGTCGTTCCGTTGATGGTATAATAGGTTCCGCTCTCCCCGTTGACAAAGACGGTCGCGTTGTCGATTACGCCGTCGACGACGTAGGTTTGGTGGGCGGTCGTGTCAAATCCGGAGCCGGAGGTGCTGTCGGTCACGGTTCCGGTATAGGTGATCCATCCGTCTCCGCAGGCTATCCGCTCGTAGATGGCCTGGGGGGCGCGGGCGGGAAGGGACACGGCCGAATCTTCGGCAACGGGGGCGGACTCCTGTATCGCGAGCTGGGCCTCGTTGAAGAGGTTTATCGCCTCGGTGTCGTTCTCGGGCATGGTCGCCGTTGACGCGGGAAGGGTGCTTGCCGCCGGCATGACCGGGGCCTCGTAGCCGCCGTCACCGCCACCGCCGGAACAGCCGGCGAGCAGGATGAGCAGCGCCGTACCGCATGCGATTACTATCGAAGATTCTTCATGGTCTTTGCTCCTGTATTTCTATTTTTTTTTGGTCCCAAAACGGAACCGCTTTAAACTTCAAGATACCACGACCGCGCGCGTTTTTCAGGAAAACCCGGCGCCTAATACCGCGTCGAAAACAGCCTTCTGAAGAAGGCCACGATCGCGCGCCATATCCTGACGAAAACATTCGGGTTTCTGAGGCGCTCGAGGCGGGCGTAGGCGTCCATGAGTTCCCTGTCCGTGAAGTTCGACCGTTGGGTGTTTTCCTCGAGCTCGAGCTCGAGTTCCGTCACCCGGTCGGTATCCTCCACCACCACCGCGTTGATCATCCTCCAGCCGAGGCGTTTCGCCGCCTCGAGCCGGCGGCGTCCGGCGATGAGGACGTTCTTCGAGTTTATCGTGATCGGATTGAGGAGGCCGTAGCGCTTCATGCTGTCCATGAGCGACTCTATGTCCTCCGTCTTGCGCCGCACGCGCCGCCTGATCTTGATGTCTTCCAGCGCTATCTGCATCGCGTCCTCCCTCCAAGGCGTCAGTCGAGAAGCGGGTTGTAATCGGGCGTCGCGGCTTCCGGGACGGCATCGACCGTCGCCGGCCCGTCAACCTCCGGAACCGTCGTACCCGCGGTCGGGGTATCCGGACGCGCCGGACTTTCCGGCGCGCGGCCCGATGACGACCTCGGCGCAGGATCGTCGAAGATCGTCGGGTCCACGAGGAGATCCGAGGTGTCGACCGTGATCGGCCGTTGCCCGACGGAAAGGCTTTCCTTCTGGAGACGATCCACGGCGATCCTTTTGAGCTCGCCTCCCGTCTCGTGATACTCGCAATAGCTCGTCGGCTGCGTTCCCTCGAGATACAGGAGACTCACCGTTCCCTCGTCGCAGGCGTCGGTGGTGAGCTTTCCGGACTTCTTGCACACGGTCGCGGTGACGAGGCCCGTTTGCGGCTTGATGAAGTCGCGGAAGGGAAGACCCTGATGGATCATGTTCATGTAATCGCCCCAGGCGGGACCCGCGAGCGTCGCGCCGGTATTGTCGAGGCCGAGGGAAAGCCCGCGTCGGTCGAAACCGAACCAGAGCGCGGTGGTGTAGTACGGGGTGTAGCCGACCGTCCAGGCGTCGGCCCAGTTTTGCGTCGTGCCCGTCTTGCCCGCGGCGGGTATCGTGTATCGCTTTCCGTTCTCGTCCTTGAAGGTGAACTTGCCCTCGTAGGCGGACGCGGAGCCGAGCGTACCGGTGCGGATCGTGTTCTTCAAAAGATCGGTCATGATATACGCGTTTTGCTGGCTGACGAGCTGAATCGCCGTTCCCTTCCGCTTTTGCTCGAGGCGGAGCTCCTTCTCGGGATCGAGGATCGTCTTGCCGTTCCGGTCCTCGACCGATCGGATCGATATCGGCGTGATCTCCTTTCCCTGGTTCGCGAACGTCCCGAAGGCCCGTGCCATCTGCATCGGCGAGACGGAGATGACGCCGAGCCCGAGCGAGAACACGCGCGGAAACACCTTGTTTATGTCATCGCGGTTTTTGTAGCCGAGGAGCGTCGCGGCGCGGTTGATGGCCGCGTCGAAGCCGATGCCGTCCAGGATGCGGAGCGACGGCACGTTCATCGAATGCGCGAGCGCCTCCCACAGGAGTACCGTGCCCTTCCACTCGCCCTTGAAGTTGAGCGGGGTATAGGGCACTCCCGACTCGTTGAAGAACACGACGGGCGTGTCGTTTATCATGGAACCCTCGGTGTACTTGCGGGAATCGATCGCCGCGGAGTAATAGAGGGGCTTGAAGGTACTTCCCGGCTGGACCTGCGCCTGGGTCGCGCGGATTATCTGGTTCGACTGGTCGAACTTGCTGCCGCCCACGAGCGCGGTGACGTAACCCGTGTCGTTTTCTATGGAGACGAGCGCGCCCTCGACGGTTGTCTTGGCGGACTCGGCCTGCATCCTGGCGTTCGCCTTGTTCGTCTCTATCTTGAGGTTGTCGATGCCGAAGACGAGGGACATCATGTCGACGACGGGATTGACCCGCTTGTTGTACGCGGCCATCGACTTGACGTGGTGCCGTTCCGCCGACACGGCGAGTTGGGGGAGATTGAAGGTGAGCGCGAGGAGCTCGGTGATCTTGGCGTAGCTGTCGCCCTGCGCGAAGCGCGTGGAACTCGAGGTCTTGAACCGCCGGTTCGCGAGCTCAAGGTACTTTTGCATCACCTTGTCGGCGGCCGCCTGGTGCCTGAGGTCGAGCGTCGTGTGCACGGTGTACCCGCCCGAGTAGATGTCCATCGTCCCGTACATCATCGTCTCGAGCTGGCGGCGTACGTATTCCGAGAACCAGCGCGCCTTGTCGTCGCGCGAAAGCCAGGCCGACGAGGCGGTTCGCGTGTAGTCGAAGGAAGCCCAGTAGTCCTCGAACGAGCGGTCGGCCTCGGCCTTGTCGAGATGCCCGAGCTCGACCATCTGGCGGAGAATCTCCTGCTGTCGGTCCATCGCGCGGTTAGGGTGCTCGAAGGGATTGTAGAACGCCGGGTTGGAAAGCTGGATCACGAGGATGGCGGCCTCGGCCGGCGTGATCTCGGTGGCCGGATGGCCGAAGTAAAACCTCGAGGCGGCGTTGACTCCGTAGGTCCCGCCGCCGAAGTACATCTTGTTGAGATAGAGCTCGAGTATCTCGTTCTTCGAATAGCGCCTCTCGAGCTGAAGGGCCCACCACAGTTCCCTTATCTTTCTCGTGATGCTGATGTCGCTGCGGTCGAGATAGAGGGTTCCCGCGACTTGTTGCGTTATCGTGCTGCCGCCGCCGAGGGAACGTCCGGTGAGCTTGCCGAAGACCGCGCGCAGGATGGCCTTGACGTTGTACCCGCCGTGCTCGTAGAACGCCTGGTCTTCCCGGGTCAACAGGGCGTTGACGAGGTGCGGGGGAAGCTTGTCCAGGGTGATCATCTCGCGCTTTTCCTCGGAGGCGAACTCCGTTATCAGGTCGCCCCTGATGTCGAGTATGCGCGTGGGCAGGGCCGGACTGAAGTCGACGAACTGCTCGCTGTTCTTGAGATTGCGCGTCTGGGCCAGCATGAGGCCGAGAACGACTCCCGATATGACGGAGCAGAGGATAAAGGCAAGAACCGTTATGGTGATTCCGCGGGTCTCTTTTGAGAACATACGTACTATAAAAGCACAAAGCGCGTGTTGTTACAAGAAGTATTGAGGCCGGCGCGGCGCGGGTAGCGGGTAGCGGGGGCCGGGTAACGGCGAAGGCGCGCGAGGGGGGCGCGAAGAGGCTCCGAAAATAAAAAAGCCGGTGTATTTCAACCGGCCCGCCCATCAGGCTATCGCGCAGTCAGTGGGTGGGAGGGGAACTGGCTGCCCGATAGTTAATTCTCGGTCGGTACGGAAAAAGCTTGAGGGGAAAAATCAGGGGCTTACCGTCACGTTGACGTCGATGAGCATGGAAACGGTGTAATCCTTGCCCCGCTCGGCGAGGACCTGGCGGGTAATGGTGTAGTCGCCGATGGTAAACTGGATCGTGTGCTCGCCGGGTTCGAGTTCCCTCGGTTCGCGGGGGTTCGCCACGGCGGCGCCGTCAACCGAAATGACGGCGTTTTCGGGCGCCTCGAGAAGGAGGCGCGGGGCCGTTCCCTGAAGGGCGACGGAGAGTTCCGTAACCCTCGCGACCTCGACGGTGAACATGCGAACCTCGTTCCGATAGTCCTGGGACACGATGGAAAGGTGATGGTTTCCCGGCGCGAGCACGAGCATGGTCGTGATGTCTTCGACGGGACGTTCGTCGACGCGAACCGTTATCGGCTTCGCGTGCCCGTCGGGATAGGAGACGGCAAGCCTGAAGCCGCCCTCGTTGGCAAGGATGGGCTTGATTTTCACGGCAAACGAGAGGCTTTCGATGTTTTCGGGGAGTCCTTTCATGACCGGAAGGAGGCGAAAAAGAAGCGGACCCTGCCGCGGATCGTGCACGAAGGGTACGACGGTCGCATAGGGCCCGGACTTGAGGCCGTGATCGGGCCTGAGGGGTATCTGGAGGACGAAGGAAAGCCTTGACGGGAGGGGCTGAAGCTCGATCCGGTCGGCTTGATAGTCGATAGACTGGGCCTGGGGAGCCGGGCGAACCTGTTTATAGACACCGTAGGCCATGCTGTTTCGGTACGAGACGATGTCCTGCGGTATCTTGATCTCGATTTCGACGCCCTTGAGAAAGGTCGCTTCCCTGGGAAAGGAGATGCCGATGGCGTCGTTGTAGCCGAGGGGTACGGAAGTCGCCTCGGCTTTTTTCTGGTCAACGAGGACCGGGGTAAGGGATCGTACGCGGAAGGATTCCGCGTACAGACCGACAGAAAGCGGGAAGAGGAGCGAAAGAACAAGGGCATATCGAACGACTTTCATGTGATCCGCTACTTCCTCTTTAAAAAGCCTTCAGGGTTTTTCGGTATTCCGTTTTCCCGAATCTCGAAATGAAGATGCGGACCGGTCGACTGGCCGGTAGAACCCACCGTTCCTATAATAGTACCTGATTTGACCTCTCCCTGCAACACGATTTTTTTCGTTGCGAGGTGACCATAGAGGCTTTCCCGGCCGTCCGCGTGGGTTATTTCGATAAATTCACCGTATATCGCGTCGTAACCGGATCGGGTCACCCGGCCGTCGGCGCAGGCGAGTACGACCGTGCCGTAGGGGGCGGCGAGGTCGATCCCCTTATGGAATACGAGATTTCCCGTTACCGGGTTTTTACGGTACCCGAACGTGGAGGTAAGGGTTCCCGCCGGAAGGGGAAAGCGTATCGACGGGGTTACGAAAAAAGCCCGAACCGTTCCGTCAAAGACCGCATCCGGGAGGCAGTAGACGGTCCGCCGGTTCGGATCCCGTACCGTTATCGTGATCGGCTCGACGGCGGGATCGGGCGAGGCGAGCAGGAGGTGCTCGATGTCGGTTTTGGCCGTTTCGGGTAGATAGAGCGCCGGAAGCGTCGGCAAAAGGAGCGTCTTGCCGAGAATCGGGTCGCCGACGGAACCGATCCGGTTGAGCGTGGCGATGGCGTCATAGGGAACGGCGCACCTCGCGGCGACGGTCAGGAGGGTATCCTCGAGCCGGGGCCGGTAGGCGTAGATGCCTAGCGGGGGACGAACGCCCGCGCGCGGGGTTGCCAGGGCCTTTCGGGCCGAGGCGACGTCGTCCGAATATTGCCTGAACACGGGATCCGAGGAATCGAGACGGGGGATGACCGGATAGGGCGAAACCTCGGCCTCGAGCGGCGCGGGAATCAGCAGCAGGACGAGAAGGGCGAGAAGCGGGATCATCGCCCGGTATCGCGGGAAAGCCCGAAGGCGAGAAAGCCGTAGAGGGCCGCGGTAAGGGCGAGGGTCGCGAAGGCGACGGCTACGCGGCGGGCAAGCACGAGTGCCACGAAGGACGCGAGTCCGATCACGATGACGGCCTTCCGCGCGAGCGAGCGCAGGAATCGCCGTTTGTCGAGGGCTATCGCCCGGCGGATCGCCCGAACGGCAAGGAACCCCGCGAGGGCGCAAAAGAGTATCGCGAAGATGACGGTGTAGGCCGAGGGATTCGAGTCCGCGAGCTTCCAGAGGGGGTAGACGACGAGAAATCCCGCCCCGACGCTGACCGCGAGGAGGGCCAAAAACCTTCCGAGGGCGGCGAGGACGGATCCGTACCCCGCGAGTATTTTTTTCAGCATCGGAGCCTCCCCGGGCGACGTGTCCCGATCCGACCGTCGGGGCGGACCGGGGTGCATCAAAAAAAACCGTAGCAGTGTCTGCTACGGTCATGGTACGGTTACTCCTCCGAAATCGCCTCGGTAGGACATACGGGCGCGCAGGAACCGCAGCTGACGCAGGTATCGGCGTCGATGACGCGTTTCCCGTCTTTTTCGCTTATCGCGTTCACGGGGCACTCGCCTTCGCAGGCTCCGCAGTTTACGCACGCGTCGGAAATCTTGTAAGCCATGAATGACTCCTTCTCTGGTAGAATGAGCATACCCTAACGCATATCTCGCAAAAAAACAAGACGATGCCCGCGGGCGAAGGCGCGCGGCGGGAAGGGAGCGGCCAAACTTTTATCTCTCTTCGATACCGGTTGTGCGTTGGCCCGGGCGATGCTACACTGTGTCGGGGTGGAGGAATCATGGCGGAAAGTCAGCAACTGATCAAGAAAAACCTCGAGTTCATCAACATCCTTCCGACCTGGGCCCAGGAGCTGTCGGTAAAGTATTGCTCGAAGACCGCGAATCTCTACTTCGTCCACGGGAACATCCGGGATTTCCTCCCGCACAAGATGAACGAGGGCGAGTTCATGTTCGTCAAGATACAGGATTACATCTCCGAGGTCCTGTTCGGCAACCGGGATATCATCGTCTTCTACGACAAATCGAGCGGCATATCGTTTTGCATGTCCCAGATGGAAAAGGATTACCTCAAGGCGATGTCGGCCCGTTTTCCCGGCGTTCCCCCTGAGGACTTCCTGACCCGCGATCCCGTCAAGGCCTTCGACTATCTCGAGCGATACTTCGCCATGAACATCCCCAAGGAACTCAGGATGGTCCTCATCGTGGACTACGCGGAGACGATCGTTCCCGCCGACGAGATCGGCCATCTCGACGAGATCGACCGCTACTGCCTCGTGACCCTCAACCGCTGGTCGCACGAGCCGCAGTTTACCCGGGGCGACGTCTCCGTCATCATGCTGACCGAAAACCTCACCGACATCAACCCGCGACTTTCGAGCTCCCCTTCGACGGTCAAGGTCGTCATCCCCTTTCCCGACCAGATCGTCCGTACGCAGTTCCTGCAATTCCTCGAGTCGCGCGAGACGCTCCTCCTGGAGCGCGGGCTCAACCCCGAGCGCGTCGGCGTGCTCACGTCGGGCCTCAACCTCCTGAACCTGAACCAGCTGGTGGCGGAATCCTATCAGGAAGACCGCCCGATCAGCCTCGAGTACCTCCGGGAACGCAAGCGGGGAATCATCGAAAACGAGGCCGCCGGCCTCCTCGAGTTCGTCGACACCGATCACGACCTTTCCTACGTCGCCGGGCACGGTTTCGTCAAGAAACGGTTCCAGAGCGCGGCCAAGGCCCTCAAGCAGGGACGGATCGACGTCCTTCCGATGGGTTACCTCATCGCGGGTCCCGTCGGCACCGGCAAGACCTTCATGGTCTCGGCCTTCGCCGGAGAGATCGGCATTCCCATGGTGAAGCTCAGGAATTTCCGTTCGAAGTGGCAGGGCGCGACCGAGTCGAACCTCGAGAAGGTGCTCAACATCCTCAAGGCCATGTCTCCCGTCGCCGTCATGATCGACGAGGCGGACGCTTTCCTCGGCGACCGCGATTCCGCGGGGGATTCGGGAACCTCGAGCCGCGTCTTCGCGCAGATCGCCAACTTCATGGGCAATACCGAGTACCGGGGGAAGATCATCTGGTTTCTCATTACCTGCCGGCCGGACCTGTTGCCGATCGACCTCAAGCGGCAAGGCCGCGCCGAGGAACACCTCGCCCTCTTTTATCCCGACACGACCGAGGAAAAGGTGGAACTCTTCCGGACCCTTCAGCGGAAGCTCGACATCAAGGTAAAGGACTTTCCGCTCGCGGATATCTTCCGCGCGTTCAAGTTCGAGGTGTCCGGGGCGGATATCGAGGCGATACTCGTGCGCGCCAAGATGGGCGCCACGATGGCCGGACGCGCCATCGTGACCCGCGAGGACATCGACGAGACGATACGCGACTTCATTCCGCCGGCCTACCCGCACGAGATAGAGCTGCAGAACCTCGTCGCCGTGCTCGAGTGCACGAGTCGCGAGATGGTCCCGGCGAAGTACCAGAAGCTGGAGCGCTCGAAGCTCGCCGCAGAGATACACGAGCTCAAGGGACTGCTCGGAGAGCTTTAGTCGCCGACGCTCCGCGCGAGGCCGCGCCACCCGAGATCGGCGAGGATCGAGGAGACGAGGGGAAAGGCGACGTCGACGCCGAGCGAACGCTCGAGCGCCTCGAAGCCGGGAGAGCCGTTGATTTCGCAGACGGTCAGTGATACCCCGTCATGCGCGTCCCGTTCGTAGAGATAGTCGACAGAACCGTATAGCAAGCCGCACGCGCGCGCGATATCGAGCGTTTGCGCGCTCCATCGCTCAAGCGCCGCCTTTCCCGCGGGGCCTTCCGCCCATGGCGGAACGCGAAGCGCGCCCCCGCGCGAGGCGTTCGAAACGAGAGCTCCCTCGGGCGCGACCCGCTCGGCCACCGCGAGCACGCGATCTCCCGCGAAAAAAAACCTCACGTCCCTGCCGCGTGACGACCGTACGTATTCCTGCAGTACGTATTCTTCCGGCGGTGGTTCGTCGCGTGGCGCGGCGAGGGACTCGCCGAACTCCGTTTCGAGGGCCGCTCCGAGGGCTCGTTCGGTTTCGACGAGGGTAACGCCCCTTCCCCTGCTTCCGAAGCGGGGTTTCAGGACGGCGGGGAAGGGCAGGGAAACGTCGACGGGCGAAGCTCCCCGGGCGGGGGGCGGGTCGAACGCGACCGTGCGGGGCGTGGGCCAGCCGTTCCGCTCGAGGAACCGCGCCGTCTCGAGTTTGTCGAGGGCGAGGACGAGGGGCCCCGACGCGTTGACGGCGCGGAAGCCCGCCGTCTCGATCGCGCCGGCGACGGCGGGACCCGCGGATCCGCGGACGAGAAAGACGGCGGTTTCCGGGTTCGTGCCCGGCGCGTCGAGGAATGAATCAAGTTCGGACGGGAACGCGAATCGGCAGGAAACTCCCGCCCGTTCGCAGGCCTCGCGGACGCGGCGCGCCGGGTAAAAGACGTCGAAGTATCCGTGATCCCCGGTTTCGAGCCCCCAGACCGCTACGAGGAGCGGCTTATTCCCGGTCTTTCGGCCAGGTGAGGGTTGAGGCACAGAGTTGGCCGAGCGCCTTTGCGGCTTTGAGCGCGTCGGCTTGCGGGATTCCGGCTTCCTGATTCAGGGTCTTCGCGAAAAACTTTTCCATCGACTCGAAGACGTCGGGAAGCGAGTAGAAGAGGAAGGCGAAATTCACGCCTTCGGGCCTCACGACCGTGAACGCGGATATCGCCTGCTGGGGCTCCTTGTTGAAGATGATCTTGGACTGGTTTTTCGCCGTTATGATGTTCGCCTCGCTGAAGCGGAGCGGGATTTGGTAGTCCTGCGAGCGGCAGTACGGCTCGATCGCCTTGTGCGAATACGCCATCGGCTCGACGAGTACGTAGAGTTTCTTTCCGTTCGTCTGGAACGTCAGCCCGTTTCCGCTCATGTAGATGTCCTTGATGGCGGAATAGGAAACCACCTCGTAGATGCTGTACGCGGATTCTTGCTTGAAGAACGACGAGACTATGTACCCCTCGTCCATCGGAAGCTTGTTCTGCGAAAAAGCCTCGAACAAGTCCATTGCCCTGACTGCCATGACTACCTCCTCTGGATTCGACTCTCAGTATACGTGATATTTACAACCGGCGCAACAAAATAGCTTAGCCGCCGAGCAGTTCGAGTATGGCGGTTTCGTCGCACGGTCGGCCGAAACGGTATCCTTGCAGATAGTCGAAGCCCATCTCGACCATGGCGTCGGCCTGTTCCTGCGTCTCGATTCCCTCCGCGACGATGATTTTTCCGAGGTCGGCGAAAAGCCGCGCCATGCCCGAGAGCAGTCGCCGTCCCTTTTCCGTGCCGAGGCCTGCATGCACGATTTTCTTGTCGAATTTGACGACGGGGAAGGGCAGTTCGATCGCCGATCTCAGATCGGTATAGCCGGCGCCGAAGTCGTCAAGGGCGAACGAGACCCCCTCGGCCAGGAGCCGTTCCATCCCCCGGGAAAGCCCGTTCGGGACGCTCGCGACGACCGATTCCGATATCTCGAGGCAGAGGCGGGAAGGCTCCATCCCCGCCGATGCGAGGATGTCGAGGATGGAACCGTCCCAGTCCCGCTCGAGGCACTTCGATTCGAGGAGGCGTACCTCGAGCCGGTTCACACCGAGCGAGGCGGCGTCCGCCGAAACGTACCAGCGAACGGCGCCCTCGAGAAAGGAGTCGGCGAGCCGATGGGTAAGGCCGATCCGCTCGGCTATCCTGATGACGTCGTGCTGGCGTATGAGGCGGTCGCCCTCGACGCGCTGGCAGAGCAGCGCCTCCACCGCGACCGTCCGCCCG
Organism: Spirochaetota bacterium; assembly: GCA_023393015.1. Lineage (GTDB taxonomy): Bacteria > Spirochaetota > Spirochaetia > Treponematales > Treponemataceae > Teretinema. Next base: position 21,625 of record JAEWMY010000023.1, read on the forward strand.
TCAGCGACCGAGTGCACGGGCTGAAAGCGAAGTTCCGGCGTTCCCGCGCGGAGGGCTCGTTCGAGCGCCTCCGCGATCGCGGCGTCGAGGCGTTTTTTGTCCGCGAGAAAATCCGACTCGTAGAAGACGTGACGGTTCCCCGCGCGGTCCGGTATGTCGAGGAGTTGGTCTATCCTGTCCACCAGGTCGTTCGCGTTAGCGCAATCCTTGGGGCATTGCAGAACCGCCACGTTGACCGGCAGCTCGAAGCGGTCGCTCGTGATCTTCCACGCCTCGGCCGCCCTGTTCGCTATCGTTATCGCCGTCTCGCCGGGCGGCGAAATCCGCGTTTCCTTCGTGGTAACGAGGGCGAAAAGGCCCTCACCAATCGCGCATGCCGCGTACCCGTCGCCCGCGGTTCTCGTGAGCCATGACGCGAAGGAACGGAGCATCCGCTCGTACCCGTTGATGTCGAGGAATTCCTGCAGCGCGGGAAGTTCCCTCGAATGCGCGACGATGACGTAGAACGCGTTTTTCCTCGAAAAGGCCTCGCGGACGTACGAGAAGAAGGCCTCGCGGTTGAAAAGGCCGGTTTGCCCGTCGACGAGCTCGTCGGTGTTCTGTATCGTGAGAAAGGCGAACAACACCCCGAGAGAGCAGGCGAAGGACTCGAGCATGAGGCCGGGGACGAGGTTCTGCACCGCGACCGCGACGATGGCCAGCGCGATGGCGCCCGCGAAGGAGGTACGCTGGTTTCTGGTGATGGCGGAATGGGGAACGGCGACGCTCGATATGAACAGGGCGAAGTAGAGTACGGTGAGCGTGTAGATGACCGGATAGAGGGCGCCGTGAACGTACGCGCCCGACTGATCGACCGAGAAGAGGATTCCGGTGGGTACGTTGAGGACGGTCAGCGCCATCGCGACGGCCCAGGGAAGGTAGAATGCCGTCCGCAGGACGCGCGAGGAAGGCCACCAGGCGCATACCTCCATGATGTAGGCGGCGAACAGCATCGGGACGCTGTTGTGCGTCAGGTAATAGGCGGTCACGGCGGCGTATACCGCGTAGGGATTCGCCTCCGGCAGGGCGTTGATCGCGAGGGAACTCGCGATGCCGACGCACGCGTCGACCGTGACCGTCACGATCAGCAACTCGAATCTCCTGCCGCGGCGGTCCGAGACGCGCTTTTTGGCGTAGAAGAAGTAGAGGGCGACGAGGGCGACGAGCAGGGCGATGACGTCGAAATCTATCAGGTACATTTCCGGTTCCTCTCGAGCACCCATTCGACGAATTCGCGTTCCGGCATCGGGCGCGCGTACAGAAAACCCTGGATGCGGCCTATGCCGAGCTCAGCGGCCACCGCGTTCTCCCCCTCCGTCTCGACGCCTTCCGCCACCGTCGTCACGCCGAGCGGCTTGAACATGGTCACGAGCGCCGCGAGCGCGGTTCTCCTCCGCGCGCTCTCGTGCGCGCCCGAGACGATGGAGCGGTCCAGTTTGACGACCGAAAAGGGAAGTCCCATGAGATTCGAGATGTTCGAATAGCCGGTGCCGAAGTCGTCTATCACGACCGAGAAGCCCGCGGCGGCGAGGGCCTCCATGTTTTTTTTCATGATTTCCGGCGAAAGGCCCGCGGCCGTCTCGGTGATCTCGAATTCCAGGTCGGCGGGCGCGAGTCCCTGACGGGTCGCCACGGTGTAGATGCGCTCGGCGAGATTGACCTGGATGCATTGCGACTGCGAAAGGTTGATGGAAAGTTTTCCGAAATCGACCCCGTCGGCCTTCGTTTCGGCGAGAAAGCGGCAGGCTTCCTCGAGGACGAAGTCGCCGACGCGGTGAATGGTCCCGTTTTGCTCCGCGATGGCGATGAACTCCCCGGGCGGTATCTCTCCCATCGCCGTCGGATCCATCCGGATGAGCGCCTCGGCCGACACGACCCGACCCGTCGCCGTGTCGACGATCGGCTGGTAGTGCAGACGGAAACCGCCCGTCACGAGCGCGGTCCTGATCGCGTTCGCGACGTCCCGCTGCCTGCCGGTATCCGCTATGGACAGGTCCTTGAGCGTGTGCGTTTCGTGCCTGTCGGTCTCGACGCGGCGCTTGCCGAGCTCGTGCAGGGCCTGGAACACGCGCATGACGTCGCGCGTGTCCGAGGGGACGCGAATCTCGCACACGCGCGGCGAAAGGGAGACGCGTATGGACTCCGCGCCGACCGGGGAGGCGAAGAAGTGCTGGATCCTCGCGCGCTCGACCGACGCGGCCTCCGTGCCCGTCACGACGAGGGCGAAGGAACCGTTGTCGAACCTGACGCCGAAGCGGCCCTCCCGCGCGGAACCGAACAGGCCCCGCGCGAGCGAGCGTTCGAGCGCGGTGAAGGAACCGATCCCGAGGGCGTTTCGGAGGAAGTCCGTCGCCTCGAGCACGATCAGGAAGACGGTAAACGGACGCGTCCCGATCGCGAGGGCGGAAAACTGGGCGCGAAAGCCGCTTCGGTTGAAGAGACCCGTGACCGCGTCAACGTACCGCCCGAAGTCCTGTATCGTCAGCAGGATGAACAGTTCGGAGATGGCGATGCCGAGGCTCTGGACGAGGAGGTTCGGGACGAGGAACTGAATGGCCACCGGAACGAGCGAAAACGGGAGAAAGAGGAATACGGCGAAGCGGGTTTCGGCGGGTATCCGCCTGCGCTGAATCACCAGCCAGACGACGCCCAGGGCCGTGTACAGGAGCGCGGAAAGATAGAGAAGCGGGAGGGCCGGGCCACGCGAATACGCGAGGCTCTCCGAGAAGGAGAAGACGAGGCCGGTCGCGGGAGTCGTGAGTATGAGCGAGACGCTGCACGCCCACGGCAGGGCTATCGCGAGCCGGCCGAGGCGTGAAAGGCGCGAGGGCCTGCCGCCGAGTGAATAGAGGAAGACGAAAAAGGTCAGCGGGATGGAATTGTGAGCCGCGTAAAAGACGAGGCTCAGGGCGTAGTGAAACGCCCGCGGGAAAAGGTCGGCGTGCCAATACGCGAGCACGCTCGCGAGATCGGTCGTGGCGGCGACGAGGGTGATGATCAGCAGGGCGTAGAACACCCGCGTTCTCGCGATGAACAGGCGACTTCTCGACTTGAAGAGGTAAATATTTACCAAGAGCAGTAGTATCGTAGCAATGTCGTAATAAATGACGCCCATCTAGCCAATCCTACGCCTGTTTTCGGACTTTGGCAATTGATGGGGCGCGATGATGCGGGAAAAACGGGTGAAAGGCGCGACGGAGGGGAACGGAACCATACCACTGGAAAGTCGGGCCGGCATCCCCGATACTTTACCGCACGGGGGAAGCGCCATGGCATCCGGTTCCTTTGACGACTTCGGAATGCATATTCTCTGTATCGACGACAGCGCGAGCCAGTTGGCCCTGTACCGGGACTTGCTCGAGGGGATGTACCGGGTTTCCCTCGCGGAAACCTACGAGGAAGCGGTCGCATGCCTTCCGGCGACGCGCCCCGACCTGATCCTGCTGGACATGAACATGCCGAAGGTGAGCGGGCTCGCCTTCCTGGATATCCTTCGGTACACGCCGAGCTACGCGAGCGTTCCGGTCATCATCGTCTCCGGCGACCGCGACGGCGAGCACATCAAGGAAGCCTTTCGCCGGGGAGCGGCCGATTACGTGTGGAAGCCCTACGACGGGGAGGAGCTCGAGCTCCGGATCAATCGCCTGTTTCAACTGATAGCCGGGGCGCGCAGGAACGTGCGTTCCGCCATGACAGAGGAAGGGTCTGGAGTTCTCGCCCCCGCCCAGTCCCTGCTCGTCAAGTCGCTCTCCGACCTTGCCTCCGCGCGCGATAACGCCAATACGAACCACCTTGAGCGAATCGGCCTTTACGCCAAGGCGCTTGCGGAGACCGCGGCGAAGAACCCTCTTTTCCGGTATACGATCGACGGCGCCTTTATTGACAAGATAGCAGAGATGGCGCGGCTTCACGACATCGGAAAGGTCAACATCCCGGAATACATACTGGAAAAGCAGGATTCATTGACCGACAAGGAGGGCGAGCACGTCAGGTCGCACACGACCGACGGCGCGAGGATGATCGACATGATACGTCTTTCGTTTCCCGATTACGCGTTCCTCGATTTCGCGCGGGATATCGTGCTGAGCCATCACGAGAGGTGGGACGGAACCGGGTATCCGGGCGGGCTTGCCGCCCGCGCGATACCGCTGTCCGCGAGGATCGTCGCCATCGTGGACACCTTCGACGCCGTCACGATAAACCGTCCCTATCGCGAGGCCGTCGGGTTCGACGAGGCCTGCGCCATAATCGCGGAGGGAAAGGGCACGGCCTTCGACCCGGACGTCGCCGACGCCTTCAGGTTCTGCAATGTCCCGTTTCGCGAGATATACGAACAGAAGGGAGAGGGAAAGCCGCGATAAGCCGCGGCGGCGCCTCGCGAATCAGGCCTCGGGCGGCGCCGTTCGGGCGCAATCCTTTCCCGCGTCCTTCGCCCGGTAGAGGGCCTCGTCCGCGCGCGCGACGGCCGCCTCGTATCGCCTGTCGCGATGTCCGAACCACGAGACACCGACCGACACGGTGATGCCGAAGAACGAGTCGCCCGTCGCCCGCAACTCGATCATGCGCGCGGCGTCGAGTATCTTTTCCGCGAAGGCGGCGGCGGAATCCCGCGTGGCGTCCGCGCAGATCAGGAGGAACTCCTCTCCGCCCCACCGGATTATCAGGTCTCCCGCGCGCAAGACCGACTTGAGGGCGTGCGCGAGTTTCGTCAGCACCTGGTCGCCGACCGCGTGGCCCCAGGTGTCGTTCACGACCTTGAAGTCGTCAATGTCCAGCATGAAAAGAAGGGGAGACTCGGCTCCCTCGTTGAACTTCTCGAAGAAGGATTGCAGGTACGCGTCGCCGATGCGACGGTTTTGCGCGCCGGTCAGGTGATCGACGTTCGACTCCTCCCTGATGATCCTGCTCGTTTTCGCCAGGAACCGGCGTTCCTTGCGGGAAAGCACGACGAGTGCCGAGGCGAACAGTCCGAGGAAGACGAGGATCATCGAAAGGACGATCGGCTTCGTGAGCCGCACGCTCTCCTCGTGGACGTCGTCGACGTAGGTTTGCAGATCCTCGAGGTAGACTCCCATGGAGATGATCCAGTCATAGTCGCGGTACGCGGTGGCGTAGGATATCTTCTCGGCTACGCGGTCCGAGTCGCGCCGCTTGAAAAAATAGGTGAAGAATACCTCACCCCGGTCCCGGACGCCCTCGAGCTCCGTCAGGTACGGCAAGTTTCCCTTTATGTCCCTCGTCTCCGTCGACAGGAGCGATCCTTCGCTGTCCGGAAGGTTCGGGTGGATTCTCCTGATCGCGTACCCGGGCCCGCCCTTCCAGTCGATAATCTCGTTTACCCAGATATAGCCCCCGTCCGCGAAGGCGTGCTCCCGTATGACCGCGGCGATCCCGGCCTTCGTCCGTTCGTTCGCCCACGCTTCCGGGTTTTCACCGCGCGCCGCGCCCGCCTTCGCGAGGGCGCGGTTGAAGGCGCGCAGGCGATCGATGTTGCGTATCGTGTTCCGCACGGTATCTTTCAGGAAGGCCTTTTTGATCCTCAGGATCTCGTCGTAGGTTTGCTGGGCGTGTACCCGTTCCGTCGCGTACACCGCCCATACCGTCAGGGCCGCGCTGAGCGCGCAGAGAATCATCATGAAAACGGCGAGGAACAGAAAGTGGCTTCTCTTGTGCTCGCGTGCGTTGTGTATCATACGTACGTATGAGTATAGCATGTGTCAGCGTCTTCTTGCCAATTCTTCCTCGAGATTGCCAAGAATGAAGCGGAGCGTGTCCTCGAAGGCGTCTATTTTCGGGTCCGGAAGACCCCGGTAATAGAGTTCGATCATCCGCTTTGACGCTTCTTCGTACCGTTCATGCAGCTTTCTGTTCCGTTCCGTGGTTCGTACGATTTTTCTGCGCGAGTCGCCCGGGTCGGGAACGCGTTCGACTTGTCCCGCGTTTTCGAGGCGATCGAGCATGGCCGTCAACGTCGACTTGTCCAGTTTCGTGAGTTCCGCCAGTTCTCCCTGGGATATTCCGTCCTTTTTCCAGAGCGCGTAGAGTATCCTTCCCTGCGAGGGGTTGATCTCCTCGAGCCCGTGGTCTTTCAGCAACCGGGTGAACACGCGCCCTGAAAGCTGGTGTATCTGCGAGACGAGGTTTCCCCCGTCACGCCTCGAAGGCGGTGACTTTGAGGCCATGGTAATACCTGACGATTTCCGGGACGAACGACACGAGCGAGAAGTCTCCGCCGTCAAGGCCGCCGTTATAGTACATGTTCCAGGAATCGGTCCAGACGCTCCCGCGGATTTCCGCGTCGTTTGTTTCCCTGACGCGTCCCCGGATCATGCATCCCTCGAACGAGTCGTTGTCCGAGTAATAGAGGCATACCCGGTCGTCCTTTCTCATTTGAGAGACCTTTCTGCTCGATGTGTTCGTGCCGAGATACGTCGCGAAGTCGCGCGGGACTTTCGACGGTCCCGAGGAAAGGGCCTTGGCGCGATGTTTGAGCAGATTGAACATGACCCTCGTTTCGGGAAAGCCCTCGTCGAGCGTCGTGACATACACGAATTTCGATCTCAACGTCAGGGCGAGGGCGGCTTCACGTATTCCGTTTTCCATGGTAACCTCCGAATATGTTTTATATAAAACATAATAGTTTTACATAAAACGTATGTCAAGGGAAATTAGCAAATTTGTATTCAATAAGTTACAGGACTACAGAATTGCTAAGTTATAAACGATTAGGAGCATAGAATCATTGAAACGTCAAATCACTGTCCCCCTGAATCGTTGAATCTCAGAATCACAGGCCAAAGACGACTACGACGCACTCGTCCTTGGCCCTGATGTACTTATTTAAATATTTGCGTAGGCAGGACGTGCTTCTCCCTCGGGGGGAAACGCCTGTCGAATTCCTCCATCGCCGGTTGGTCTATCGAGAAGACAGCGTCCTCCTGGTAGTTGCCTCGGACTCCCTTGAGTTTCTCGCGGTCGATCGGCCGGCACATGAAGGCCTCCATGTCGGAGCCGTCCGCGAGATGGATGCCGAAGTT
>JAEWMY010000018.1 GCA_023393015.1 Spirochaetota bacterium
AATATCCTCGAGTATAAGTGAGCGACGGGGGAATTTCCAATTTTCAAGGACCGATTGACGACCCTGTCCCGTCTCAGGTATGAGACTGCAAGCCGCCTTTTTTCACCTCGAAATGACTGAAGGCCATGGCGAAGGAGGCGCGACCCTGGGTAACGGATCGGAGCGCCGTGGAAAACCCGAACATTTTGGCCATGGGAGCCTCGGCGTGCACGACCTCTATCGAGGGCTTCGACTCGAGGCTCGAGATCAGCCCGCCCCGCTGCGTTACCTGACTCATGGCCTCGCCGACGAAATCCTTCGGGCAGAGGATGTCGACCTCCATCACCGGCTCGAGCAATTCGGGATCCGCCTTGCGGCACGCCTCGTCGAAGCCCATCGAAGCCGCGGCCTCGAAAGCGAACGAAGTCGACGTAAGCTCGTCGTAATTCACCGCGACGAGGGTTACCCCGACGTCGACGCACGGATAACCGTACTGAATGCCCGACGAGAAGGCGCTCGTGATCGCGCGCTCGACCGCCTCGAACACGTCCTCGGGAACCTGCGACTTCTTGCACGCGTTCCGGAACGTGTTGCCCGTCCCCCGCGGGAGCGGCTCGACCCGAAGCGTGACTCCCGCGGAGTTTTCCTTGCCGCCTATCACCTTGCTGAAGGCCTCCGCGTGCTCGACCGCCTTGGTCACCGATTCCCGGTACGTGACTTGCGGGTTTCCGACGCGCGCTTCCACCCTGAAATCGTCGAGCATTCTCGTGACGAGAACGTCGAGATGGAGTTCTCCCATTCCCGAGATGATCAACTGGCCGGTTTCGCTGTCTTCCCTGCTGGTGAACGTCGGATCCTCGCGCGCGAGGATGTCGAGCGTATCCTTGAGCTTGTCCCGCTCGGAAAGGGTTTTCGGCTCGACGGCGACGGAGATGACGGGTTCGGGAAAGTGCATCTTCTCGAGGAGTATCGGCATTCCCTCGCTGCCAATGGTGTCGCCCGTCTGCGCGGTCTTGAATCCTATGAATACGGCGATATCGCCGGCCTCGACGGAATCCATCGGGTCCGACTTGTTCGAATGCATGCGAAGGACGCGGTTGACCCGCTCGCGTTTTTTCTTTCCGACGTTATAAACCTGGTCTCCAGACTTGATTTTTCCGGAATACATCCGCACGTAACAGAGAGCGCCCGCCTCACGGTCATGCTGAATCTTGAACACGAGGCCGAGCGGAACGCCGGACGGGTCGCACGGAACGAGCGTCTCCTGTTCCTTCTTGACGTGGATACCGATGGCCGGCGGAACCTCGTCGGGAGCGGGAAGGTAGCGGACGACGGCGTCGATAAGGGGCTGGATGCCCTGATTGCGCCGCGAAGCGCCGCACAGGAACGGTACTATCTCGCGCGCGATCGTCGCGCGCCTGATCTCGGCGACGACGAGTTCGCGCGGTATTTCGGCGCCCTCGAGTATGAGCTCGGTTATCTCGTCCGACGTCGCGGATACCGCGTCGAGGAGTTTCTCGCGCCATTCGCCGGCCTCGACGATCCTTGATTCCGCGATCGGGGATTCCGTCATCCGTTCGCCCTCGGTCTCGGTGTCCCAGCGTATTTCCTTCATGTCGACGAGGTCTATCACGCCCTCGAAGTCGCCTCCCTGGCCGATAGGGATCTGCAACGCCACGCACTTCGCGCCGAATTTCTCGCTGACGTCGTTCATGGCCGCGAAGAAGTCCGCGCCCACGCGGTCCATCTTGTTGACGAAGCACACGCGCGGCACGCGATACTGGTCGGCTTGACGCCACACCGTCTCGGTTTGCGGCTGGACGCCGCCTACGGCGCACAACACCGCGACCGCGCCGTCGAGCACGCGAAGGGAACGCTCGACCTCCGCCGTAAAATCGACGTGGCCGGGCGTGTCGATGATATTGATCTGGTGATCGAGCCAGTAGGTAGTCGTCGCGGCGCTCTGGATGGTGATGCCGCGCTCCTGTTCCTGAGCCATCCAGTCCATCGTCGCCATGCCGTCGTCGATCTCGCCGATTCGGTGAATCTTGCCGGTGTAAAAGAGTATTCGTTCGGTTGTCGTGGTTTTGCCCGCGTCGATGTGGGCCATGATCCCGATATTGCGCATGGTTTTCAGCATGAAGGACTCCTGGTTCGCTCTGACGGCATAGTACCCGTTTCCGCGGCTTTTCTCAAGTCCGCGCCCGTCACGCCCTCCCGATCGAACCGAAAACGCGCAGCTTCTCGGCGACTGCCGCCTCAACCGCGGCGACTTCGACCGGAATCAGGTCGGTCAAGGCGCGTTTGCCCGAGGCCAACGCCTCCGCGCACGCGGCCGCCGCGGCGAGATTGATGTCCGTGAAAACGTTCACCTTGGAGACGCCGCGCGATATGGCCTCGGCGAAGGCGGCGTCCGAGAGCCCCGAGCCCCCGTGCAGAACGAGCGGAACCTCCGCCGTCGAGGCGATGCGTTGCAGACGATCGTAGTCCAGGCGGGGCTCGGCGCGGTACGTCCCGTGGAGCGTACCGATCGCGATAGCGAGGGCGTCGACGCCCGTCGAGCGCACGAAGTCAAGCGCCTGTTCGGGGTCGGTGTACCAGTCCTCCGGTTTTCCGCGCGAGCTCTCCGCGCCGCCCTCGACCGAGTCGCCCGCGTCGCCGACGTGACCGAGCTCCGCCTCGACCGTCGCCCCGCGGGCGTGGGCGTACGAAGCGATCTCGGCGGATTCGCGGACGTTGTCGGCGTACGGTTTCGAGGAGGCGTCGAGCATGACCGAGGTGAAGCCCAGCCGTATCGCGCGCGCGCACGAATCGATCGAAAGGCCGTGGTCGAAGTGCACGACGACCGGCACCGTCGCCCTCCTCGCCATGTCCACGAGAAGCGGCGCGAGATCCTCGAGCGGGCCGAACGGCAGCAAGACCTCGGCGGTTCCCAGTATGACGGGCGAGCAAAGCCGCTCGGCCGCCGAGATGACGCCTCGGGCGAGTTCGAGGTTTACGGCGTTGAAAAGACCGACGGCGTACCCGCCGCGCCGGGCGCGGGGCAAGACGTCATTCAGGGTCGCGAGCATGGTGTACCTCCGAAAGCGGGCTCTCGCGTCAAACTATCGTCCATCGTTCCTTTCCCATCCGGCGTCTATCTTCGCTTCGAGTTCCGCGAAGGGTTTGAGTCCCCCGAGGGCGTCGTATTCCTCAACGCAGGACGCGCCCGCCGCGGCGGCGAGGGCGCAGGAACGCTCGAACCCGTAACCCGAAAGCGCCGCTACGAGAAACGCCGCTATCGTCGTGTCGCCGGCTCCGGTGGCGGAACGCACCCGTTCGGGACGGAAGGCCCGCTCGAAACGCGAACGGGACACCCAATCGGCGCCCGAGGGACCGCCCCGTCCCGCGATTTCCGCCATGGCGCGGGCGTCGCCCGTCGCGACGTAAAACCCGCGGGAACCGCACTTGACCATCACGACGCGCGCGCCGAGCGAGAGGGCTGCGCGCGCGAGCGGTTCGACGTCGCGTTCGACCGACAGGTTCGTCCCCTCTCCCGTTCCTCCCGCGGTCAAACGCCCGTGGAGCGGTCGGTCGAGCATGTACGCGAGCTCCTCGACGCTCGGAAGGAAGAAATCGACGTACGGCAGGGTCTTGGCGAGGATCGCGCGCCAGTCTTCCTTCCCCGCCTCGGATCGCGCGTCAACCGCGGCGAGATCGAGCGAGGTAAGGACCCCGCGGCCGCGAACCGAGGCGAAGGTCTCCGCGAGGCCCGCGCCCCCGTCGCGGTACATGGCGGCCATGAGCGGTGGATAGCCGAAATGGAAGAGCCGCGAGGAAGCGACGGTATCGAGATCGATGTCGTCGGGACCGAAGCTGTCGTTCGCGCCGGGGGCGTGGAGGAACACGCGGTCGTTGCCGGGGACCGCGAGCACGACGGTGTAGGAGGTCGTTTCCGACGGATCCACGATCAGCGAGCTGCGGCCGTCGCTACGCGACACGTCCCCGCAGCCGAGAAGCCCGAGTATCACCCTTCCGAAGACGTCGTCTCCCATTTTTCCCATGAATGAAACGCCCGCGCCGAAAAGCTCCATGGCGAGACCCACGTTCGCGACGGCGCCTCCGGGATGCACGTCGACCCCGTCGAGGCGGACGAGCGTACCGGGCAGGATAACCTGTCGGAGCGGGGTCGTTTCGGACGAGTCGGGGAACACCGGCGTTACGTCGAGACAGATATTTCCGGCCACGACGATCCTGAGTTGGTTCAATTCGAGACCTCCCGTAGGAGCGAGTATAGCGGGGAACGGAATAAAACGCGAGAAGGTACCGTGTTGGAAGGTTTCTATATATACCTACCGGTAGGTATATGAACCCTCTATTGCAAAATTCCGCGTTTCACCCGATAATTGTTTTCCATAGCAACATATATTTGACAGGAGTTCCCATGCACCCTCAAGTACGTCCCTGGACCGATCCCTCCCTACCCGTGGATACGCGTGTCGCCCTTCTCCTGTCGGCCATGACCATCGAGGAAAAGGTCGCGCAGATGGTGCAAATCAGTTACAGCATCGTCACGCCCGAGGAGGCGGACCGATGGGCCGCGCTCGGCGCGGGTTCGTTCCTTCATACGCTCGGGGACAACGCGCGGAGAATACAGTGTCTCGCCACCGGAACCCGCCTCGGCATACCGGTCATCTTCGGAATCGACGCCATCCACGGACACGCCATACACAACGGCGCCACGGTGTTTCCCACGCAGCTCGCGCTCGCCGCGAGCTGGAATCCCGCGCTCGCCGAAAGGATGGGCGAGGTTACCGCCCGTGAGGTCGCCGCCGAGGGACTTCACTGGGCATTCTCTCCCGTATTCTGCCTCGGTCGCGATCTCAGATGGGGACGGATCGACGAAACCTTCGGCGAAGACCCGTATCTCGCGGGAAAGATGGGGGCGGCGGTCGTACGCGGCTACCAAGGCCCGGATCCATCGAGTTCCGACAGGATCATCGCCTGCGCGAAACACTACATAGCGTACGGCGAGAGTACGGGCGGGCGCGACTCGTACGACTCGTCCGTGTCGATGCGTACCGTGCGTGACGTGTTCCTCCCTCCCTTCGAGGAGGCAGTAAAGGCGGGGTGCGCGACCTTCATGGCGGGCTACGAAAGCGTCGATCGCGTACCCTGCTCCGCTCATCGCGAACTCCTCCGCGGAGTGCTCAAGGAAGAGCTCAATTTCGACGGCTTCGTCGTAACGGACTGGATGAATCTCACGAGCCTCGTGAAGCGCCAACGCGTCGCGAAGGACGCGCGAGACGCCGCGCGAATCGCCGTCAACGCCGGAAACGACATGATAATGACCTCGCCCGAATTCTTCGATGCGGCCCTCGAGGAGATTCGCTCCGGGGCGATTCCCGTCGAACAGATCGACGACGCGGTCCGCCGCATACTGACCGTCAAGTTCAGGGCCGGCATCTTCGACAATCCCGACAAGGTGAAAACGAGGCCGATCGCCGAAGACCCGAGCGCGCGCGAGTCGCAGGCCGTCTACAACTGCGCCGGTCACCGGAGGGAAAACCTCGAGGCGACCCGCGCCTCCATGGTGCTCCTCAAAAACCGCGAGGTACGCGGCAAGAGCGCGCTGCCGATCAGGGCCAAGGGCGACGGGGGAGAGGGAATGGTCGTGCCGCCGTCGCGCGCGCGCGAGGTGCGGACGATCGCGGTAATCGGGCCGAACGCGGATTCCGTACGGGCGCAATTCGGCGATTGGACCTTCTTCACGCATCCGGTTCCCCATCTCGACGCGGTACCGGACTTTCGCGTCACCACGATGCTCGAGGGTTTCCGCGCCCTCGCGGCGCGACGGGGAATACGGGTCCTGCACGACAAGGGATGCGACATCTTCGATCCCGCCGTCAACTCGATCCCGCGGGCGCGGCGCCTCGCGTCCAGGGCGGACATCGTATTCGTCTGCGTGGGGGATACGCTCGTCCAAACCGGCGAGACGCACGATCGCGCCGATCTCGCCCTCTCGGGCGCGCAAGACAGGCTCGTGGAGGAACTCTCCGCCGTATGCTCGAAGCGCGGCGTTCCGCTCGTCTCCGTCCTGGTCAACGGGAAGCCCCTCGAATTCGCGCGCGTCGTCGCGGCTTCTGACGCCGTGCTCGAAACCTTCAATTCCGGAACCGAGGGCGGAACCGCCGCTGCGGAGATCGCCTTCGGCATGTACAACCCGAAAGGACGGCTTCCGATATCCTTTCCGCGCAAAACCGGGCAGTTGCCGGTCTACTACAACCAGCTCCCCGGTTGGCACGAGGGATCATACCACGACTGCCCGGGAGATCCCCTCTTCGCCTTCGGAGAAGGGCTTTCCTACGCATCGTTCCGGTACGGCGAGCCGAGGCTTTCATCAGCGCGCGCGCGCGCCGGAGACACGATTCTGGTATCGGTGGACGTGACGAACGCGGGCGACTGCGCGGGAACCGAGACGGTGCAACTGTACGTATCCGACCGCGTCGCCTCCATCGTGACGCCGGTCAAGTCCCTCAAGGCCTTCGCGCAAATCGACGTTCCGGCGGGGGAAACCGTCACGGCGGAACTCCGACTTGACGTGGACTCACTCGCGATCGTCCTGTCCGACGGAAGGAAGGTCGTCGAGGCCGGCGAGTTCGACATCCTCGTCGGTCACGACTCGAGAGGCGAAAGCCTCGTCGCCGCGACGCTGACCGTGACGGATTAGCCGCGTGCCGGACGACGGATCCGTACCCCGCATCGAGGCGAAGTCGGGGATCTCGAAGGGCTCGCTTCCCGATCCCTTTTTCGCGTGCCTGCATCGGGCGCTCTCTGCGTATCGCGGGTGCGCCCACGGATGCGCCTATTGCGACGGCCGGGCCGAGCGGTATTACGTCGACGGGGTCTTCGACCGCGACGTCGCCGCGCGCTTCAACGTGGCGGAGGCGATCGGCCGGGACGCGGAACGGGGGTTCGCCGCCCTCGAGGAGGGGGCTATCGGCGTCGGCTCCGGGGTCACCGACGTGTATCAACCGCTCGAGTCGCGACTCGCCCTCACGAGGGCCTCGCTCGAGCGGATGGCGGATACGGGGCAGGCTGTCGTCATCCTCACCAAGAACGCGCTCATCCTCCGCGATTTCGACCTCCTCTCGCGTTTCAGGAAGGCCCTCGTCATGGTTACCGTCACGACGCTCGACGACGATCTCGCCGCGATACTGGAGCCGGGCGCCTCGCCCCCTTCCGAACGGCTCGCGGTCGTCGAGCGCGCCCGAAAGGCGGGTTTCCATTCGGGAGTCATGGCGATGCCCCTGTGTCCAGCCCTCTCGGCCGAAAGCGATTCGGCCGAACGCCTGTTCGCCGCCTGCCGCGATTCGGGCGCGCAGTTCATACAGCCCGGGGGACTCACCCTCAGGCCCGGCCGCCAGAAGGAGCACTTTCTTTCCGTCCTGTCGGCTTACCGTCCCGACCTTCTTCCCCTGTACGGCGACCTCTTCGCGGAAAACAGGGCCTCTGGCATGCCCAAGGCGGACGCGCTCGCGGCGCGGGAGATGACCAGATGGTTCCGATACCTCGACGAGGCCTGCATACCGACGAAAATTCCCCACTCGATCTATCGGGAGCTCCTCTCGCCCCCCGACGCCGTTTTCGTCCTGCTCTGTCACATGGCGGAACTCTACGCGAACCGCGGCGTATCCACGACGCGGTTGCGGAAATCCCTTGATCGGTATTCCGAGTGGCTCGCGAACGAACGGACCGCCCTGCGTCGAAGGCGCGTCCGCCCGTGTCCCACCGACCCCTTTCCCCTCACGAGGGTACTGACCGAACGGCTCGTCGGTCTCGCGAGTGAAGCGCGCGGGAGGAGGGCGGAACCGGCGAAACCTGAGACGGGCCTCTCTCAGGCGAAATCGCTCGGAGACATTATCGACAACGAACGCCTTTCGCGCTTTCTCGAGGACGTCATCCTGAACGGGGCCGTCTTCGACTACTCACGCCTTTCCCTTGCGGTTCGGGGATAATCCCGCCGCGGGCATTTATCCGTCGCGATTACGTGCTATACTGGAACGCATGAAAAACCACCTTCGTCTCCCGATCGCGGGGGCGGCCCTAGTCGCCGCCGCGGTCGTTTGCGCCGCTATCTTCGTTTTCGGTAACGACGCGACTCCGTTTCCCTCTCAGGCGCTTGAAGGCGTCGAGGAAATAACCGTCAGCAGGATAGGACGCCTGGATCCCCTGACCGTCAGGTTCGTCGAGCCTATCGCGGCTCCCGACGCGCTCGCGAAGGCGGTATCGCTTCGTCCGGCCCAAGAGGGCGCGTGGAGAGTCCTCGACGACCGAACCATCGAGTTCGCGCCGACGCGACCCTACCGCGCCGAATCGACGGTACTGCTCTCTGTCGACACGGGACTTCTTTCGGGCATGAAAGCGCGCGAGCGGGGATTCTCCGCACGATACGGCGTCGCGCCCGCTTCCTTCACCGTCGTTCCCGAGGGGCTTACCGCCGACGACGGGCCGAACGGCGGCCTGACGCTGCGCGGCTACGTCCTTTCGGACATCCCGATCGGGCGAAAGGAAGCGGAGAATAAAGTACGCGCGAGACTCGGCAAGGCGAAGGGCGGTTCGCGCGTCGATATCGCGTGGGAAACCGAGGGCGTTTCCGCCCGACACGATTTCGCGGTTCCCTCCATCGCGCGGGGGGAAGAAACGCGTTACCTCACCCTTTCCTGGGAGGAGTCTTCCTCGCGCGGCGGCAAACGGGACAAGACGTGGCTCATCCCCAAACGGGAGGAATTCCGCGTTCTCGAGATAGCTTCGGAGGATCCGTCGCGTATCCAGGTGCGTTTCTCCGACAGGCTCGATCCGCGGCAGGACGCGCGCGGTTTCGTTCGCGTCGGAACCGAGATCAACGTCCGCTATTCCATCGACGGCAACGTCCTCAACCTCTACAGTTCCGACGGCTGGAAGGCCGATTCCGAGGTTTCCGTTCTCGAGGGAATGAAAAGCGATTCCGGCAAGACGCTCGCGATTCCCGTTTCCGCCAGGATCAGTTCGCAATGGGACAAACCCGAAGTCAAGTTCGCCACCGAAGGAGTCATCCTCCCGAAGACCGACGGGGTCATCGTCCCCCTGGAAACGAAGAACCTTCGCGGCGTGCTCGTGCAGGCGTACCGCATATACGGGGACAACGTCCTGCAGTTCCTTCAGGTAAACGAGCTCGACGGCACGCGCGAGCTCGCGCGCGTCGGCGAGCCGGTATGGTCCGGATCGTTCGACTTCGACTGGGACGAAGGAATGAAAAACCGCTTCGTCCCGCGCGGTATCGACCTGACGGGCCTCGTCCGCAAGGATCCCTCGGGGATGATACAGCTCAAGGTTTCCTTCAGGCGGCGGCACGTCATGTACGAATGCGTGGCCGACCATCAGGATTTCTCGTCTCTGCCGATGCCGTCCGACGGGTTCGGTCCCGAAGAGGACTCCGAATACAGCTATTGGGACATGATCGGCGACCTGCCCTGGGAAATCCGCCGTACCTACTGGCAGTACAAGAACGATCCCTGTCACCCCGCGTACTACATGAGCGGCTACAATTCAGGCTCGCTCATCACCAAAAACGTTCTCGTATCCAATCTCGGAATCATCGCGAAGCGCGAGGCCGAGGGAACATTCAGCCTGGCCGTGGCGGACATCGGGACGACGAAACCGGTTCTGGGCGCCGCCGTCGAACTCTATTCGTTCGCGCAGAAAAAACTCGCCTCCGGCGCCACCGACTCTTCCGGCTTCTTCCGTTTCAAACCGCCGGCCGAACCGTATTTCGCGGTCGCGTCGAAGGACGGCAGGTCTTCGTACCTAAGGATCGACGACGGCATGTCGCTCAGCGTGAGCCATTTCCCCGTGGACGGCGTGAAGGCCGACAAGGGAGTGAAGGGCTTCATCTACGGCGAGCGCGGCGTATGGCGTCCCGGCGACGACATCCACCTCGTATTCATCCTTCAGGACCTCAAGCGCGCGTTGCCGAAGGATTTCCCGATCACCTTCGAGCTCGAAGATCCGCAGGGACGCGTCGTCAAGTCGTCGGTGCTTTCGGAATCGGTCGACGGATTCTACAGGATCGACGCGAAAACGGGAGAGGACGACCCGTCCGGCGCGTGGGTCGCGCGCGTCCTCGCGGGCGGACAATCCTGGACGAAGAGTCTCAGGATCGAGGCGATCGTCCCGAACCGACTGGCCATCACGCTGAAATCCGCGAAGCCGTACCTTACCTCGGACAGGAACGAGTTCACCCTCGCGGGAGCCTGGCTCCACGGCGCGCCGACCCCGGGCTACTCCGCCGACGTTTCGGTCGCCTACTATCCCGGAACGACATCGTTCGACGGTTATTCGGAATACAGTTTCACGAACCCGGAAAGCTCCGTGGAGACGAGCGACGGCATGGTTTGGGAAGGCGCGCTCGACGCGAGCTCGACCGCCCGCTTCACGCTGGATCTTTACGCGGGAGACAACCTTCCCGGCAAGCTCCGCGCGTTCCTGACGACCAGGATTTTCGAGCCTTCGGGGATGTTCTCGGTCGAGCAGGCCCAGTACGTCTACTCGCCCTACTCACGCTACGTCGGCTTGCGGCTCCCGAAGGGAGATGCGACGCGCGGGATGCTCCTTACCGACACCAAGCACCGCGTGGAACTCGCCGTGCTCGACGCCGACGGTAAACCCGAAAGCCGCGACGTCCCGCTCGAGGTGACCGTCTACAAGCTTCAGTGGCGCTGGTGGTGGGAAAAAGAGGCCCTCACCGACGCGACGTACGTCTCGGACGAGTCGCGCACGCGCATCACGGGCGGTACGGCGGTCGCCAGGAAGGGCCGCGCGGTCTGGGATCTCGAGGTCAAGTACCCCGAGTGGGGCCGGTATCTCGTCGTCGCCAGGGACTCGGAAGGCGGTCATAGCGCGGCGAAAATCGTGTACATCGACTGGCCGGGATGGGCCGGGCGCGGAAAGGACGCCGGAACGGGAAGCGCCGCCATGCTTCCGCTCACGAAGGACAAGGATAACCATCGAGTGGGCGAAAGCGCCGCGATAAGTTTCCCGTCGGCCGAGGGAACGCGCGCGCTCGTCACGATAGAAAAGAACGGAGCGATAATCAGGCAGGAATGGATCGGCACGACGAAGGGCACTACGGTCTGGCGGCTTCCGCTCACGGCTGATATGGCCCCGAACGTATACGCGCACGTCACTCTGCTGCAGCCGCACATGCAAACGGCCAACAGCCTTCCGATCAGGCTCTACGGCGTGCTTCCCGTAATGGTCGAGGATCCCGCGACGAGACTCCTCCCCGAGATCTCGGCCGCCGATGCCTACGAGCCGGGCAAAAAGGCCGAACTCAGGATCAGGGAAGCGAACGGAAGGCCCATGACCTACACGGTAGCCGTCGTCGACGAGGGACTGCTCGGCCTGACGCGCTTCTCGGCGGCGAACCCGTGGAGCGAGTTCTACAAGAAGGAATCCTCGCGCCTTTCGAGCTGGGATCTCTACCGTTACGTCATGAGCGCCTACGGCGGAAAGCTCGAGACGCTCCTTTCGATCGGTGGTTCCGAGGATCTCCTGAGCAACAACGCGAAAAAGACGCAGCGCTTCAAGCCCGTCGTTCTCTTCTTCGGCCCGTTCGAGCTCGCCGCGGGCGCGACGGCCGACCACTCGTTCGAGATGCCCCAGTACGTCGGCGCAGTGCGCGTCATGGTAACCGCCGGAAAGAACGGCTCGTACGGCGTCGCGGAGCGACAGGTGCCCGTGCGCGGGAACCTCATGGTTCTGCCAACGCTCCCGAGGACGCTCGGCGCGGGCGAGACGGTCGACGTACCCGTCACCGTGTTCAACGGACTCGACAGAAAAACCCGCGTTACGGTCTCTCTCGCCGCGACCGGATCGGTCGTCGCCGACCTGGAAAAAACCGCGGAGATCGATCCAGTATCCGACGCGACGGTATCCTTCGCCCTCGCGACATCCTCTCCCGGCAAGACGTCCGTGAAAGTCACGGCGTCCGTCGCCGGCGATACGAGAAGCGCCGTCGCCGACGCCGAGATCGACGTACTCTCTCGGGGAAGCCCCGTCTCGACCGTCCGCTCTTTCGCCATACGCCCCGGCGAGCGGTATCGGGACTACGTCCCAAGTCCGGGCGAACGCGGCACCAAAAAAATGCACGTCGAACTCTCCACCCTACCGGTACTCGACATGCAATCCAGGCTTACGTACCTGACCGGTTACCCGCACGGATGCGTCGAACAGATCACGTCGGGAGGATTCCCGCAACTCTACGTACCGTCGATGATGGATCTCTCCGCGGACGACGTGGAGCGCGTCAAGAAAAACGTCGCTTCCGTCATATCGCGCTATCCCCAGTATCAGACGGCCTCTGGCGGATTCGCGTACTGGCCTGGATCGGGCGACGTCAACCCGTGGGGAACGACCTACGCCGGTCACTTCATGATAGAAGCCCGCCGAGCGGGATACGAGGTACCCGAATCGGTGTACGCGCCCTGGCTTTCCTATCAACGGGACAGGGCGAAGGCGTGGGAGCGCGGCGCGAACGCGTATGACGTCGACGCCCAGGCCTACCGTCTCTTTACGCTCGCGCTTTCCGGAAACGCGGAACTCGGGGCGATGAACAGGTTGCGGCTTTCCAGGGACATTCCGTTCGCCGCGAAATGGCTCCTCGCGGCTTCGTATTATCTCGCGGGTCAACGTTCCGCGTCGGCCGACATCGCCCGGGACCTCGACGTCGCGCCCGCGTATTACCGCGACACCGGCGACAACTGGGGCTCGAGCGTTCGCGACCAGGCGATAGCCCTCGCGGCGATCGGCGTCATGAACGACGCGAACCGGTCGACTGCCCTCGTGCCGACGGTCGCCGCGGAGTTCGCCTCCGCCCGCTGGTATTCGACCCAGGAAACCTCGTGGATGCTCATCGCGCTCGCGCCGCATTACCGGAAAGACGCTCCGGGAGAGGCGAAATGGGAAGTCGAATGGGACAAGGGAGACGCCTCCGGCGTCATCAAACGAAGCGCCGTCGTTCGCGAACTTGAACCGTTCGAGTCGCCGACGCAAACGGTCACCGTGAAGAACACGGGATCGCGGCCCATATACGGACGCGTCGTCACGCGCGGGCTCCTTCCCGCCGGAGCGGAAAAGCCGTTGTCGGCCGGTCTCGACCTTTCGGTCGAATATCGCGACGGCTCGGGAAAGCGTCTCCGGCTCGAAGACCTCGAACCCGGCAAGACGTTCACCATCGACGTTTCCGTGCGGAATTCCTTCGGCAAGAAGGTCGACAACGTCGCTCTTTCCGTGCCCGTGCCGACATGCTGGGAGTTCGCCAACGAGAGAGTCGGCATGGAGGACGACGCCGAAAGCGGAACGCGCGACTACGACTGGAGGGACATGAAGGACACGCACGTGCATACGTACTTCTCTCTCGACCGCGACGAGTCAAAGACCTATCGTTTCACGGCGACCGTCGCGTACGGGGGAAGCTATTACGTACCCGCGATCCGCGCGGAGGCCATGTACAACGCAGAGATTCAGGCGGTCGTGCCCGGCGCCTTCGTCGGGACCGGCAGATAGCCCGACCGCGCGTCTCGATCACATGATGTCCGCGTTCTTCGATATCCTTATCCGCGCCGTCGACGCCCTGGCCCGCGGGGCCTCGGCGCTTGCGCGCGCGACGTTGAAAGGCCTTCGCCGCGCGGAGGGAGACCCCGTCGCGCGAGCCGGCATAGTCGCGCGAGCCAGCATAGTCGCACACGCTAGCGCGGTCGCGCTCGCCTGCACGGCCGCGATATCCCTGGCGCTTGCCGCGGCCTTCGAGCTCGCCTGCCCGCGATTTTCCGTACCGTACTCGTTCACGCTCTACGATTCGCGGGGAGGGCTTCTCGGCGCGTCCGTAGCCGAGGACGGGCAATGGCGTCTTCCTCCCCGCGCCGTTCCCGACAAGGTCGCGCGTTGCCTCGTCGCGTTCGAGGACAAGCGATTTTACCTTCACCCCGGCGTCGACCCGTTCGCGCTCGCCCGCGCGGCGTCGCAAAACGCACGGAGCGGAACCGTCGTTTCGGGAGGCTCCACCCTTACCATGCAGACGGCCCGTCTCGCGCTCGGCAACAGGCCGAGGACGCTCCCGAACAAGGCGAAGGAGGCGATCGGCGCGCTTCTCCTCGAGTTCGCGCATACCAAGGCCGGAATCCTTTCGCTGTACGCCGCGCACGCGCCGTTCGGCGGCAACGTCGTCGGCCTCGAGGCCGCCTCGTGGAGATACTACAACCGCTCGCCCGACCACCTTACCTGGGCCGAGGCCGCGACCCTGGCCGTCCTTCCGAACCAGCCGGCGCTCGTACATCCCGGCGCGAACCGCGACGCCCTCCGCTCGAAACGGGACAGGCTCCTTCTGTCCCTCGCGAGAGGCGGGGACATTGACGGCCGGACGCTCGAGCTTTCGCTCGCGGAGGCCCTTCCCGACCGCCCCTACCCCCTTCCGCGGCTTTCCCCGCACTTCCTCGAACGGAGCAAACGATCGGGAACGCGCGAAACCGCGATCGAGCGCGACCTGCAAATCGCCGTTACCTCCGTCCTCGAGCGGTGGTCCGCCCAACTTTCAGCGAGCGGTATCCGCAACGCCGCGGCGCTCGTCGTGGACACGGAGAGCGGCGAGACGCTCGCTTACGTCGGCAACACCGGCGCGAACAGGGCCGGTCAGAAAAACGCGGACGTCGATCTCGTGATCGCGAGGCGGAGTTCCGGAAGCGTACTCAAACCGTTTCTCTACGCGGGCATGCTCGACGCGGGGCTCTTGCTTCCGGACCAGCTCGTCGTCGACATACCGACGAGGATCGGAAGCTACAAACCCGAGAACAACGTTCCCGTCTATCGCGGCGTCGTTCCGGCCGACGAGGCCCTCTCGCGTTCGCTCAACGTGCCCGCGATCCGCATGCTCCGGGCGTACGGCATTCGTCCGTTTCTCTCGCTCCTTTCGAAGGCGGGCTTCAGCACCTTCGACAGATCGGTCGACGAGTACGGTCTCCCCCTGATTCTCGGAGGAGGCGAGGTAACGCTCGAGGAAACCGTCCACGCGTACAGGGGTCTCATGCTGGCCGCATCGCGCAGCGAACGCGCCGGATCGGTCGTTCGCGAAAGTCGCGCGGAAACGTTTTCGCCGGGGGCCGCCTGGCTAACGCTTCGGGCGCTCGTCGACGGCACGCGTCCCGCCGACGAGGCGTTGTGGCGGTCGTTCGCGTCCGCGCAGAAAATAGCCTGGAAAACGGGAACGAGTTACGGGAACCGCGACGCATGGGCGATCGGAGTCACTTCGTCGTACGCGGTCGGGGTATGGGCGGGAAACGCCACGGGAGAGGGGCGGCCCGAACTGAAGAGCGCCACGACGGCCGCTCCGATGCTCTTCGATATCTTTTCACTGCTCTCCCGTTCGCCCTGGCCCGCGACGCCGCAGGAGAGTCTCGAAAACGTCGCGGTATGCGAACGCTCTGGTTTCCCGGCGGGACCGCACTGCCAATCGACACGGGCGGCGCTAAAGCCCGCGGGCGCGCATCTCTCCGAGCCCTGCCCGTACTGCAGGACGGTATCCCTAACGCCGGACGGCGCCATGCAGGCTACCGCCGAGGATCTTGTCGGAACGTGGAGCGGTCACCTTCCGCGCCTCGAGCGAAGGTTCGTTCTCCCGCCGGCGATCGAGCGATGGTACGTCAGGCACGACCTTTCGTATCGGCGCCTTCCGCCGTTCGTACCCTGGCACCGCGGAGACGCCTCCACCTCGAGCCTTTCCGTCGTCTTTCCCGAGGACGGGGCGCGCGTCTACATACCGACCGAGCTCGACGGCGAGGCGGGTTCCATGGTGGCGGTAGCGGCTCACGGCGAGTCCGGAATCACTCTTCATTGGGACATGGACGGCGAGTATCTCGGATCGACGAACGGCCGTCACGAGATCGCGGTCTCGCCTGGCCCGGGACGTCACACGTTGACCGTCACGGACGCGCGCGGAAACCGCGCGACCCGTCGGTTCGTCAACGTTCGCGACTGATCCCGTCGCGCTTCGTAGCGGCGAGTTGAGAAGCGAGCGGGGAGGCACGCGGCGCGGAACGCGGCGAGGACCGCTTGGCGAACGCGTGGGCGATCACCTCTTCCATGGTCGAGACCGGATGGAACGTGATGCCCTTCCTGACGTGCCCGGGTATCTCGTCGAGATCGCGCACGTTCGCCTTCGGAATGATTATCTCGCGTATGCCGTTCCGGCGCGCCGCGATCGTCTTTTCCTTCAAGCCGCCGATGGGCAGGACCTGCCCGGTAAGCGAAAGCTCGCCGGTCATCGCGAGATCCTTGCGGATCGTCGCTCCCCGCGCGAGCGAAAGGAGGGCCGTCGCCATCGTGATGCCGGCGCTCGGGCCGTCCTTGGGCGTCGCGCCCTCGGGTATGTGCAGGTGCACGAGACGCTTCTCGTACCACTCTTGCGTGATCTCGCCCGAATCGGTGAGGTAGTGACGTACCCATGACCAGGCGATCGACGCCGATTCCTTCATGACGTCGCCCATCTGACCGGTGAGGCTGAAGCCTTCCTTGCCGGGATTCGATATCGCCTCGATGATGAGCGTATCGCCGCCCATGCTCGTCCACGCGAGGCCGACGGCGGTTCCCGGCCTGTCGGCCTTTTTGTCGTCATCCCCGCGGAACAGGGGCTTTCCGAGGGACTTCTCTATCGAGGCGAGATCCGGCGCGATCTTCTCGCCGGCCGGACGTTCGCCGAACACGATCTCCGTCGCGTACTTCCGGTGAATCTTGTCGAGGTTCTTCTCGAAATTCCTCACGCCCGCCTCGCGCGCGTAGGAATTCGCGATGAACAGAAGCGCCTCCCTCGAGTAGCGCACCTGGTTTTTCGAAAGCCCGTTCTTCTCGAGGCTCCTCGGCACGAGGTACTTTTTCGCGATCTCGAGCTTCTCGGTGTCGATGTAGCCCGACAACTGTATGACCTCTGCCCTGTCGAGCAACGGGCCGGGTATCGAATCGAGCGTGTTCGCCGTCAGGATGAACAGCACGTTCGAAAGATCGTAGGGAAGGTCGAGATAGTGGTCGCGGAACGAGACGTTCTGCTCGGGATCGAGCACCTCGAGAAGCGCGCTCGAAGGGTCTCCCTGATAGCTCATCCCCATCTTGTCAACTTCGTCTATCATGAACACCGGCGATTTCGTCTTGACGATCTTCAGGCCCTGGATGATCTTTCCGGGCATCGCCCCGACGTACGTCCGCCTGTGGCCCTTTATCTCCGCCTCGTCACGCATGCCGCCGACGGAGAACCGGAAAAACGGCTTGTTCATGGCGCGCGCTATCGAGCGCCCGACGCTCGTCTTGCCGACGCCGGGGGGGCCCACCAAGAGCACGATAGATCCCTTCGTGTCCTTCCTGAGCTTCCGAACCGCGAGATACTCGATGATCCGCTTCTTGACGTCCTCGAGGCCGTAATGGTCCCCGTCGAGCACGTCGCGCGCGGCGGGCAGGTCGTACGATTCCCCGGCGGGAGCGTCCCACGGCAGGCTTACGATCGTCTCGAGGTAATTTCGGCTGACGATATACTCGCTTGAATTGGGTTCCATGAGCGAGAATTTCTCGAGCTCGGCTTCGACCGCTTCCTTGATCTCGCCGGTAAACTTGAAGGACTCGACCTTTTCCTTGAACTTCTGATAATCGGAACTCTTCGCGTCCGTCGCGATACCGAGCTCTTCCTTTATCGCCTTGAGTTCCTCCCGGAGGAAGTATTCGCGTTGGTTCTTCTCGATACGCCCGTTTATCTCGTTCTGGATTTTCTTCTGCACCCGGAGGAGTTCCTGCTCCTTCTTGATGAAGACGAGTACCTGCTCCATCCGCTGACGCACGTTCACGATCTCCAGTATGCGCTGCTGGTCTCCCTTGTCGATGTTGAGTATGCTCGCGATGAAGTCGGCTATCTTCCCGGGATGGTCGATATTGATCATGTTGAGCCGCATTTCCTCGGAAAACAGGGGATTGTTGTCCGATATCTCCTTCATCTCGCCGATGAGCGCCCGCGTCAGCGCCTTAACCTCGAAGGTATCGGATTCCTCGTCCTCGAGGTAATCCACGATGGCGATCATGGGGTTCCGCTGGTTGATCTCCTTGCGCACGCGGAAACGCTTGAGCGTCGAGATAAAGACGTTTACCCCGCCGTCGGGAAGGTTGATCTTCTTTATGATTCTGGCCACGGAACCTACGTGCCACAGATCGTCGATCGTGGGCGATTCCGCGTCGTTCTTCGTCATGCAAATCCCGATGAATCCGTCCCCGGACGATACCTCCTCTATCGCCTTCACGTCGTCCTGGTTGTTTATCATGACGGGCGTGAAGATTCCGGGAAATATCGGCCGACCGGTAAGGGGAATGAGGTGTAGCTTGTTCGGCAATAGCTGCTCTATCGGAACGATTGTTTGTTCGGGCATACGGATAATATTACCAAATACGCGTCAAAAGTCAAACCAAAGCCGTACCGACGCGTGGCCAGGTACGAGAAAGCGTGCTATACTGCGGATCTATGAAAAACGAGTCGGAAAAGGGATACGCGCGGCCGTCATGGGACGAGTATTTCATGGAAGTGTGCAGGGCCATCGCGAAGCGGGCGACCTGCGACCGCGGCCGTTCGGGATGCGTGATCGCCCGCGACAACCAGATTCTCGTTACCGGGTACGTCGGAAGCCCGAGGGGCCTTCCTCATTGCGACGAGGTCGGCCACCAGTTCAAGAAACTGCACCACGAGGACGGAACGGTAACCCAGCATTGCGTGCGTACGGTACATGCCGAGCAGAACGCCATCTGCCAGGCGGCGCGCCGGGGCATTTCCATCGACGGCGCCACCCTCTACTGCCGGATGACTCCCTGTCGCACGTGCGCCATGCTCATCATAAATTGCGGAATCACGCGCGTGGTTGCCGAACGGCGCTATCACGATTCGGCGGATACCGTCGAGATGTTCCGCGCCGCGGGAATCAGGCTGGAGCACGTCGTCGACGAAGTGCAGGAATACTCGGGCCAAAAAGGCTGAATACCCCGCTTACAGGTTCTTCAGCAGCCAGTCCTTGAACGCGGCGTAGTCGTTCGACATCGGCGCGGAACGGTCCGGAAGCGACATGACCCGCTCGAGCCGTTCGGGCATCGAAGGTTCGCGCCCTATCGCCGACCTGACGGTCTCGCCGAACTTGGCCGGGTGGGCGGTTTCGAGCAAAAGCCCGACGCATTTCCTGTCGGCGCAGTCCTTGGCCCACTCGGGCGCGGTCTTCGCGGTTCCCCGGAATCCCGGCGTTCCCGCGGGAAGTTTCTTGCCCGCGAGCATGGCGGCGAGTTCTCCGGAACGGGCCGCGTCCCATGCCTTCCATGCTACCGCGCCGTGCGGGTCTATGATGTAACCCGTCCGGTCGTTGCACGAGCGGATCGCTTCCGTAGTTCCCGCGTCGTCGAGCCAATATCCCGCGAGCAGTTTTCTCGCCTCACTGAGGGAATACATCGAGGCCATGCGCTCGTAATTGCTCGGCGCCCCCACGTCCATCGCGTTCGAAAGCGTCGCCACGGAAGGACGCGGGCGGTATTCGCCCGTCGCGAGCCACTCGGGCACGGTGTCGTTCGCGTTCGTCGCGGCTATGAAGCCGCGGATCGGCGCGCCCATCTTCCGCGCGATAAGGCCCGAGGTGAGGTTTCCGAAATTACCCGACGGTACCGTGACGACGAGCGACGGGCAATCGATCCTGCTGTCGTAAGGGCACCGGTCCATGACGAGGAGCGAGCCGTATACGTAGTAAAAGGACTGCGGCAAAAGGCGCGATATGTTGATCGAGTTCGCCGAGGATAGCCTCAGTTTTCCGCGAAGCGTGGCGTCGGTAAAGGCCTTCTTGACGAGGGCCTGACAGTCGTCGAAGGTGCCGGTCACGGAAAGGGCTCGCACGTTTCCCTCGAAGGTCGAAAGCTGTTTTTCCTGTAACGGGGAAATTTTCCCCGTCGGGTAGAGGATCGTGACGTCGATTCCCGGAACTCCCTGAAAGGCGCTGCCGACCGCGCTGCCGGTATCGCCCGAGGTCGCGACGAGGATATGCAGGGGGTCGCGTTCGCCCCGGTTGAAGTACGCCATCATCCTCGCCATGAACCTCGCGCCGAAGTCCTTGAACGCGCACGTCGGTCCGTGAAAGAGCTCGAGGACGTACGTCGTGGGATCTATCGGCGCGACGGGCGCCGTAAAGGGATACGCGTCGGCGATGATCGCCATGAGCTCGCCCTCGGGTATCTCGTCGCCGATAAACTTCCTCGAAATCTCGAAGGCGATGTCCCTGAATGACGGCGCGGGATTTTTGCACAGGAATGACGGATCAAGCTCCGGTATGCTCTCGGGAACGTAAAGTCCGCCGGTTTCAGGGTCCATTCCCCGCAAAACGGCCGTACGAAAGGAAACTGAACGGGAAGGATCCCTCGTGTCGCGGTAGTTCATGAAATCACTATATCATACGGTCGGCAAACGGGCAATGCGAGGCGTTGTATGCTATACTTACGCTCATGGAACCGATTAACCGATATCTGGACGCGGCCGTGCTGAAACCGGAAATGACCCGCGCCGAGGCGATCGCCGCGATACGCGAAAGCGTGGCATGGAAGACGAAAACGGTCTGCGTGCGGCCGTTCGACATACCGCTCGCCAAGGAGTTGTGCGCCGGAAGCGAAACGGGCGTGAGCTGCGTCCTTTCGTTTCCCCACGGCACGGCCCCAACCGCCGTCAAGGCCTTCGAGGCGAACGAGTACATAAAGATGGGCGCCGACGAGATCGACATGGTGGCGAATTACGGGATGATCCGCTCCGGGGAGTGGGAATACGTCAAGGCGGACATAGCGGCCGTTTCCGACGTCTGCCGCGCTCACGGCGTCGCGCTCAAGGTTATCTTCGAAACCTGCCACCTGACCAGGGAAGAGATAGAAAAGACGACCGAGATATGCGTGACGTGCGGGGCCACCTTCGTGAAGACCTCCACGGGTTTTTCGTCCTCCGGCGCGAGCGTAGAGGCGGTTCGAACGATGCTCGAAGCCGGCAAGGGGCGGATACAGGTAAAGCCGTCGGGCGGGATTCGCGACCGCGAAACGGCCGTCGCGTACATAGAAATGGGGGCGACGAGACTCGGCACGAATTATTCGGCGAGCGAGGCGCTCATACGGGGGACAAAGACGGACAAACAGGCGCCAAGGGAAGCGAAGTCGAACGGCGAAGCTCCCGCGGGCTCGTACTGAGCGCGAGCGTCAATCCGCGCCGACGTCTGGTCGCGCGCGGTCAATCGACGATATACGAAAAGTACTCGAAGTCCGCGGTCGCGGTATAGTTGACGGTATCGACGCAGAACATCCCGACGAAGGCCCCGGTAAACCCGAGCCCGTCAAACTCGTCCGACAGGACGGTCGCGTCGAGTACGGGCCGAAGCTCCACCCAGGACTCGCCGTCAAGGGAATAGCGGAACCGCCCGCGAGCGCCCCGAGCCGTTACGCCGAGCCATACGGGACCCGCCTCCGGGATATACGCCTCGTTCCAGAGTTTGTATTCGCCGGCGACGAATGTCATGACGTTCAGTATCCGACCCCGCTCATCGTCGCGGGAAACGAACAGCAAATACTGGTTTTGCTCGTCGTAACGCCAGGTCAACCCGGCGAGATGCTGATAGCTTTCCGGCTTGAACTCGAGCTTCGTCTCTGCCCGGAAGTCAAAACAAGTTTGCCGCCGCGCAAGCAGGGTTTGACCGTACGGCGAAACCGGCGACTGACCTCCCCGCAATCTGAGAAAGCCGGGCCTCGCCTTGAGCGAATACGCGGCCGGATCGCGGGCTACCCGAAGGTTCTTGAAATCCCCGGATATCTCCTTGTCGAACCGATAGGTCATCGTCGCGTTGACGTTCGTGGAAACGGCATCGTCGCCCGAGGATCTCGCCGTGCCCGCCGCGCCGGCCGCGCCGGCCGGGCCCGCCGGGCTTGCCGCGACGGACGGAGACTCGAAGGTATCGGTCGGGTAATTCCGGTAGACGCCGTTTTCGCGAAGCGGCGTTCCGGCGGGAGGCTTTACGTAAGGCCAGTCATCGTGCCATTCAAGCTCCACGATGGACGTTTCCCGCCCGAGCACGCAACGTTCCGTTCCGGGAAGTGGCCTACCGCACAAAAAAGCCAGGTACGTCCTGCCGTCCGGCGTATCGCACCAGCTGCCGTGTCCGGCCTTTTGTATGGGTATATCTTCGTGACCGTATGACGATATTAGGGGATTTTGCGGATGAAGCTCGTACGGTCCTTCCCGGTTACGCGAACGCGCGAGGGTCACGGCGTGTTCGAGCCAGGTTCCGCCCTCCGCGGCCATGACGTAATACCAGCCGTTTCGTTTATAGAGATGCGGGCCCTCGACCAACCCGATATGCGAGCCCGGAAATATCTTTTTCACCGGGCCGACGAGCTTCCGTCTTGCCGGGCTGTAGCGTTGAATGAGGATACCTGAAAACTGCTTGCTTCCCGCGCGCCGGTAGTCCCATTCCATGTTTACGAGCCATTTCGTGCCGTCATCGTCATGAAAGAGCGAGGGATCGAAACCGGAGGAATTGAGATATACGGGATCGGACCAAGGTCCTTCGATAGTCGGCGCGGTCGTCAAGTAATTCGGGGTATCCTTCCAGGGACCCGCGTTCCAGGACCGCACGTTGGTAAAGATGAGCCAAAACAGGCCGTCCGCCCAGGTAAGGCAGGGAGCCCAAACGCCGCATGAAGGGACGGCGCCGTCCATGTCGAGGAGGCGCCGTTCGTCCAGGGGCGACGGGAGGGATTCCCAGGTCGCGAGATCCCGCGACCGGTGGAGTTCCACGCCCGGATACCATTCAAACGTCGAGTTGGCTATGTAGTACCATTCGCCGACACGAAGAATTGAAGGATCGGGATGAAACCCCGGAAGAACCGGATTCTTGACCCGCATGGAATACCCCTCCCTTGCGCGATAACGTTACTCTTTGACACCACCCATGGTAATTCCGGAGATGATGTATCGCGACATAAACGCGTAGAAAAAGAGAATCGGCACGATGGACACCGCGATACCGAGATAGATTCCGCCGTACTCCGTGCGGTAGATATCGCCGCGGAGCATCTGCACGAGCATCGGAAGGGTATACTTCTTGACGCTCGAGATGATGACGAACGGGGTAAAGAAGTTGTTCCAGGATCCGACGAACGAGAAGATACACTGGGCCGCGATGGCCGGCGTCACGATCGGAAGGATGATCGTGTTGAAGGTCCGGAACTCCCCGGCGCCGTCAATGCGCGCCGCGTCGATCAAGTCGATCGAAAGAACCGAGGCGAGATACTGCCTCAGGAAGAGAACCGTACCGGCCGCCGCGATTCCGGGAATTATCAGCGGTATATAGCTGTCGAGAAGCTTGAGCTTGGCGATAAACTGATAAAAACCGATAAACCCGAGCGAAGCCGGAAGCATCATCACGAAGAGGATGAGACCCCAGAGGAAATTACGTCCCTTGAACCGATAGACGTGCAGCCCGTACGCGGTCATCGCGGAGAAGTACACGGTCAATACGGTCGAGGTAACGGCGATATAGAGGCTGTTGAAGAAGCCTTGCTGAATCTGGAAGTTTCGGCTCGTAAGGGCGTTCCAGTTATACGCGACGTTCGTGCCCGGGATAAGGGAGATACCCTCGTTGATCTGGGCGTTGGTGCGCGTCGCGTTGATGAGCAGAAGGTATATCGGAACGACGGCGATAAGTGCGAGAATGATCATGAACGCGTACACGAAACCCCGCTTGATGTTAAGCGCGCTGTTATAGGATTTCATCAAAGGCCTCCCTTGGTGACGGCCTTCTTCTTTAGGTCGCTACGATCCTGCATGAAGAGGAAAATACCCAAAGCGAGGACGATGGTTATCACGAACACGCCGATCGAGATCGCGGCCGCGTACGCGTAATCGTTGACGCCCTGGAAGGCCATATTGTAGAGATACACGTTCGTCGTGCGGATCTTAAAGTCGGGAGCGCCTCGCATGTCGGTCAACAGGAACGGAATCTCGAGCATCTGCATACCGCCGATCATGGAGGTCACGAGGATATAGAGCATCATCGGACGAAGCATCGGCAAGGTAATATACCAGGTAGTCTGCCGGCTGCTCGCGCCGTCGACGACCGCTGATTCATAGAGCGAAGCGGAGATACTGGTGATACCGGCCATCAACATGATAACGGTGTGTCCGTACCACATCCACCATTGGATGAAGGCGACGATACCGCGCGACGCGGAGACGTACCTGAAAAAGTTAAACGCTTCCCTGACGATCTGCCCGTCCCGTTCGACGATCGCGTACAGATCGAGTTTCTGAAGGAACTGGTTGACCGGTCCGATGGGATAACCGAAAAGACTTCGGTACAACAAAGCGACGGAGGCCGCGGTCAGCAAGTTCGGCATATAAATAATGGCCCTGAAAAAGCCTCTACCTTTCAGCTTCAAGCGAAGATCCGATAACCAGATGGAAAGAAGAAGTGCGATACCGAGCTGGGGAGCGAAGTTCCAGCCCCACATGACGAAGGTATTACCAACGGCGCCCCAGAAATACTGATCGGACACCAGTTTCGCGAAGTTCTTTAACCCGACAAACGTATAATTGCCGCTTAGTCCGGAAAATCCCTTGGAGTTGGTAAAGGCCAACATCAACGTATACGCAGTCGGGTACAAATTGAACAGAAAGTACACAAGCACAAAAGGCAGCACAAAGAAGTAACCCCACCTGTTAACGCGGGTTTCGTTGCCTATCGTCTTTTGCTTCATCGGAATTCCCCTTACATTGATGTGAGATAAAAAAAGGTGCGGATCAGGCGTAAACCGTTTCCGCACCCTTTTATCTACAATCCTTTAATCAAGAATCGTAATTAGAGACCGAGCTGGGCAGAAACCTGGCTCTTGAAGTCTTCGAGGGCCTTATCGCGGGTCTTCTCACCCATGATGAAGGCAGTGACGGCTTCGCCGAAGAGGCCTTCGATGGCCTGGTCGGTTCCCTGGGTGAGCTTGCCATCAACCGACTTCGCCATTTCGACGAACGCGGCATAGTGGTTCTGTCCACCGAGGAAGGGCTCCGCATAGGTGTCCTTGATCTTGTTCATGACGTTAACGTTGGAAACAACGTCGCCGGTGTCCTTGGCCCACGCCTCGAGGAACCCGTCGTCGGAGGTCACGTACTTGATGAAGTCTTTGGCGGCGGCAACGTTCTTGGTGCCCTTGTAGGCGCCAACCCAAGTACCACCCCAGCGATAGGGAGCGGGTCCGGGAACCATCGCCCAGTCACCGGCGGTGTCGGGAGCGTTGGTCTTGAGAACGTAGTGGAGACCCCAGGTCGGGAGGAGGTAGGAGAAGACTTCGACGTCATTTCCCTTCTCGTCCTTGAGGCTGCCCTTCATACCGGCAAACCAACCCTCGGACCACTGACCGGCGCGACCCTCGTATCCCTTCTCCTTGAGGAGCTTGGACATGTCCATGTACTGGACCATGGCGGGATCGATGTTCAGCTTACCGCCAACAACCCACGGGTTCTTGCGAGCGCCGAGGAATACGTTGTTGAGGTCGCCGGTGGAGGAAACGATAACGCACTTACCCTTCGACTTGTCCTTGAGGACGCCGGCGGTCTCGACGAACTTGTCGAGGTTGGCAACGGCCTTCTGGACTTCGGCGGGATCGTCGGTTCCGAGATACTTCTTCGCGAGGCTGCGGCGATAGAACATGGCGCCGGGGCAGGCCTGCCAAGACATACCGTAGACTTTGCCGTTGAAGGTACCGACTTCGATCGGGTACGCGAGGGACTTCGAGCGGGCTTCGTTCGCGATGTCGGTGATGTCGAGCAGGAGGCCGGACTCGACGTACTTGCGTACGAACGCGGCTTCGAGCGCGAAGACGTCAGGGGCACCCTGTCCGGAAGCAAGAACGGGATCGAGCTTGTTCGGGAACTGGTCGGTCGGAGTAAGCGAGTACTCGACGGTGACGCCAGGATGGGACGGGACATAGTACTTGTCAACCATGGTCTTCAACTCGTCGGTGAACGACCAGATAACAAGCTTGCCGGAAGCAGCCTTGGCTTCTTCCTTCTTGGCACAACCGCTCATAAGAAGAACGGCAGCGGCAAGAACGATAAGAATTTTCTTCATCTTTCTCTCCTCTTTTCTGTTTGACACGGGATACCCGAAGGTAACCCATTGCCTTTCATGCGTTAATCCTACACCCTTTCGGGAGACGCTGTCAAATGATTTTTCGCGGACACTTCGTCGGTAAACCGGTTTACTCGACACCAACGCCATGCGATGACACTATCCCGTACGCGAGAGCGTCAGGCGAAATCAACGATCTGGAGATAGGTCCTGCGGTATTGTAGGGGAGACATACCCGTACATTTACGGAAAATACGCGAGAAATGAAACTGATTTTCGAAACCGAACCACGCGGCGATCTCTCCGACGGTTTTATCG
>JAEWMY010000025.1 GCA_023393015.1 Spirochaetota bacterium
TACGCCTCACTGCGGGCTCCTTTCCCTGTCCGCGCGTCGGGGAGCCTGGCCGGCGATATCGAGGACGTCGATCCCCGTATCGACCGAGGTCGAGGTGTAGCCCGTAGAGCAGAGCTCGAACAGGGACTTCACCGCCTGGTAGCCCATGAGGTAAGGATTCACGACGAGCGATCCCCTGACGATTCCCTTGTCGATAAAATGCTGGATCGAGGGATCGTTGCCGAACGCGACGACGTGAATGCGCCCGACTTGATTGAGATCGATCAGGGCCTGCGTGCCGGCGAGCGTATCGTTGAGATCGGTGAACAGGATCGTATTGACCTCAGGCTCGTTCCGAAGGAGCTGATAGACGGTCTTTTCCGCGTCACGCGGGTTGAGATCCGTATGCAGGACCGATATCGGCCCGGACAGCCGGGAACCGAGCACGCCGTGAATGCCCATCTCGACGAGTTCGCGCTCGGCATAGATCGCGGGGGACTTGTCGCTGTAGATGATGGCGAGTTTCAGGTGCGACGAATCGACCCTGCTGATCAGGCTTCCCGCCTTCTTTCCGAAGTCGAAATTGTTCGTCCCCACGAAGGGCCATGGCTGGTCCGCCGGAATATTGTGGTTAACGAGAATAAGCGGGATCTTCTTTTTCGACAGGTTCATCAGGCTTTCGAAGATGACGGTGTCGTCGATGTCGGGACAGACGACAACCCCCTCGACGCCGGAATAGACGGCCATGCGAAGGGACGTCCCCTTGGGATCGATGGTATGGACCGAAAGCACCGCGCCCCGCTCGGCGGCCGATTTCCGGGCTCCGTTCATGATATCGTTGAAGTAATAATTCCTGTTCTGCGGCAAAAAGAGGGCGAAGTGGCGCACGGTATCCCCCCCGACGGCCACGTCGGAGGGTTTTCTCAGAAGACCGCTCACAAGGTATACGGACATCCCGAAGGAAAAGAACGCAAGTACGCCGGTAACAGCAAGAGCCGCCTTGATCTGGATTTTCACGCTTTCGAGTATACCCTTCAAATCCTTCCGTTGGCAAGGAAGCGGAAAGCGGGCCCGAGAACGGGCGCGTTTCCGCTACACAACCGGGAAAAACCGGGGTATATTTACGGCATGATCAACCTTTTTTCCTGGGACGACGCCCTCGCGACGGGCTTTGAAGACGTAGACCTCCAGCACAAGAAACTGCTGCTTATCATCGAGGACGTGCGGGGCCTTCTGGACGAAACCGGAAAGGACTACGAGCTCAGGTTGGCCAAGGACCTCAAGCGCCTCACCGACTATACGGCGTACCATTTCGCCGAGGAAGAGACGCTCATGGACCGGTACGGCTACCCCGATCTCGACCAGCACCGGAAAGAGCACGCCGCCTTCGTCGAACGCGTGCGCGCCGAAATAGCCTCGATCGGAGAGGCGAAGGCGGGTCAGGGATTCCAGTTCTACCGGTTTCTCGGCACCTGGCTCCTCAACCACATCGCCAAATCCGACCAGGCCTGGGCGGCGTACATACGCGAGCGGACGGCCCGCGACTAGGCGCGCGCCGGCTGCCGGTCCCTACACCGCCGAAGTCAATATAGCGGCGACCGCCTTGGTATCCAGCTTCACGAAGTTGCCCGTCGTGCCCTTGCCCTTCTGCGTGCACTTGAGCGCCATCTCGCCGATTTTGTCCGCGGGAACGTTCATCTCCGACAGACGCACCGGAAGTCCGATCGAGCGGAAGAAGGCCTCCAGGGCGTCGATGCCGGCGAGCGCGGTCCGCTCGGGATGGTACTGATCGTTCTCGATTCCCCAGACCCTGGTCGCGAACTGGACGAACCTCGAAACGTCGTTCTTGTAGACGTGGCGCATCCACGCCGGAAAGACGACCGCGAGCCCGGCTCCGTGCGCGACGTCGTAGATCGCGCTGATCTCGTGCTCGATCGAATGCGAGCCCCAATCCCCTACCCGGCCCGTGCCGAAAAGGTCGTTATGCGCGACCGAACCGACCCACATGATCTCGGCGCGGGAGGCGTAGTCGTCCGGCGAAGCGAGCGCGAGGGGCACGTTCCTGATCACCGTCCGGAGACCCGCCTCGCAGAGCCGGTCGGTAAAGTCGACGTCGCGCGTGTTCGTGAAGTACCGCTCCATGATATGCGCCATGATGTCCGCCGCGCCGCACGCCGTCTGGTACGCGGGAAGCGTAGAAGTCAAGGTGGGATTCATGAGCGCGAAGCGCGGGCGCAGGAGCTCTGAGGTGAGGCCGCGCTTGAGCTGCAACTCCTCGTTCGATACGACCGAACTGCTGCTCGACTCGCTTCCCGCCGCGGGTATCGTCAGGATGACGCCGACGTCGAGGGCCTTCGCGGGGCTCGCGGTGTACTCGTAGAACTCCCAGACGTCGCCCGAGTGCGGAACGCCCACGGCGATGGCCTTGGCGGAATCTATGACGCTGCCGCCGCCCACCGCGAGCACGAAGCCGATCCCGTGTTTGCGGCACAGGTCGATACCCTCGCGCACGAGCGTCACGCGCGGGTTCGGCTTGACCCCGCCGAGCTCGACCGCCTCGATCCCGGCCGCCTTGAGGGAGGCGCGAACGCGGTCCAGAAGCCCCGACTTGACGACGCTCCCCCCGCCGAAGTGCAGAAGAACCTTCTTCGCGAAGGGCGCGACCTCGGCACCCGCCTGGTTTTCTACTTCTTTTCCGAACACGATTTTCGTGGGATTGATGAAGGTAAAGTTTTCCATGGTGTGAATCTCCTCGTAACGGAAAGTATCGCATGTCATCTATTATTTGACAAGGGAAACAATTAACAGAACGAGGGAGTTTTGCATTGTCGTCCGCCATCCGTTACGCTTATGGAAGGTCCCGGGCCTCTCGGCCCCGACAGGAGGCCACGATGAAAAGCATCAAGACGAAAATCAGCGCGATGGCGATCGGAATCACCGTCGCCGTGACGGCCGTGCTCCTCACGGTCTTTCTCCTTTCCTTCCGCTCGATGGTCGACGAACAGCTCGGATTGCTGGACACGACGCTCCGCGAAAGTTTCGACAGGACCGTTCGGTGGGAAGTCGAGTCCGCGGTCACGATGATAGAACGGGTCGCGACGCTCGAAAAAGAGGGCGTTCTCGACCGCGCCACGGCGGAAGAGGTCGCGAAGAAGCTGCTCCGCGACATGCGGTACGGCCAGGAGGGCTACTTCTGGGCCGATACGAAGGACGGAACGAACGTCGTCCTCCTCGGGGGAGCGGCGGAGGGCAAGAACCGCCTCGAGTCCGTCGACACGAACGGAACGAAGTTCATTCGTAGCATCATAGATAACGGAATGAAGGACGGCGGCGGCTACTCCGACTACTGGTTTCCGAAGGCCGGAACCGACAAGCCCCTCCCGAAGCGGAGCTACAGCCTCCTTTCGAAATCATGGCAATGGATCGTCGGAACCGGTGCGTACGTAGACGACATAGACGGGATCGTAGAGACCAAACGGATCGAGGCCGACTCCTTCGTGAGGCGTTCGATGGGGATAACCCTCGCGCTCGCGGGCCTCGCTGCCATCGTGGCGACCGCCGTCGCCGTCGCCATCGGCGTCAAGCTCGTGAAGCCGCTCGTGTACGCCGCCGAGCAAACGGAGCTCTTCGCCGCGGGAGATTTCTCGCGCGCCTTCGACGAACGGAAAACGGCGCAAACCGACGAAACGGGCGCCCTCCTCAGGGCGCTCGACGCGATGCGCTCCGATCTCGCCGAGATGATCGGCGGAATCATGTCGGTGAGCAAGTCGATCTCGACGGGCTCGACCGAGCTTTCGGACACCTCGCAGGAGGTTTCCGCGGGGGCCTCGGAACAGGCGGCTTCTACCGAGGAGATATCCGCCTCGATCGAGGAGATGGTCTCCACGATACGGCAAAACGCGGACAACTCGGGAGAGACCGAGCGGATCGCGCGGAAGGCCGCGAAGGACGCGGCGGAGGGATCGGAAACGGTGAACGCGGCGATCCAGGCCGTCAAGCAGATAGCCCAGCGCATCGCCGTGATCGAGGAGATCGCCGGGCAGACGAACCTGCTCGCGCTCAACGCGGCCATCGAGGCGGCGCGCGCGGGAGAGGCGGGCAAGGGATTCTCGGTCGTGGCGGGAGAGATACGAAAGCTCGCGGAACGGAGCGCGACTTCGGCGGCCGAGATACGCGAGATTTCGGCGACGACGACCGAAGCCGCGCAAAGGGCGGGGGCGGTTCTCGCGAGCCTCGCGCCCGATATAGTCAGGACGGCGGATCTCGTCGGGGAGATAAGCGCGGCGTCCGCCGAACAGCGCGTCGGCGCGGACCAGATAGGCCAGGCCATGACCCAACTCGATACGGTCGTCCAGCGGAACGCCGCTGCCGCGGAGGAGCTCGCCGCCTCGGCCGAAAACCTGAGCGGTCAGTCGGAAACCCTCCGGGACACGGTCAGCAGGTTCAAGGTGTGATTTTGCGAACCGCTTGCAAGTTCCAATGACCCCGGTTATAGTGAACGCGCAATGAACGCACGCGAGACACAAGCCGCGGAAACATCCGTCGTGCTCGATTTCAACGAGGTTTCCTTCTCGTACGGGTCGATCCCCGTACTCGACCGGGTGAGCTTTCACGCCCATCGGGGCGAGTTTATCGCCCTCGTCGGGCCCAACGGATCGGGGAAGACGACCGTCATCAAGCTAGTGCTCGGCCTGGAGTCGCCGACGTCCGGCTCGGTGACCCTTCTGGGCGAAAGCCCGGACGCGGCGCGTCGGCGCGTCGGTTACGTGCCCCAGCACGCGCAGTTCGACGCGACCTTCCCGATCTCGGTCCGCGAGGTCGTGCGAATGGGACGGCTCGTTCCGGCCGCGGGTCGGGCGAAATCCGCCGCGAGCGCCGCCGCGGAAAGGGACGCCATCGACTCCGCGCTCGAGCGTTCCGGCGTGGCGCATCTCGCCTCGCGCCCCTACCCCGCCCTTTCGGGCGGGCAGCGGAGGCGCGTACTCGTCGCGCGCGCGCTCGCCTCGGAGCCCGAGTTTCTCATACTGGACGAACCGACGGCCAACATGGACACCGAAAGCGAAACGCGCCTTTTCGAGACGCTCGGCAGGCTCAAGGGAGCGACGACGATCATGATAGTCACCCACGACACGGGATTCGTCTCGGCGCTCACGGACGTGGTGCTCTGCGTCGGGGAACGCGGCGCGGACGGCGCGTCATGCTCGCTCGCGCGTCACGCCACGAGGCCGATCGACGGCGCCCCGCCGGTCATGTTCGGGGGAAACGCGGCGCAGGTACTGCACGACAGCGACCTCGCGGACGCGTGCGCGAATTGCGGCCGGAAGGATAACGGAATATGAACGGATTACGCGCGATACTTACCGACCCGGCGCTCGGCTTCATGCGCAACGCCTTCGTCGCGGGTCTGCTCTCTTCGGTCCTCTTCGGGGTAATAGGCTCGGTGGTGACCGTCAGGCGAATCGCCGGGCTCGCGGGCGCGATATCGCACGCCGTCCTCGGCGGTATCGGGATGGCCCTCTTCCTCTCGGCGAAAGACATCGTGCCGGGCTTGCCGCCGATCGCCGGCGCGCTCGTCTTCGCGGTCGCGGCGGCGGTCATCATCGGCGTCGTCTCGCTCAGGGCGAAACAGCGGGAGGACACCGTCATCAACGCGATCTGGGCGATCGGCATGAGCGTCGGCGTCCTTTTCATGGCGAAGACCCCCGGCTATACAGATCCCGCGAGCTACCTCTTCGGCAACATACTCCTCGTGTCGACGGCGGACCTCTGGCTTCTCGCGGCGCTCGACGCGGTCGCGGTGTTCCTCGCCTGGAGGTTCTACCCGGAAATCGAGGCGAGCGCCTTCGACCCGGAGTTCGCGCGCGTGCGCGGCGTCGACACGGACGCCGTCTTTCTCGCGATACTCGCGCTTACCGCGATCGCCGTCGTCCTCCTCCAGACCTTCGTCGGCATCGTCATGGTCATCGCCATGCTCACCCTGCCCGCGGGCACCGCCGGTTTCTCCTCGAAAAACCTCGCGGGGATGATGTTCGCGGCGACGCTCTACGCGCTCGCCTTCTCCGTCTCCGGTCTCGCGATCGGCTGGCACCTCGACGCCCCGGTCGGCGCCGTCACCGTCGTGCTCGCCGGAGCGACCTTCCTCGCGGGCGGCGCGATCGGCGCGGCCGCCGCGCGACTTCGCGTCGGGAAGGCGACCGCGTGACGCGCGCGAGGACGGCGATACGCGTGATACTCGCGGACGCGACGGAACCGCTTTCAGCCGCGTCCGTTTTTCGCGCGCTCGACGGGACCTTCGACCAGGCGACGGTCTACCGGACCCTTCACTATCTCGAGGGCAAGGGCCTCGCGGAATCCTTCGTTCTTCACTGCGCCGAGCACGGCACCGAGCGCTATTTCACGACGAGAGAGGGAACCGCGCGCGAATCCCACCGGCACTGGTTCCACTGCGAGTCGTGCCATCGTTTTACCGATCTCGGCGACTGCCAGCTTTCCGACATGCTCGCGCGGTACGAAACCCGCTTCGGCGTCAGGATCCGGGACCACAACCTCAACCTCACCGGCCTCTGCGCCGGATGCGCGTCCCTTCGGGAGGACTGACCCCTTTACACTTCCCCCGCGCCGTGTTATATATCGCGCAGACATCACAAGTCACGTTGCGGGGGAACCTCACGGTTGAGAAGGCTGATAACCTGACCCTTGGAACCTGTCAGTTAACACTGGCGTAGGGAAGCAGCTCGTTTCGGTCGCGAAAGCGCCCGCTGGAACGCCCTTCCGTCCGTCGGAGGGGTTTTTTTTATCCCCTTCGCCCGGACGAACCCGGGCGGGACGACAACGAAATCGTACGACCCTTCCGTTCCATCCCCGCCGACGCGCGAAGGAAGACGGAACATGGGACACATCATCACGCAACTGACCGAGGCGCGCGCGGGAAGGATCACCGACGCGGTGCGCGCCGCCGCGGAGCACGAGGGAATCGACGCGGGACATCTCGCCTCGCTCGTGGCGAAGGGAACCGCCGCTGTTCCCGCGAACAGAAAGCACGCGGCCCTCAAGCCGCGCGCGGTCGGACGCGAACTCAAGACGAAGATCAACGTAAACCTCGGCATCTCGCGCGACTGCCCCGACGTAGAGGCGGAACTGGCGAAAGTGCGCGGCGCCATCGATCTCGGCGCGGACGCCGTCATGGACTTGAGCTCGTCGGGCGATACCGGTCCCTTCAGGAGACGGCTCGTCGAAATCTCGCCGGTCATGATCGGAACGGTTCCCGCGTACGACGCGGTTATCCGCCTCGACAAGGCGCTCAAGGACATTACGGCGGACGAGTGGATCGACACGGTCCGCGCCCACGCGGAAGACGGCGTCGACTTCCAGACGATCCACGCCGGGATCACGCTCGAAACGGTCGCGCGCCTCAAGGGAAAGCGACGGACGACGGGAATCGTCTCCAGGGGAGGCTCGCTTCTTTTCGCGTGGATGTCGATGACCGGCAGGGAGAATCCCTTTTACGAGCGGTACGACGAGGTGCTCGACATCTGCGCGGCGCACGACGTCACGGTGAGCCTCGGAGACGCGTGCCGACCCGGATCGATCGCGGACTCCACGGACGCCGCGCAAGTGAGCGAGCTCGTCGCGCTCGGGGACCTCGCGCGACGCGCGAGGGAACGCGGAGTGCAGGCGATAATCGAGGGACCGGGTCACATGTGCCTGTCGGACGTGCGGGCGAACATGGTACTCGAGCGTCGCCTCTGCGACGACGCGCCTTTTTACGTGCTCGGACCGATCGTCACCGACATAGCGCCGGGATGGGACCATATCACCTCGGCAATCGGAGGCGCGATCGCCGCCGCCTCGGGCGCGGCCTTCCTGTGCTACGTCACGCCGGCCGAGCATCTCAGGCTTCCTACCTTCGACGACATGCGCGAGGGCATCATGGCCGCGCGTATCGCCGCGCACGCGGGCGACATCGCCAAGGGAATCCCGGGATCGAGAGAACTCGACGACCGGATGAGCGAGGCAAGGCGGAATCTCGACTGGGAAGCCATGTTCTCGCTCGCCATCGATCCCGAAAAGGCGAGGAGGTACCGGGCCGAGTCGAAACCGGAGCGCGAAGACACCTGCACCATGTGCGGCGCGATGTGCGCCGTCAGGAACGTAAACGAGATACTCGAAGGGAGAGAAGTACATGTCAACTGAGAAGATCGACCGCAACGCCGCGGACATGGCGCAAGCCGCGGACTTGGCGCAAGCAGCCGGAGCCGCGCTTGCCGCCGTACGCGCGGAACACCCGCTCGTGCATTGCATCACCAACTACGTGACGGTCAACGACTGCGCGAACGCCCTGCTCGCGGCCGGCGCCTCACCCGTCATGGCCGACGACATCGCGGAGGTCGCCGACATCGTCGGGATTTCGGGCGCGCTCGTCGTCAATATCGGCACGCTCAACGCGCGAACCGTCCGCTCGATGAAGGCCGCGGCGCGCGCGGCGAAACGACGCGGAACGCCCTCGGTGCTCGACCCGGTCGGGGCCGGAGCCTCGGCTCTCAGGACGAAAACGGCCGCGGCGCTCGCGGCGAAGGGCGGTTTCGCGGTAATCCGCGGCAACGCGTCGGAAATCGGCACGCTCGCGGGCGGCTACGGAAAGACGAGAGGCGTCGACTCGACGGCAGTCGTCTCGGCGGACGGTATCGCCGAAGGCGCCGTCGACAACGCGA
Source organism: Spirochaetota bacterium (assembly GCA_023393015.1). Lineage (GTDB taxonomy): Bacteria > Spirochaetota > Spirochaetia > Treponematales > Treponemataceae > Teretinema. The sequence goes on from JAEWMY010000025.1 coordinate 8,691, forward strand.
TATCCCTCGCGCGGCAAACGGGTTCGGTAGTGGCGGTGACGGGAAAAACCGACGTGATTACCGACGGAAGCGCCGTATACGCGGTGGAAAACGGCCACGCCCTCATGCCCCGCATGACGGGTTCAGGCTGCGTGTTGAGCGCGATCACGGGAGCCTTTGTCGCGGTCGCGCGAGCGGCAGGTATCGAACGCGCGACGGCCGTTACGGCCGCGATCGCCTTCGTGGGCCTCGCGGGCGAGCTCGCGGCGGGCGACGCCGAACGACTGACGCGCGACGGCGACGCCTCGACGGGCACGGCCACATTCCGCACGGCCTTTATCGACCGGCTCGCGTCGCTCTCCCCCGAGGCGCTGGCCAAGGGAGCGAAAATTGAACGTCTCGCGTAAGACCTCGCAAGAGACCTCGCGCGGCGTGTTGCGCGGCGACCCGAACGGCGACTTGCGCGAGCGGCTGGCGCTCTACGCCGTCGTGCCGGAGGGTCTCGGGGAACGGGCGCTCGTCGAGACGGTCGAAGCCGCGATCGAGGGCGGCGTCGGCTTCGTGCAGTTGCGCGAAAAGGGGCTTGACGACGCGTCCTACGCCGATCTCGCGCGCCGCCTCAGGGAAACTACCGGGCGCCACGGCGTGCCGCTCGTCGTGAACGACTCGGTCGAAGCCGCGATCGCCTCGGGCGCCGACGGCGTCCACGTGGGACAATCCGATTGCGACGCGGCCGAGGCCCGGCGGCGTCTTCCACCGGGATCGATACTGGGCGTGTCGGTAAACGGGGTGGATGAGGCGCGTGCCGCCGAGCGGGCGGGGGCGGACTACCTCGGTGTCGGCGCGGTATTCCCGACGTCGACGAAGCCGGACGCTCGCGATGCTTCGATCGCGCTTCTCTCCGAAATCTGCGCGTCAGTCTCGATACCTGTCGTCGCCATCGGCGGGATATCCGCCGACAACGCCCGTCTCCTTTCGGGTACGGGGATCGCGGGAATAGCCGTCGTCTCCGCGCTCTTCGGCCCCGCCGGCCGCGAGTTCGGCGCGGCAGGTACGCGCGAAGCTGCTCGCGTTTTGCGCGCCGCGGCGGACGAACTTCTCGCCCGGGAATCCGCGGGCACGCGGTGCGCGGAACCGTACGGAAGGGAGAACGCGTGAAGACCGCACTCAGCGTCGCGGGAACCGACCCGACGGGAGGTGCCGGCATGCACGCGGACCTCAAGACCTTCGCCGCCCACGGGGTATACGGAATGGGAGCGGTCACCGCGGTGGTCGCGCAAGACACGCTCGGCGTGCGGTCCGTCATGCCCGTGACGCGCGCCATGATCCGCGAGCAGCTCTCGGCCGTTTTCGAGGACATACCGCCCGACGCCGTGAAAGTCGGCATGGTCGGCAACGCGGAATCGGCGCGCGAGATCGCCGACGCGCTGACAGCCTTCGGCGCGCGGAACGTCGTCGTCGATCCCGTACTCGTAGCGACGAGCGGTCACGCGCTTCGCTCTTCGGGATCCCTCGATTCGCTCGTCCGTGCCCTGACGGAACTCCTGTTTCCCCTGTCCGCCCTCGTCACGCCCAACATACCCGAGGCGGAAACCCTCGCGGGCATCAGGATCGACGGTAAGGAAAGGATGCTCGAGGCCGCCGGTATCATCCGATGCCGATACGGATGCGCGGTACTGCTGAAGGGCGGACACTCGCGCGGTTCGTGCGACGACCTCCTGCTCGGAGATTCCGGCGCGGTTTGGTACCCGGGCCGGAGAATCGCCACCGAAAACACCCACGGAACCGGCTGTACACTGTCCGCCGCGATCGCCTCGAATCTCGCGACGGGATACTCCGTCGCCGACGCGATAGGGAGCGCGAAAGCCTACCTGACCGGCGCGCTCTCTGCGGGACTCGATCTCGGCCGCGGCCACGGTCCCGTCGACCACGGGTGGAACGCGAGACGCGTAAACGCGGACTGACGGAAAAAACGGAATGACGGACCCGTTTTTTCCGGCCGCTTTCCCTTGACATTTTATATTGCGCGCAATATTGTTGTACTACACACTGTTATGGAGGAACTACTATGGATTCGATATATGACTTGACGGCGAAAGCGGGCAACGGCTCGGAAGTGCGATTCTCGGATTTAAGGGGAAAGGCCATTATCGTCGTTAATACCGCGAGCAAGTGCGGGTTCACCCCGCAATACGAAGGTCTCGAAGCCCTCTACGGTAAATACCGGGACAACGGACTTGTCATACTCGGATTTCCCTGCGACCAGTTCGCCCACCAGGAACCGGCAGGCGACGCGGAAATAGCCTCGTTTTGTTCGCTCAACTACGGGGTAACCTTCCCTCTTATGGCCAAGACGAAGGTAAACGGCCCCGAGGCACATCCGGTATTCAAGCATCTAAGGAAACGCGCGCGCGGCTTTCTCGGGGATTCGGTAAAATGGAACTTCACGAAGTTCCTCGTGTCCCGCGACGGCAAGAAAGTCACGCGCTTCGCCCCGGACTTTACCCCCGAAAGGATGGAGGAAGCCGTCCGCGCGGCGCTCGAACTGTGAACGAGGCGGAACTACTCCTTTCGAACCAGCTCTGCTTCATGATCCACCGGATCGACCGGGCGCTCGGGTCGAAGTACAGGCCACTGCTCGCGGAGCTCGGCCTAACGTATCCGCAATACCTCGCGATGCTCGCGCTGTGGGAACACGAACGGCTTACCATAGGACGGCTTTGCGAACTGCTCGCGCTCGACACCGGAACGGTCTCGCCGCTCGTCAAGCGTCTCGAGGGGGCGGGACTCGTGACGCGGTTTCGGAGCGAGGAGGACGAACGGACGGTATTCGTGTCACTGACTCCCGCCGGGAAGGCGCTCAGGAAAAAGGCGCGCCCGGTTCCGGGAGCGATAGCCTCGTGCGCCGTGACGTCGAAGGGCGAGTACGAAAAACTGCGGACGACGCTCGAAGGGCTTCTGCAACGGTTGACGCGCGAGTGACCGGAAGTTCGAGTGACCGAAAGCGCGGCTAGAGGTCGTCCTCGAGGGCGGTCGACTTGGAATACGCGGTCGGCTTGGCCTCGAAGAAGTCTGTCTTGATGAGGTTTGCGTTGCTGTACTCGCTCACCCACCGCATCGACTCGGGCTCCGCGCGTCCCCCGGGAAAGAGCTCGCCGAAGCCGAGGCCCGTCGATCTGAGATTTCCGAGGTAGCGAATATACTCGTCGACCATCTCCCCGCTCAGGCCCGGGATGTCGTCGCCGATGACGTAGCGGCCCCAGGCGATCTCCTGTTCCACGCCCTCGCGGATCATGCCCCGGTACTCTTCCACCAGCGCGTCCGTAAAGAGTTCGGGGCGTTCTTTTTTTAGCTCGAGTATGATCGACCGAAAGAGATAGAGGTGAGTGTTCTCGTCGCGGTTGATGTAGCGAATTTCCTGCACCGTTCCGGACATCTTGCCGTTCCGCGCGAGGTTATAGAAGAACATGAAGCCCGAGTAGAAGTAGATTCCCTCGAGCACGTAGTTCGCGATCGCCGTCCGCACGAGACCGTGGCCCGTCTGCCGCTCCTGGAACTCGTTGTAGAGGTTTCCGATATAACGATTCCGCGCGAGCAGCCGCTCGTCGTCCTTCCATTGGTAGAGGATCGAGTTACGCTCGTCGGGCGAGCAGATCGTGTCGAGAAGATAGCTGTAGCTCTGCGAGTGCACGGCCTCCTGGAAGGCGTGGATCGTCAGGCAGAGGTTCACCTCGTTCGCCGTGATGAAGGCGCCGACAGACGGGATGTTCGCCGTCTGCACGCTGTCGAGGAATATCAGGAACGAGAGTATCTTGTCGTACGCCGCGCGCTCCGCATTCGACAACAGGCGGTACTCGCGGACGTCCGCCTGCAGGTTGATCTCCTCCGGGATCCAGAAATTGTTCATCGCCTGCCGGTACCAGTCGCTGACCCATGGATACTTCAGGTTGTTGAAGTCGTTCAGGTTGGTCGTGTTCCCGCCGATCATCCGCCTCGACGGCGCGTCGACGTCGCCGTCGGCGTTAAACAGCGGTTTCTTCTTCAGTTCGCACATGATTCGCATTCCTCCACTTCAAGCGACTGGGATCGCACGTAGTATATCGTCTTGACGCCCTCTTCCCAGGCGCGCACGTAGAGCTCGAGTACGCCCCTGAGGGAAAATTCGGTCGTCACGTACAGGTTGAGCGACTGCGACTGGTCGACGTGCCGCTGACGCGCCCCCGCGGCCCGAACGCTCCACGTCTGGTCGATATGATGCGCGCTCTTGTAGTACCACATCGTTTCGGCGGAAAGTTCCGGCGCGACGCGCGGCGTGATGCTCCCCCGCTTCTCCTCGAGGTAGTAGGGCTTCATGACGGGATCGATTCCCGCGGTCGTTCCGGCGATTACCGATGTCGAGCTCGTCGGCGCGACGGCGAGAAGCCAGGCGTTCCGCATGCCGTCGGAGGCGACGCGCGCGCGAACCTCGTTCCACTCCGGGGAATCGTATCCGCGCTTGTCGAAGTACGCGCCCGTTTGCCAGTCGGACCCGTCGAACAAGGAATAGCTTCCCCGCTCGCGCGCGAGACTCGAGCTCGCGAGGATGGCCGCGCGGGCGAGCCTGGCGAAGAGGTCTTCGGCGAACGCGAGATGACCCTCGCCTTCCCACTTCACGCCCTTCCTCGCGAGCAGGTGGTGATACCCGCTCACGCCGAGACCGATCGCGCGGTACGTCCGGTTCGTAATCTCGGCGTAGGGGACGGGATAGAAATTGAGGTCGATGACGTTGTCGAGCATCCGCACCGCGACCGACACGGTCCGCTCGAGCGCCGCGGGTTCGTCGACGTCGACGTTGCCGAGCACGACGGACGCGAGGTTGCAGACGACGAAGTCCCCGCCCTTCGTCGTCTCGACGACCACGGTCTCGCCCCCATCCACGCGCGTCTCGCGGGACACGAACTCCGCGGCTCCCATGTTCTGCGCGATCTCGGTGCAGAGGTTCGAGCAGTAGATCATGCCCGCGTGCCCGTTCGGGTTCATCCGGTTCACGAGGTCGCGGTTGAAGGCGAAGGGCGTTCCCGTCTCGACGGCCGACTTGAGTATGAGGCGCACGAGTTCCTTGAGAGGGATCGTCCGTTTCGAGATACGCGCGTCCGCGACGCACTCGCGATACCGCGCCTCCCATTCCCCGCCCCAGGTATCCTCGAGCGACCATCCCTTGACGGTGAGTATCTCGTGCGGGCACATGAGGTGCCAGTCGGCGTCGATGTCGTTGCGCACGGTTTTCCAGAAGAGATCCGGGTAGCACACGCCGGGGAAGACGTCGTGCGCCTTCATCCGGTCGTCGCCGTTGTTCGTGCGGAGCTGGAGGAATTCCGGCAAGTCCTTGTGCCATGCGTCGAGCCAGACGGCGACGGACCCCTGGCGCATGCCGAGTTGGTCGACGGCGACGGCGGTGTCGTTCGCGAGCTTGATCCAGCGGAGCACGCCACCCGCGACGCCGGGAAAACCCCGGATCGGCCCTCCAACCGCGCGCACCTTCCCGAAGTACATCCCCATGCCGCCGCCGAATTTCGAGACCTGCGCGAAGTTGGAGACGCTCCGGTAGATGCCGTCGAGGGAGTCGGGCACGGTGTCGACAAAGCACGACGAAAGCTGATGGAGCGGCTTTCGCGCGTTGGACAGCGTCGGCGTCGCGACCGTGACGCGGAGGAGGCTCATCTCGTCGTAGAACCTCTTGACCCACCCGAGCCGGTCGGAAGGCTCTTCCATCGCGAGGTGAAGGGCGATGCCGAGAAAGGCCTCCTGCGGGGACTCGACGGCCTCGCCCGATCGGAGGCGGATGGCGTACCGCCGCGAGAGAAGGTCGAGGGCGCTGAAAGTCAGGAGCTTGTCCCGGGCGTCGTCGATCAAACCCGCCGCCTCGTCGAGCTCGTCGCCCGTATACGCCTCCGCGATATACGCGCCGTAGAGACCCTCGTCGGCGAGGCCCGCGACCATGTCCGAAAAGCGCGTCCATCCGCGCGAACAGCGTGTCGAGGAAAGTTCGAGGCCGAGTCGGAAACGCGCGACGCGCGAGGCGACATACTCCCACTTCGGGGCCTCTCGCGTCGTAAGCTCGATCGCGGCGCGGGCGAGTTGTGCGAGAAGAAACGCGGCGTTCGCGGCGTTCGCGGCGTTCGAGGCGTCGTCGCCGGCCCCGTCCGACCGGCGTTCCGGTCGCTCCGCGCGCGCCGACGCTCCGCCGACGAAGGCGCCGAATTTCTGCGAAAGAAAATCGAGGGAGTATACTGCCTCGGGATAATCCCGGGAGACGGCGCGGAGCGTTTCGTCGAGCCCGTCCCTGACCGCTCCGACAAAGGGTCCCGCGTCGAGGATCGCCGTACGAGCGGCCCGCCTTCGAGCGTGCTCCTCCCGGTACAGAATGTAGCTTCGCACCTCGGCGTGGCAGCCGCGGTCGACGAGCGCGCGCTCGACGAGATCCTGAATGGCCTCGACCTGGGTGGGTTCACCCTCCCCCCCGCCCTCGATGACCCGTCGTTCCACCTCGCGCGACACCTCGTCGATTATCGGTGAGTCCGTATCCGATCCGACGCTCGCGAAGGCTGCCCGAACCGCGTTCGCTATCTTTTCCCGATTCCAGGCTACGAGTGTCCCGGTTCGTGTCAGTACTTGCATATGTCGTCCCCCGTCATTTTTTGTTACCTAACGTTTACACTGGTACTATACAACTGAATGCCCATCTATACAAGCAATTTACGCTATATATAGCGTTTATTTACATACTATACACTATCGGAAAGGAATGTGAGGACTCAATACCTAAAAGCAATACCATGTCGAAAAAAAAGCCCCGAACGCGTTCGTTCGGGGCGATCGACGCACCGTTACGGCGCGTCAACGATTCGGGACGTCAGTCCTCGTCGCCGAGTTTGGCGGCCTGCATCGTCTGAATCTCGGCGTATGCCGAGAGCATCGGCTCGGCGCCGACGTCGGTTCGCCTGACCTTGCGGGCCAGATAGTTCTTTGTAATCGCCATAACCGTTCCGGAAAGAAGGAGAACGCCGATAAGGTTCGGTATCGCCATCAATCCGTTGAGGGTATCGGAGATATCCCAGGCGAGGGCGAGGTTCATGGTCGCCCCGATGACGATAAAGGCGACGAAGAGGATCTTGTAGACGATGGTCGCCTTCGTGCCGAAAAGATACTCCATGCCCTTTTCGCCGTAGAACGACCAGCCAAGCACGGTCGAGAAGGCGAAAAGGAGCACCGCGAGCGAGACGAACTTGCCGGCGACATGGCCGAAGCCGTGGGAGAAGGCCGCGCTCACGAGCTGGACGCCGGTGTTGCCCGAATCGAGCGCTCCGGTCGTAAGGACGGCGAAGGCGGTCAGAGAACAGACGATGATCGTATCGAAGAAGACCTCGAAGATGCCCCACATCCCCTGGATTACCGGCTCCTTTACGTCGGAGGCCGAGTGCACCATGACGGACGATCCGAGACCGGCCTCGTTCGAGAAGACGCCGCGCTTGAAGCCCATCGTGATGGCCTGTTTGAGGGCCGCGCCCGCGAAACCGCCGGCCGCAGCCCTGAAGCCGAAGGCACCCGAGAATATCTGAGCGAAGACGGCGGGTACGGCCCGCGCGTTCAGGACGATGATGACGACGGCGCCGATGATATAGAAGAAGGCCATGAAGGGCACGACGTGTTCGGTTACCCGGGCGATCCGTTTGATGCCGCCTATTATGACGAGACCCGCGACGAAGGCGCAGAAGATGCCGGTCACGATAGCGGGAACGCCGAAGGAACCGGTCATCGCGCTCGCGATGGAGTTGACCTGCGTCATGTTGCCGATTCCGAAGGACGCCAGGACGCAGAAGATCGAGAAGATCACGGCGAGGGGCTTCGCGATGACGGAAAGCCCGCCGACCTTGCCGAGCCCGTTCTCGATATAGTACATGGCCCCGCCCGTCCATTCGCCCTTGACGTTTTTCTTCCGGTAATAGATACCGAGCACGTTTTCCGCGTAGTTCGTCATCATGCCGAAAAAGGCGGAGACCCACATCCAGAACACCGCGCCCGCGCCGCCGATCGAGATGGCGGTCGCGACGCCCGCGATGTTTCCGGTACCGATGGTAGCGGCGAGCGCGGTGGAAAGCGCCTGAAACTGTGTGATGGACTTGTGTTCCTTGGTGGAACGTACGGATTTTTTCCTGAAGATGGCGAAGAAGGTCAGGTCGCCGACGAGCTTCGCCCATCTCACCTGAAAGAAACCTGTCCGCACGGTAAAGAAAATACCCGCGCTGATAATGAGCACGAGCATGGGCGGACCCCATACCATTCCGTTAATGACGCCGTTTACGCGTTCAACCGCCTGTGCAAAGGCTTCCATGAAGAGAACCCCCGATAATAGTGTGGTGATTTATACAACCAACTGTACAAATACACTTAGGTATGCCACGGAATCGGCGTATTTGCAAGAAAAATCGCAACGCCCCGGCGCTCGACCCGAAACCGAACGAGTACGATTCGTCCGATTCGTCCGATTCGTCCGATTCGGCTGAGTCGGTGTATACTTGCGGAGTATGATGAGGAGCGACGCGTATGAGAACGATCGTTAATCTTGACCGCGGCTGGCGCTGGTACGGTCCCGAAGGAGAAACCGACGGGGAGGTGCTGAACGTCGACCTTCCGCACACCGTCCGCGAGCTTCCGCTGAACGGCTTCGACGAGCGCGTCCTTCAGTTCGTCTCTGTATACGAGCGGGACCTGGCCATCCCCGCGCGATTCGCGGGAAAACGGATATTCCTCGACTTCGACGGCGTCATGACCTCCTGCGAGGTACTCGTAGACGGCCGTTCCGCGGGCGATCACGCGGGTGGATTCACGCCGTTCTCGATCGAGATCACGGCACTCGCGAACCCCGGCGAAACGAGCCGCGTATCCGTACGCGTCGACTCGCGCGAGCTTCCCGGCGTTCCCCCGTTCGGCAACGTCGTCGACTATCTCTGCTACGGCGGCATCTACCGCGACGTCCGCCTCCGCGTCCAGGAGGACGCCTTCCTCAAGGATCTCCGGGCGCGACCGATATGGCGCGCGAACGGAGAGCGGGAACTCGACCTTGAAGCCTCGTTGGATGTCGCGCCCGGCGATCGCCCGACAGGCGGGCGACCGCATGCCTTGCGAGTCGAATTCGAGCTTCTGGACCGCGAGACCGTCATCGCGCGCGCGCGCGCGGTACCGGGAGCTGACTTCCGCGCGACGGCTGCGCTCACGGGCCTCGAAGGCATCCGCGACTGGAGTCCGAGCGAGCCCCGGCTCTATGCGGTACGCGCGCGGCTCTTCCTCGGCGAAGAAGAGATCGACCGCGTCGACACGAGAACCGGCTGGAGGGAGGCGCGTTTCACGTCCGGGGGATTCTTCATCAACGGCGAACGCCTCAAGCTCGTCGGGCTCAACCGTCACCAGTCGTGGCCCTACGCGGGATACGCGATGAGCGGACGCGCGCAACGGCGCGACGCCGAAATCCTCAAGCGGGAACTCGGAGTCAACGTCGTCAGGACGAGCCATTACCCGCAGTCTACCGACTTCCTCGACGCGTGCGACGAGCTCGGCCTCCTCGTCTTCGAGGAACTTCCGGGGTGGCAGCATATCGGCGGCGACGGATGGAAGGATCGGTCGTGCCGCGACCTCGAAGACATGATCGTCCGCGACCGCAACCGTCCATCGGTCATCCTCTGGGGAGTCAGGATCAACGAATCTCAAGACGACCGCCCCTTTTACGAACTGACTAACGCGATCGCGCGGAGGCTCGACCCGACAAGGCAAACCGGCGGTGTCCGTTACCTGAAAAAAAGCGACCTGATCGAAGACGTTTACACCTTCAACGATTTCTCGCACGAAGGGAAGACGTCGCGCCGGGCGCTTCTTGCGCCGAGGAAGGTTACGGGCCTCGCGCGCCGCGTTCCCTATCTCGTCACAGAACACACGGGACACATGTACCCGACGAAGAGATTCGACAACGAGGAGCGCCTTCGCGAGCACGCGCTCAGGCACGCGCGTGTCATTGACGCGGCTCTCGGCGACGAAACGATCGCGGGCGCCGTCGGTTGGTGCGCTTTCGACTACAACACCCACAAGGACTTCGGGTCGGGCGACCGCGTATGCTATCACGGGGTATGCGACGCCTTCCGTTTCCCGAAATACGCCGCGTTCGCGTACGCGAGCCAGACGGACCCGACAAGGCGCGTCGTACTCGAGCCCGCGACGCTTTTCGCGCGGGGCGAGCGACAGGCGGCGCGCGTGCTTCCCTTCGAGATATGGACGAACTGCGACTCGGTCGTCCTCTACCGATCGGGCGAACGCGTCGGCGAGTACTTCCCCGACCGCAAACAATTCCCGCGCCTTCCGCACCCTCCCGTCGTCGTCCGGGATCTTGTCGGCGAACGACTGGACGAGTGCCGTTTTTCTACGCGGGCGCGGCGTTTCGTGCGGCATGTTGCCGCGAAGGTGTTCTCGGGAAGCCAGGCGAGCCTCACGCCGCTCGACATGGCGCGCGTCGGTCTTTTCCTCCTTCTTCACGGAATGAAAGCGAAGGAGTTTACCGAACTGATCGCCTCGCGGATGCTCGGGTGGGGAAGCGCGGACGAACGGCTCGAGATAGCGGGCTTTCTCGGGGGAAAGGAAGTCGTCCGGAGGACGCTCGGCGGCGACGCGAGGCTTGATAGGCTCGACGTCTCGGCCGACGATCCGGAGCTGGACGCGGACGCGGTAGACGGGGATTTCGGGGCCGTCGGCGCCTGGGATACGACCAGGATCGCGATTCGCGCGCTCGACCAATACGGAAACCCCTACCCCTTCGTCGCGGAGGCGATGAAAATCTCCGTGCGGGGACCCGCCACCCTTATCGGCCCGACGCTTGTCCCTTTGACCGGCGGCGTTTCGGCCGTCTGGATCAGAACGACCGGGGCGGAAGGAACGGTTACGATAGACGTCGAAAGCGGAAGGTTCCCGAAGCGGTCGGTCGAGGTGCGGGTCAGTCGCCGCGGATAGCCGGCGCGTGCCTCTCCGCGATTCGCACCTCAGCGTCGCACCTCCGCGTCGACCCTCAGAGCGACCTAACGCGCGCTTCTGCGGACGACCGGTTTTTTCGCGGTGGTCTTTCGCGTCGCCGTTTTCTTCGCGACTTTTTTAGCGGCGGCTTTCTTCACGACGGTTTTCCTCGTACCGGCCTTTTTTGCCACCGGTTTCTTCGCGGCCGGCTTCTTGACGGATTTTTTTGGGGCGGCTTTCTTCGAAGCGTTTTTTTTCGCCGGCGCTTTCTTGACGGCGGTTTTCTTCTTCGCGACGGTCTTGCGCGCCGCCGGTTTCTTCGCGGTCGTTTTCCTTTTCGCGACGGGCTTCTTGGCGACAGCTTTTTTCGCGGTCGTTTTCTTTTTCGCGACGGTCTTGCGCGCCGCCGGTTTCTTCGCTACCGGCTTCTTGGCGACAGCTTTTTTCGCGGCGGGCTTCTTCGCGGTCGCCTTTTTCGGAGCGGGTTTCTTCGCCGGCATGTCTTTTTTCTTGATCGCGACCACCTTGCCCTTGGCGGCGGTATTCTTCTTGACCCGTACCGCGCGCGGATCGGCGGCCGGTTTGAAAAACGAGGTATGGAGCTTTCGTTTCTTGAGCGACACGATAACGCGGCTCGAAAGGTCTTCCGCCCCGATAAGATGATACTGCGATTCGATGAAGTCGTAGGTAAGGTGCGCCAGTCCGCATCGGAGGTAGGCGGTCAGTTTCTCCTGGGTGGCCCCGCGCTTCGACAGGAGCGAAAGCCAGGCTCTGAGTTCCGCGTTACCCCTCTCGAACACCTCGTCGCTCAAGACGGCGCCGGTCTTCTTGACGATAGAGTTCATCTTGCGGTGAACGAGCGGAAGCTCGGAAAGGAATTGCCCCGAAACGACGCCCATGCTTACGAGACGTTCGTCCAGCCTCATCATCGACTTTTTGTCTGCCATGATTCCTCCAACCGTACGTACCGTTACTGTACCCCGCATTCGCGCATCCTTCAAGGAAAATCCGCGTAAGTGGTTGTACTTAGCGTGCTTTGAATGATCCAACCGATTGCGCCGTCGGTAAAATCGCCTGATACTGGATTACGGAGGATAACCATGAAACACCTAAACGAACTGAGTCTCGCGTCGACGCTCGCGGTCGCCCTCGTGGCGCTCACCCTCGTCGCCACGGGCTGCGCTTCGCGCTCCCAGTCAACGACGTCAGGCGTCCCGAAAGCGGACAAGCTCTGCGCGCTTACCTTCGACGACGGTCCCAGCGAGGACTTGACCCCGCTCGTGCTCGAGAAGCTCGAGAAACACGGCGTGGTAGCGACCTTCTTCATGGTCGGCCAGAACATCAACGACGACACGAAGCCGGTCATCGACCGCATCGTGAAGATGAACTGCGAAATCGGAAACCATTCCTGGGGATGGGGAAGCATGAACCAGATGGACGAGGAAGAGATCGCCGAGTCCGTCAGGAAAACGACCGCGGCGATAAAGAAATACTCCGGAAAGGAACCCGCGTTCTTCCGACCGCCGAACCTCGCCGCCGACGACGTCATGTACGACGTCATTCGGCTTCCCTTCGCGGAGGGAGTGCTCGGCATGGACTGGGCCGGCTGCGACACCGACGCCGCCGCGCGCGCGAACAACGTCCTCTCCGGGATGCGGGACGGCGCGATCATCCTCCTCCATGACGTCCAACCCGAGCCGCACCCCACGCCCGAGGCCCTCGACATACTGATTCCGGAGCTCAAGAAGCAAGGCTATGAGTTCGTCACGCTGAGCGAGCTCTTCCGTCGCAAGGGTGTCGATCCCAGGACGAAGATCGCCGAATACGAGATGTGGAAATACGTCGAGTAGTAAAAGAGACCATGATCGCGGTGGGCGGGCCTAAACGGCCTTTCCCTCCGTTCCGGTACCGGCGACTGGGGAACGGGACGCTCCGGGCATTTCGGCGGCAAGAGCGCCGAGTTCGGCGATCCGCTTTCCCGTAGTCGGGCCCCACACGCCGGCGTTCAGCCTCAGCATCGAGGTAAAACGCCCCTGCAGGCTGAACATCGATCCCGGCGCGATGACGATGTCCCGCTCAAGGGCTCGTTTATAGAGATCCCGCGCGTTCTTCCCGTCCGGCAACTCGACCCACAACACCATCCCTCCCGCGGGATCGCTCACGACCGTCCCCTCCGGAAAGCATTCGAGCGTCGCCGCCCGTAATGCCGCCATCTTGTCGCGGAGCGACGTCCGTAGCCGCCGCACGTGCCGCTGAAAGCCGCCGTCCTGCAACAGCAGGGCCGTCGCTATCTGCGGTATCGACGAGGATCCGAGGTTGATGAGCGTCTTGAGCTCCTCGATTTCGCGCTGCCACTTGCCGGGGGAGATCCAGCCGATCCTGAGTCCGGGGGAGATCGTCTTGGAAAACGACGAGCACAGGAGCACGATGCCGTCACGGTCGAAGGACTGGCACGTTCTCGGCCGTTCGCCCGAGAAACAGAGCTCGCCGTAGATATCGTCCTCGATAAGGGGAATGCCGCGACGCGAAAGCAGGGACACGAGTTCTTCCTTGCGCTCGTCGGGCATGAGGCTCCCCGTCGGGTTATGGTAGTTCGCGATCGTGAGGACGGCCTTGACGTCGTACTGGTCGAGCGCGAACCGGAGTGTCTCGACGTGCATCCCGTCGACCGGCGAGCAGGGGATCTCGAGCACCTTGAGGCCGAGATACTCCATGAGCTTGAGCAGGTTGAAGTAGATGGGGCTTTCCACCGCGACGGTGTCGCCGGGGCGGGTCAACACCGAAAGGGCGAGATAGATCGCCTCCTGACAGCCCGAGGTGACGATGATCTCGTCGGGAGAAAGCCGGGAGCCGCCAGAGAGGCCGGTGATGGCGATCTGCTCGCGGAGCGGCCCGTACCCGGGGCCGAGTTGGTAGTGAAGCGCTTCGTTTCCGCGGAGGCGTACCGCGTCGACGGTCGCCTTCTGCAGGCGCTCGAGCGGCCACATGTCCTGCGCGAGGGTCGCGATGCCGAGGCCGCACGCGTCCTCGGGGGCGGTGCCGAGTTCCTGGTAGGCGCAATAGATGCGGCACAGGCTTACCCGGTCGGGATCCATCGCGGCGGGATGCGGCTCGCCGAGACGGGCTATCTCGGGACGATTCAGCACGAAGTAGCCGCTTTGCGACCTCGCCTCGATGTACCGCCTTTCCTCCAGATGGGCGTAGGCCTCGCGGACGGTGTTGACGCTGACGCGAAGCGAGTCGGCAAGTTCGCGAAGCGAGGGGATGCGGTCCCCGGCCTTGTACGCCCCTTCCGCGATCAGCGAGACGATCCTGTTGGCGACGTCCTCGTGACGACTCGTCTTTCTTTCCGTCATGCCGGACAGTATACCCCTTTTCGGCCGCCGTGTAAGGCACAGTTTCCGTCCGCGAGGGGGGCACAGTTGGCCCGCGCCGACGCGCTGTTTCCGAAAATAACCCCGAGGTGTCGCTGTTTCCGCGGGCGCGTCCCGCGTACTATCTGACGCAAGGAGCACGCGATGGGAACGAAAAACATCACTCTCGATTCTGGTACGGTCACCGTGATAGGGCGAGGCGCGAGGACGATTTCGTGCCTCGAGGGTTCGGTGTGGGTCACGGCGAAAGGGCGAACGGAGGACGTACTCCTCGCGAAGGGCGAGCGGCTCGACATCGGCGGCCTTTCGCGGGTGTGCGCCCAGGCGTTCGGCGACTCGGTTATCGCCTGCCTTGACAGCGGGAACGATCGACCCCAAAATGAATCACCATGGAAATCAGCCCGTATCGTCTTCAGAAAATTCGCGACTTCGTCTTTTTCGTCCTGACAAGCGCCTTCATGGGCGGGGCCTTCGCCTGCGTCATGACGTACGCCGCGACCGGGACGTTCAGCCCCGACGACGCACGCTACATGGGCCTCGGGGTCTGCGCCGGACTCGCGATCTCGACCGGGATTCTCCTGCTGGACGACCTCTACGTCAAAAAGGCGGTCAGACCCCTCTGGTTTTCGTTCACGGTCGTTCCCCTCATGCAGACGGCCGTCATCGTCGGTCTTTACGGAACGGTGTTCGCCGCGATCGTCGGCGTCGAGTACATGGAGAAAGAGGCGTTCCTGCCGCAGACGCTCGCGTTCTCCTTAGTGCTCACCGCCGTACTGAACTTCGGGTCGAACGTCGAACGTCTTCTCGGCAAGCACGTCCTGCGCGGACTCGTGCTCGGCACCTATCGCGTCCCGAAAAAGGAAAACCGTTTCGTCATGTTCCTCGACCTCGCGGGCTCCACGGCCACGGCCGAGCGGCTCGGGGATCTCGAATTTCACGCCTTCCTCAACGACTTCTTCAGCGACATCGCCCGTCCGATCGTCAATTTCGGCGGAGAGATTTACAAGTACGTCGGCGACGAGGCGATCGTCACGTGGAAAGAAAAGGCCGGCGCGAAAAACCGGGCCGCGCTCGCCTCGTTCGGCGCGATTCTCGAAGCGATACGGAAACGGTCCGCGTATTACGAACGACGCTACGGCCTCGTTCCCGAATTCCGGGCGGGTCTCCACTTCGGACCGGTCATCGCGGGCGAAATGGGCCTGACGCGGCAGGAGATCGCCTTCTCGGGCGACGTGATGAACACCGCCGCGCGAATCCAGGCCGAATGCCGTCAGCTCGGCGAGCGGTTCCTCGTCTCCGACGACGCCCTCGCCCTCCTTTGCCCGAAGGAACCGGAGGGACTCGCCGGCCGGAAAGGCCGCGCCATGCCAGCCGGTTCCGCGCCCGCCGTCTGCGAGATCGTCTCGCGCGGGGCCGCGACGCTTCGCGGCAAGACGAAGGAGATCGGCATCTCGGCGGTGCGTTGACGGCGCGCTGACGACGCGTTGACGGCGCGCTGGCGACGCGCTGACAGAGCGTTTCCGTGATCGGCGTCGCTTTCGGCCCCAACGCGGACCGTGTTTACAAACGCTACCGCGCATAGTATCATGTATCGCCATGTATCCCGAATCCAACGCCGTTCCCAGCTATCACTGCGCCTTTTATCGATCCTGCCAGGAACGGCTGGACGGGGCGATAGCGCGCGGGATGGACGCGGGCCGTATCGAGGCGTTTCTCATCGAGCTCTACCTCGACGAGGCGAAGCGAATCAACACGGGCGACATCGGCAAGGTAACCATAGCCACAATCGAGGACAGGATACTCAAGCCGCGGCAGGATCTATACCGGTTCGTCCTGTGCAACTGGATACGGCACCTTTTCATACCCTCGATCGCCGGGGATGTCGCGGAGCGGCTGCTCGTCTTCGGCATCGGCCGGATCTTTTCCGCCTACAGCGGCATCGGCGTGCAGTACTGCACGGACGCCGACCTCAACTTCGTGCTGCCCGACGACGTTCCGAGATCGCACGTAAACGAGCTCGCGAGCCGGGTCAGGGCGCTGCAACAGCGGATGTGGGACCTGTTCGCGATCATCGTCGAGGTCGACGCGTCGTTCACCGTGCTCCGCGCGCGGGACGTAGCCGCCCGTCTCACCCACCGCGACCCGAAAACGAGATGCGCGGCGACGCTCTTCTACAAGGGCAACGAAAAAAGCCTTCACGTCATCCGCGACAACGCGGAGCTCCGGAGCGAGCTGTTCGCGCCGGTCCGCGAACGTCCTGACTCGCTTCTTTTCGAGAATTTCATCGGAAACAATCCCGCGAAACCGACCTACCAGCGGCTCAGGAGGGGCGACGTCGAGCTCTTCATCGTCTCGGACGACACGCAGGAAAAGGAACCTGCCGGATCGCTCATCGGCACGGAGCGGTTCAACCACGAGTGCCGCCTTCTCGCCGCGGTACACCCCGAGCTGAGCCCGCCGAAGTGGACCTTCTCGATGAAGTACACCGTAAACCGCGTGTTCGACTACGTCAGCGCAATGGAGAACGCGGGCTATTCGCTCGCCGAGATAGGCTTCACCGGCCCGCGCGACTGCGACTTTCAGTTCCTGTCGCAGGCGCACCGTCTCATGCTATTCCTCCAGGAATTGATCCACGTCAAGCTCGACACCTTCAACAGGATGAGCGACTATTCATACATCTCGGCCGAAAGATTCGAGGGATTCATGGGACCGCCGAAGGGGAGCTTCCGCGCGGACTTCGAGAAGATGGTCCTGAGCCCGAACTTCCTCTACGCGAGCCAGCGCAAGCGATACCTGAGTCACAAGGCCGCGGTTCACGACAAGGCGGAAATAATCCTCTCCCTCGAGCCGGACGAAATGGACTGGCTTTACGAGCGGCACGGAATTTCGTTCAGGCATCTCGACAAGGGTTCCGGCAGGACCCCGATCGCCGTGCCGTACACGTGGTCCGGGCTCGGCTTCTTCGTGTTCTCGGCGGTCGAAGCCCGCCTCGCGAACATCGTCGACGAAAAGCTCGCGCGCGCTGCCGCCGCGCTCGTAGCGCCACGCTCGTAGCGCCACGCTCGTAGCGCCGCGCTCGTAGAGCCGCGTTACGGACGCATCGCCGAGGCGACGGCGGCTTGCACTCGGGCGGGAAGCTCCGCGATTTCCTCGCGGGAAAGGCCGGCCGTCGGTATCGCCGGATGGACGGTTACGCGAACCGTCGATTTCTGCAATCGCCCCTTCTCTTCCAGCAGATGCCATGAGCCGTCGACCGTGACGGGAACGACGGGAACGCCCGCCTTGATCGCGAGCTTGAAACTTCCCGCCTTGAACTCCGCGATCGGCCCGCCCTTACTGCGCGTTCCCTCCGGAAAAATCACGAGCGAATAGCCCTTCTTGACGGTCTCGACAGCCTCCTGCATCGCGCGGATCGACTGACGCATGTCGCTCCTCGAAAGGAACGTGCACTGCATGAGGCGCATCCAGTCCGAGATCAGCGGGGCCTTCAATACCTCGATCTTGGAGATGAAGGCCTTCGGCTTGTCGATGAACCCGAGCAACACCGGTATGTCGAGATAACTCTGGTGGTTCGAGATGAAGACGACAGCCGTATCCCCCGGGACGTTCTCCGCGCCGGTCAACTCGACGGTTCCGCGCGCGAGATACACGACGTGGCGAGCCCAGTCGCGCACGAGCGGCGCGACGATAGCGTCGCGCTCGGCGATCTTTCCCTGTCGGTCGAATTTTTTCGCCTTCCCGATGGCGGGAACGGTAAACAGCAGATACCAGTACATGCGTAAAAAGGCGATCAGGGTCAACAGCATCCTCTCAGCTCCATGCCGCGCGTCCGCGCGTAAGACAAAACGACTCGGTTCCCGTACGGGTCCGGTTAAAAGGCGCCGAAATGGGCAAGGCCCTCGAGCACGCCCGCGGCGGCCGGGCTTTTCGAGCGAAACACGCCGGCGGTGCCGACAAAATCATCGAGGTCCGACGCGTGGTTCGCCACGACGATCGGACGGTACTCGCGCTCGAGCATGTCGCGGTCGTTTCCGGAATCCCCGGCGACGAGCACGCGCTCGGCGGGTATGCCGAGCTTCCCCGCGAGATACGCGACGGCGCCGCCCTTCCCCGCCCAGACGGGCATGAAATCGAGATAGTAGTCGAGGGCGACGACGCGTTTGATCGAATCCTTCCAGGGTTCCACCCGCGCGAGAGCCTCGGAGAGTATCCCGTCGACGGGACCCTGAATGTAGTAGGAAAGGCGGGCGCCGTGCTGGTTCCACGCCTCCTGCTCGAGTATTCCCGGGCAGCCCGCGAGCGCCGCGCGGATCTCCTCGCGGTTCCACTCGCGAGACACCGCCCGTTCCCAGCCTGAGTCCGCGGTATCGGGAGTGAATCCCGAATAGAGGGAAGTGCCCACGCCGCACGCAAGCCAGTCGGGAGTCACGATCGGTCCAGCCTCGGCGACCGTCGCCACCTCGTCGAGACTCCGTCCGGTATTGAGGGCGAACACTACGCGACCCCGGTTGTTTTCTATGAATCGGTTGAATTCCTCGAGGCCCGGATTCTCGCGCTCGGGAAGCAGCAAGGTTCCGTCAACGTCGCATACGAGCAGCCATCGGTCGTCGGGTATGGTAGCCATGGGAGACCAGTATAGCATGAACGGGAGATTCGCGCATCACCCCCTACGTCCCGCCGCCCCCCGCGTTCTTTTTCCGCTGTTTCTCGCGGTACAGCTCCCCGTCGGCGAGTTCGAGCATCTCCTCGAGCGTACGATCGCTTCCCTCGGGGGGATTGTGAAAGCCGATGCTCATCGACAGCTTCCAGGGTCGTGCGAGCTCGGCCGTTTTCCGTTCGCACGCCGCCGTGAGACGCGCGATTATCCCGGAAAAATCGGGCGGATACACGTTGCTGACGATGGCGGTAAACTCGTCGCCTCCCATGCGTGCGACGATATCGGAATCGCGGAGCGTCTTTTTCAGAACCTCCGCGGCCGCCTTGATGGCGACGTCGCCGTCGCCGTGTCCCCACCGGTCGTTGATCGTCTTGAGCCCGTCAAGGTCCGCGTACACGATGAAATACGGCGTCTTTTGCCGCTTGAGATACTTGACCTGCTGTTCGGCCATCGCCATGAATCCGCGCCGGTTGTACAACCCGGTCATCTCGTCCTCTATAGACATCCGCTCGAGAAGGGCCAGCGCCTCCTTGAGCTTCTTTTCCGCGTGCTCGCGGACGCTGATCTCCCCGAGCAGCTTGTCGTTCAGCAAGCGGACGCCCCGTTGATGCACGAGATCGCGGAGGATTCCGCAGAATCTCACGCGGAGGTAGTCGAACGTACTGCCGATGGAAATATCGGAGTCGAGGAGAAAATAGCCGTATGCCGTGTCGAAG
The DNA here is from genome assembly GCA_023393015.1 of Spirochaetota bacterium. GTDB lineage: Bacteria > Spirochaetota > Spirochaetia > Treponematales > Treponemataceae > Teretinema. Next base: position 28,448 of record JAEWMY010000025.1, read on the forward strand.
TGGGTAATCAGGTTCGCCACGAACGAGCCCGACCCCCTCGGCGGGAACCAGGAACCCGACGCCGACGCGATCCACTCGGCCGGACGCAGGTTCGAGTACACGATATGAGAACCTGCGGGTCCGGCGGAACCTGCGGGTCCGTCCCGTCCGTTGTCGAACTGCACGAGATGGAACGACTTCGCACCGACATGCCGCGCGATCTCGTCAAAATCGCCTTCGTGTTTTTCGGGCGTCATGTCCGCGGAAAGGTCCTCGGCAAGATGATCCACGAGATCGCGGAGCCTGCTCGAATAAAAGGACTCGCGCCAGTGTTCGGCGAACGCGAGCTGGTTCGACTCTTCGAGAACCGTCGCGTACAGGGAAAGGACCGCGCATTCGCCGCCGCCGGAAGGGAAATCGCCGTCGTCGGCTACCGCCGCGAGCATGTCGAGCGGAGAGCGGTGTTCTTTCAGCGCCCGGTGTATTTCGGCGGTCCTTTCCCTGCACTCGGCGCCGACGTACGGAGTCGTATCGAGTTCGCGCGGGGACGACAAGCCTTTCCGGGTGGCGTCCAGGCAGCCGCACGAACCGCGAACGACAAGCGACGGTACGAGACTCGCGGTAGAGGAAGGATCGAGGCCGGACACCCGCTCGTGAAGCCACCGCGCGGCGAAGTAACCGAGGGCGTAAAACGACTGTCTGACGGTCGTGAACTGGTGCGTAAGCGCGCGAAGCAGGCGATTGTCGTCATAGCCGGTAACGGCAACGTCGTACGGAACGATCAAGCCGCGGTCCCGAAGCGCGTCCCACACGCCGATCGCCATGAAATCGTTCGCGCACACTATGACGCGCGGCGAAAGACCTCGCTCGTCGTAGAAGGCCCGGACGGCGTCGTACCCGGACGGGGACGTAAAACTGCCCTCGAACTCGTGTTCCGGACCGTGGGCGATTCCAGCCTCGTCGAGCGTCTCCCGGAACGCCGAAAGCCGCTCGCGGGATTCCTCGTTCGTCAGCGGACCCGACACGAAGGCGAAATCTCGGTATCCGTGCGTATCGACAAGGTGGCGTACGATATCCCGTATGCCCGTCCTGTTGTCGAAGCAAAAGGATTTCTCCCCGGTGACCGACGGCCCGATCGACACGACGGGAAGGGGTGAAAGGGAGCGGACGATCTCCGCAAGCGAGTCGGAACCGCTTTTATTAAGAAGCGTTCCCGACACGACGATCACCCCGTCGAACTCCGCCGGGGTGATAAGCGCAACGAAACCCTTCCGCGCGCGGTCCTCGGGATTGTCCGGATTTAACTGTCCGATCCCGAAAAACACGGCCTCGCAGCCGGACTCGACGAGGTACCGTCGAATGCCGTACCACAGTTCTTCCTGAAAGGGAGAGAAGGCCAAGTCCATCAAAACCGCCAAACGGGGCTTCATTACATTCATATAATATCTACTGTCACACAAGACGGACTATATTTCCAGTATTTTCGTCCGACACGCGCGCGATCTCGCGGGATCCGGCGCGATCGCGCGGGAACCAGCGCGATCTCGCGGGATCCGGCGCGATCGCGCCGGATCGGTCAGCCTACGGGACGCCCGGCGATTCTCCTCGTCACGAGCTGAAAGGCCGAAACCGCGGCTATTACCGCGAGTCCGATAAGATCGGTACGAAGCCCGGGCACGATCAAAAGGAGGCCCGCCGCCGCGAGAAGGACGCGCTCGACCGGGTTGGATTTCCGGAAGAGGTATCCCTCGAGACCCGCGCCCACGCCGACCATCCCGACGAGGGCCGTTACCACGATGAGGGCGACCTCCCGGAAATTCGTGTCGATGAGGAGCATCTGCGGGTTGAAGACGAACATGTACGGGATAATGAAGGCCGCGATAGCGAGCTTCGTCGCCTGGAGCGCGGTCGCCATCGGTTTCGACTTCGCGATGGCGGAGCCCGCGATCGCCGCGAGGGCGACAGGCGGCGTGATGTCGGCGATGATGCCGAAATAGAAGGCGAACATGTGCGCGGCCAGGGGCTCGTACCCGAGACCGACGATCGCGCCCGCCGTGATCGTCGAGGTAATGAGATAGTTCGCCGTCGTCGGCGCGCCCATCCCGAGGATGATCGACGAGACCATCGTCAGAAGAAGGGTGATGATCGGAATGCCGTGCGAGATCGAGATAAGGCCGGCGCCGAGCTTTAGGCCGATGCCCGTGAGCGTCACGATCCCGATGATGATCCCGGCCATGCCGCAGGCCACGGCGACGGCGACGATGTTCCGCGCCGAGGCGGTCATCACCTCCACGAACTCCCTGACGCCCATGCGCGCCTTTTTGCCGCGCGCGAGGTCCACGAGCGAGGCGACGATACCGAGGAGGGCGCACGCCGCGATTCCCATGAGGGCGGAAAAGGTCGCCGTCTTTCCCTCCACGAGAAAGAAGATGATGACGCCGAGCGGCAACATGAGATAGCCTTTCGTCAGGAAGAGGGGAAGGAATTTCGGCAGGTTCTCGCGAGAGAGTCCCCTGAGCCCGAGCTTTCTCGCCTCGAGGTGCACCATGATGAAGATACCGGAGAAGTACAGGAGGGCCGGGATGATCGCGGCCTTCACGATCGAGGTATACGGCATACCGAGGCTTTCGGCCATGAGGAAGGCGGCAGCGCCCATGATCGGCGGCATGATCTGGCCTCCGGTGGAGGCCGCGGCCTCCACGGCCGCCGCGAACTCGGGGCGGTACCCGAGGCTCTTCATCATCGGAATCGTGAAACTTCCCGAGCCGACCGTGTTCGACACGGAACTGCCCGACACGGTCCCCTCGAGGGCGCTCGTCAGCACGGCGACCTTCGCCGGTCCTCCCGCCGCCCCTCCGGCTATCGAATTGCAGATGTCGATGAAGAACTGCCCGATGCCGGTCTTTTCGAGGAACGAGCCGAACATGATGAAAAGGAAGATAAACGAGGCGCACGCGCCGATCGGCGTGCCCATGATCCCCTCGGTGTTGTAAAAGAGATGCGTCACGACGCGTTCGAAGGAATAGCCGCGGTGGTTGAAAAAGCCGGGCAGCCAGGGGCCGAGAAAGGCGTAGGCGATGAACGATCCGGCGATGAGCATCATCGGGATGCCCGAGACGCGCCGGCACGCCTCGAACAGGATGACGATACCGACGACGCCAACCGCGATATCCGTCGGGAGGTTCGCGCCCGTCCGCCTGACGAGCGAGTCGAAATTGACCACGATGTACATCCAGCTCGCGAAGCCCGCGAAGGCGAGCGCGACGTCGTACAGGGGAAGCGTGTTGAGCGGCAGTTTCCTCGACGCGGGATAGAGGAGGAATCCGAGGAGCATCACGAAGGCGAGATGCGTCGCCCGGAGCAATTGCGCCGTCACCGCCCCGGACAGGGTCGCGTAGAGCTGAAAGGCGCAAAAGGCGAGCGAGACGGCGATCGTCACGAAGCGCTTCCAGCACTTGTGCTCGCGGTACGCCGAACCCGGATCGTACTGCTTCATGAACTCGAGTATCTCTTCCTCGTTCGACGTCGGGGTCATGGACCCGGAAATTCCCTCGAGCGTCTCTGACGCGGGGGCGTGGTTCTTGGACACGGTTGTTTCTCCTTATCTTCGGCGCAGGCCCGAGCGCAGAAGGACGAACGCGGACACTGGACGATATTCAATTATCACCGACGTACGGGGCGCGAACCGGTCGGCAAGCGCGTACCTCAGGCCCGCCCGCGCTATCTCGTGGCCGGCGATCTCGCCGACGGCGAGAAGGACGCGCGGCACGGCGCGATCGATTCCCGTCAACTCGAGGGAATCGCCGCGGTCGGCGAACCGGCCGCCCTCGTCGGGCTCGCTCATGCCCGCCCCGTACGAGACGAAGCGACTCGAGCGCACGACGAGGTCTCCCGAGGACTCGATTTCGAGGTAATCCGTCACCCGGCCCTTGTTGACCGAATGCGTATAGGAAAGCTCGAAGCCTTCGCGGGAGAGGACGGGCCCCACCACGAGCGTCGGCCCCACCACGAGCGGGGAAGCGAGCGGGAAACCGCGCTCGCGCGGGCTAACCGTCAACGCCGGAACGAGCGGCGCGAAAAAAACCGCGACCAGCGCGAACGCGCCGGCCGCGTAAACCGCTCGACGCCGGACCCGCCCGCTCGCGCGGCCGGGCCGTTCAAACGAACTCACTTCGCGTCGAGCCCGATCTCCTTGAAGTATTTCGCCGCGCCCGGGTGGAAGGGAACGGACACGCCGGTTACCGCGTAGGCGGCGCTCAGGTCCTTTCCCTTCGCGTGCGCGGCCGCGAGCTCGGCCTGGTTCTCGAACAGGGCCTTCGTGAGGTCGTACACGGTCTTCTCGTCGAGCTTCGCGCTCACCGCGAGCGTCGCCTTCACCGCCACCGTCGTCACGTCCGCGTCCGCGCCCTTGTAGGTGCCCGCGGGAATCGTCATCGACGTGTAGTACCCGTGCTCCGCCATGAGGGCCTTCGCGCCCTCCCCTTCAACAGCCACGAGCGTGAGCCCGGCGGATATCGCGAGTTCCTGCAATGCCGCGTTCGGAACGCCCGCCGTCACGAAACACGCGTCGAGCGTGCCGTTCTGCAAGCCGTCGCTCGATTCCTTGAACGAGAGGTTCGCCTTCTTGATGTCGTCGAACGAAAGACCGTAGGCCGAAAGGATCTGCTTCGCGTTGAACTCGACGCCGGATCCCGCGTCGCCGACGGAGACGCGCTTGCCGCGCATGTCCGCCACCGACTTGATCCCGCTCGAGCGCGAGGCCGCGATCTGGATCACCTCGGGATAGAGCGTCCCGATCGTCGCGAGGTTGTCGAGCTTCGCGCCCGCGAACATGTCGGTGCCGTTGTAGGCGTAGTCGAGGACGTCGTTCTGCACGATGCCGAACTCGGCCTCTCCCTTGCTGACGAGCCTGAGGTTCTCGGCGGAAGCGCCGGTCGACTGCGCCGTCACGTTCATGCCCGGGACCTTCGTGTTCCAGATATTCGCAATCGCGCCGCCGAAGGGATAGTAGGTTCCTCCCGTTCCGCCGGTCGCGAGAATAAAGTTTTTATTGCCCTTCCGCTCGCAGCCGACCATGGCCGCTACGGACAGAATCGCGACGAACGCCGCGAACGACCTGATCATATACCGTTTCATACATGCCCCCTTGTATTGCGTCTTTGCCCGCGAATTCTACCATAAATAAACCGCCCTGTACACGACGTATCGGGAAAATCAGGTCGGGAGAACGAGGCGGAACGCCGGACGCGAGGCGACGGGCCACCCTCGGAGCCCCCTCGAAGCGGGTCCCGCGGGGGCGTCGTCTTTCTCGCCTTTACGCCTTTGCAACGGGCGCAATACGTTGTACAATTAGGGAGTCGGAGAAAAGCGAAATGAATTTTAACGAACACAGGATCAACGGCGTATCGGTAGTGGAAATTCTCGAAGACGGGGTCATCCTGCGCAACGCGCAAAACCTCCTTGACCTCATCTCCGATTTCGCCGTCAAGCACGTCATCCTGAAAAAGGAAAACATCGCCGAGGCCTTCTTCGACCTCCACACGGGACTCGCCGGCGACATACTGCAAAAGGCCACGGCATTCCGCATCTTCGTCGGCGTCATCGGCGACTTCTCCGCCGTCGAGTCGCGGAGCCTCCGCGAGTTCATCATCGAATGCAACGAGGAACGCCGTCTCATCTTCAAGCCCACCGTCGAGGCGGCCCTCCGCGTCTTTTGCCGCAAGCGTTCGTAACGCCGCGTTCGTAACGCCGCGTTTATAAAACTAGTCGGCGTTCCCTCACGACGACCGAGGCGAACACCGCCACGGCCGCGGCCTGCGCGATCACGGAAAAGACGACAAGGGGAATCGAGCCCCACGCGTCGTACAACAACCCGATAACGACGCTCCCCGCGAACCAAGCCGCGCCGAAGGCGGTGTGGAACACGCCGAACGCGCGTGCGCGTCTGTCCTCGGCGACCCGATCCCCGACAGCCGCCTTCAGTATCGACTCCTGGGTGCCGACGCTCACGCCCCAGAGGGCCATGCCGACGAGGATGCCGGGCACCGGCGCGAGAAACACGAGGGGCGCCGTCAGCGCCTCGGCCACGAAAAGTATCAGAAGGGACCCGAGGCCGAAGCGGTCATAGAGGTATCCCACCACGATCGCCGCCGCCGCGTCCACCGCCATGGCTCCCGCGTACAAAAGAGGGATCGCCCGCTCGGGAAAGGCCCCGGAACGGGAAAGATGGAGTCCTATCAGCGGAAAATCGGTGATGCCCATCGCGAGCAGGGCGGCCGCGCCGGTTATGAGCCAGAAGACGCGCGGAAACCCGGCGAAGCCTACCGTCGGGGTCTTGCTCGGTATCTCGAAGCGCTCGGGACGCGGAAAGCGGAACCGCGCGATGACGGTCAAGCCGATCGCCAACCCCGCGGGCACGAACAGCAGAAGGAGTCCCGTTCGATAGGCCTCGACATCGGCGCCGCGCGGGCCGAGGAACAACAGGGCGGAAAAGAGCGCCGGGCCGACGAAGGCGCCGATCTGGTCCATCGCCTCGTGAAGCCCGAAGCCGAACCCGCTGCCGGTTTGCTTCGCGGCGAAGGAAATCAGCGCGTCGTGCGCGGGCTTCCGGATGGCCTTGCCGAGCCGTTCGAGGAAGAGGAAAACCACCGCGAGCTCCCAACCGGACACGAATGCCATCGCAGGTAGAGAACACAGCTGTACGGCGTATCCGGCGATGATGAACCACCAATAGCGCCGGGTCCGGTCGGCGAGCGCGCCCGACACGAGCCTGACCGCGTAGCCGACGAACTCCCCGAGACCCGCCGCGACGCCGAGGGCGAACGCGCTCGTCCCGAGAATCTTCAGGTACTGGCCGACGACGCTCCGCCCGCCCTCGTAGTTCATGTCCGCGAAGAGGCTCACCGCGCCGGTAAGCACGAGAAACCCTATCGCCGCCGCGCGGGAATAGATCGCCTTGTCGTTTCTGTCGTCCATGCCTCCCCCCCTCGGTCGTTGACAACCGGATAATTCGGTACTACCATTCAGTATATGGATACGCAGGCGATATCGGCAACTTCGCCCCTGCAACACGTGCACATGGAAGTGGCGATCCGCGTGGAACGGCTCGCGCTCAGCACCATGGAGACGCAGGGTGCCATTCTCGAAAAGATGCTCGACTCCGCGCAGGAGATAGCCGAGATGTCCTCGGGTTCCGGCGTGAATATTCTCGTATAGCCTCGCGAAAACCGTAAAGAAACCCCGAAATCAGGCGAAAAGCCCCGAAGTGAAAAAAGATAATTTGACATACCGCGAATTCGGCTTTATGCTTCGAATATGAACAACCGGTTGCGCATCAGTAATTCCGAGCCTCAGGCAACCATTAACGATATCGCCTCGGAACTCGGCGTCTCGAAAACGACCGTTTCGCGCGCCCTGTCCGGAAAGGGCCGAATCGGCGCAAAGACGCGAGATCGGGTCCTTTCGTATATCTCCGAGCGCGGGTACAGCCCGAACCTGATCGCAAAAAGCCTCGCGGTTTCCAAGACCTTCAATATAGCGGTCGCGCTGCCGAAGGACACCGAGCTCCACGAGATCCCCTTCTTCCAGACCTGCCTTCACGCGATAACCGAAACCGCCGCCCGTCGCGAGTACGACGTGGTTCTGTCAGTCATCACGGAGGAGGATATCTCGTCCGTCAGGCGGATAGTCCGAAACCGGAAGGTTGACGGAATCATACTCACGCGACCCCTCGCCGACGACGCGGCCATTTCCTATCTCGAGGAAACGTCGCTTCCCTTCGCCGTAATCGGGTCCCCCGAAAGCGACACCGCCGTCAGGATAGACAGCGATCACCGCTCGGGCTGCCGGGACGCGACGCGGCACGTGCTCGACCGGGGCTTCCGGAGGCACGTCCTCTTGGGCGGCGATCCGGAGCACCGGGTCAACCAGGACCGTCTGGCGGGATACCTCGAGGCGCTTCGCGAACGGAACCTCTCGTGCGCGGAGGGCGCGGAAGCCCTCGCGGGCGGGCAGGAGAGATGCGTCGTGTGGCGCCTGTCCGGCACGCGGGAGACGGAAGCGGCCATGCCCTCGATCATGGCGGCGAACCCGCGGTGTCTCGTGTGCATGGACGACGTCATAGCGGGCCACGCGCTCGCCTGGCTCTTCCGCAGGGGCGTTTCGATTCCGCGCGACCTCGCGATGGTCTCCTTCCACGACTCCGCCGCGCTCGCCTCGCACAACCCTCCCGTCTCGGCCCTGCACGTACACGTGTCCGAGCTAGCCTCGCTCGCGGGCAACACGCTCATCGACATGATAGAAGGAAAGGCGGTCCGACGCGTCAACGTCGTGCCCTCGGAGTTCGTGATTCGCGATTCGTCGCGCGCACCGGCGCGCGCTGAAGAATAGACTCATTTCCTTAAGGAGGAGAAAAATGAGAAGAGCGATGCTAGTGACGGCGATTCTGCTGGTTTCCGCGTTCGCGTTCGCGAACGGCGGCGCCGACGGCGCTCCCGCTACCGGAAGCGGAGAGAAGGTAACCCTGAGCGTGTGGGAGTCTAACAACGGCCCGGACGAGTTCATCAAACAGGCGGGAGCCGCCTTTACCAAAAAATACCCCAACATCACCGTGAAGTACGTGCACGTCGAACTCGGCGACGCCGCGGGCCAGATCGCCCTCGACGGACCGGCCGGCGTCGGTCCCGACGTGTTCGCGGCCCCGCACGACAAGCTCGGGGAGATGGTCGCGGGCGGCCACGTCCTTCCGACCTCGAACGCCGACGCGATGCGCAGGAGGGTACTCGGCGCGTGTTCCTCGGCCCTGACCTACGGCGGAAAGATGTACGGCTATCCCGTATCGGCCGAAACCTACGCCCTCTTCTACAACAAGGCTCTCGTCAAGGAATCCGACCTTCCCAAGACGTGGGAAGACCTCGCGGCCTTCTCCAAGAACTTCAACGCGGCGAACCCCGGCAAGTACGGATTCGTCATGGACGTCGGCAGCGCCTACTACACGATCATCTTCACCACCGGAGCGGGGAACCGCCTCTTCGGGCCCACCGGCGCCGACACCACGAGCACCAACATCAATTCCGAAAAATCGATCAAGGGAATGAAGTTCTTCCAGTCGCTCCGCTCGGCGCTCAACGTGCCCGCGGCCGACCTGACGACTTCCGTCGCCGACACCGCCTTCTCGGCCGGCAACGCGGCGATGCACATCACGGGCCTGTGGAACGTCGTTCCCTTCAAGAACGCGGGAGTGGACTTCGGCGTCGCGCCGCTCCCCTCGCTTCCCGGAGACAAGACTCCCGTAGCCTCGTTCTCGGGAACACGGGCGATGTTCGTCTCGGCGTATTCCGACCATCCGGTAGAGGCGGCTCTCTTCGCCGACTTCCTCGTCTCCCCCGAAATGCAACAGCTCCGCTTCAAGCTCACCGGCGCGCTCCCCTCGATCAACACCAAGGTCGACAGCCCCTACATGGCCGGGTTCGTGAAGCAGCTCGACTACGCGTTCCCGATGCCTTCCATCCCGCAGATGGGCGCGTACTGGGAAGCGATGGGCAACGCGAGCAAGAACATTTGGGACGGCGCGGACGTCAAAAAAGAACTTGACGCCTGCAACGCGGCGATCCTCGGAAAGAAGTAAAAAATCCTGACGCGGTCGCCGACTCCGCGAAACGGACGTCGGCGACCCTTCGCGAGCGTGATCCCAAGGAGGAACCATGACGACATCGATACTGCGCGCGGACGGCGGCGCGGAAGGGAAAATACGCCTGACGGCCTCGCTGTTCATGGGCCTGGCCCATCTCGTCTACCTCAAGGATTACGCGAAGGGAGCCCTCTTCGCGTTCGCGGAACTCGTCTTCCTCGCCCTTTCACCGACCCTCGCGCGGAAGATGGTTAACCTCATCACACTCGGGCAACCGAAGCCCGATCTTCCCATCAAACTGCGCGACAACTCGATCTTCATGCTGATCGACGGCATCCTCGTGCTCTCGGTGATCGCCGTCTTCGCCGTCCTCTACGTCATGTCGGTACGGAGCGCGAAAGCGGGCTACGCGGAATACTGCCGCACGAAACGGCACGCCGGCGCGCGCGAGTCGCTCGACAAGACATTGGGAAAGGCCTTCCCGATAGTCGGCGTAGCGCCGAGCTTCCTTCTCATACTGGTGTTCGTCGTCGTCCCGCTGGTCTTTTCCGTCTCCGTCGCCTTCACCAACTACTCGGCGCCTGACCACATCCCGCCGAACAAGACCGTCGACTGGGTCGGCCTCGATAACTTCAAGGACCTCCTCGGCGGCGAGTCGTCCTGGTCCTCGGGTTTCGCGCGGGTGGCCACGTGGACCCTCGTCTGGGCGTTTTTCGCGACGCTGACCTGCTATTTCGGCGGCCTCTTCGTGGCCGTGCTGTTGCGCGAAAGCAACCTAAAAATCGCGCCCTTCTTCCGGGTCATCTTCATCTTGCCGTACGCGGTTCCCTCGGTGGTGAGCATGCTCGTGTGGAGGAACCTCCTCAACGGCACGTTCGGCACGGTAAACCGCACGCTCATGGCCCTGTACGTCATACGCGAGCCGGTTCCCTGGCTCGGGGACCCCGCGCTCGCCCAGATAACGTGCGTCCTCATCAACCTGTGGGCGGGCTTCGGCTACTTCATGCTCCTTTCGATGGGCACCATGACCGCGGTATCCCAGGACATCTTCGAAGCGGCCAAGATCGACGGCGCGAGCAGGTTCCAGGCGTTGAGGCATATAACCCTTCCGCTCGTGCTCTATCAGACCATGCCGCTCATCATCATGTCCTTCTCCCACAACATCAACAATTTCGGCGCAATCTTCTTCCTTACCGGAGGCAACCCGACCGTGGCCGACAGCACGACCACGAGCGCCGGCGGAACCGACATACTCGTTACCTGGATCTACAAGCTGACGATAACGCTCATGAAATACAACTACGCGTCCGTGATCGCGGTCATGATCTTCCTCGTGCTCGCGCCCTTCGCGATATTCAACTTCCGCCGCACCAAGGCGTTCAGGGAGGGAGAAATATGAAAAAACCACTCCGCGCCAACATCGTCATCAAGACGGTCGTCACCGCGATCTTCATCGTGATATCCTTCTTCGTGCTCTATCCCATCGTCTACGTGGTAAGCGCCGCGTTTTCCCCGGGCACGGGCATCGCCTCGGTAAACATAATCCCGTTCGCGGACGGCTTCACCGCGAAGCATTTCGTGAGCCTTTTCACCGGTTCGAACTACGGCAGATGGTTTCTGAACACCCTCCTCGTCGCGACCGGCACTTCGGCGGCGACCGTCGTCGTGGCCTCTCTCGGCGCGTACGTGTTCTCCCGCTTCCGGTTCGCTCTCAAGAAGCCCATGCTGATGAGCTATCTCATCCTGCAGATTTTTCCCTCTTTCGTCGGCATGGTCGCCATCTACGTCATCCTGCTCCGGATAAAAGGGCTCGACACGCTCTGGGGTCTCGTCCTCGTATACGTGGCGGGGAACATTCCCTACAACACGTGGCTCGTGAAGAACTACATGGACACCGTCTCCAAGAATCTCGACGAGGCGGCGCGCATAGACGGCGCGGGACATTTCAGGATATTCGCAACGATAATCCTTCCCGTCGCGCGTCCCATCATAACGTTCCTCGCTATCGCGAGCTTCACCGCGCCCTGGATGGACTACATCTTCCCGAAGATGGTGCTCCGCTCGGTGGAAAAGCAGACGCTCGCGCTCGGTCTTTTCAGCTTCGTGACGGACAAGAAAAACGAGTTCACGACCTTCGCGGCGGGATCCCTCCTGGTCGCGATCCCATTCATCGTTTTTTTCATCCTTACCCAGAAAACCATGGTAACGAGTTTCGGCGGTGCCGCCGTCAAGGAATAACGCGGAGACCGCTCCGTTCGGGAGGAATACGATATGATTCGGAACGATAAACGCGTCGCCTGCGGGGCGCGCGTCCTGACGGCAGCGCTCGCCGCGACGCTCCTTCTGCCGGCTTCCGCGGGGGCCCGGGACGCGAAAGAGGGCGGGACCGATTACGGGATCTTCGTGAAAAAAGTCGAAGGCCTTACCGGAAATTTCGTCATGGGCGCGGACGTTTCGAGCGTGATCGCGCTCGAGAAAAGCGGCGTCGTATTCCGCGACGCGGCCGGAAACGCGCGGGACGTCTTCGAGACGCTCGCCGACAACGGAATCAATTCCGTACGCCTCCGCGTGTGGAACCGCCCCTTCGACGAGTCGGGAAAGGGTTTCGGCGGCGGCAACTGCGACATCGACCGCGCGATAGAGATCGGACGGCGCGCGACGAACAGCGGCCTCTGGGTGCTGCTCGACTTCCATTATTCCGATTTCTGGGCCGACCCCGCGAAGCAGGAAGCGCCACGCGCGTGGAAGGACATGTCCGTGGACAAGAAGGCGAAAGCGCTCTACGAGTACACGAAAGATTCGCTCGAACGCGCGCTGAAGGCGGGCGTCGACGTACGCATGGTGCAGATCGGAAACGAAACGGTCGGCGCGATGTGCGGAGAGAAGAACTGGATCGCCATCGGGAAGCTCATGAGGGAAGGAAGCCGCGCGGTACGGGAAGTCGCGAAAAAGCGCGGCAGGACGATCGAAATCGCGGTGCACTTCACCAATCCCGAAAAGGACGGAGAATACGAGCGCTATGCCCGGATACTCAAGAAGCAGAACGTCGACTACGACATCTTTGCCTCCTCCTGGTACCCCTACTGGCACGGAACGCCCGAAAACCTGACCAAGGCGCTGCTCGCGGCGTCCCGCGTATCCGGAAAAAAAGTGATGTGCGCGGAGGTCTCGTACGCGTATACGTACGAGGACGGGGACGGCTTTCCGAACACGATATCGCGGGAAACGGTATTCCCGAGAAACTGGCCGATCACCCCGCAGGGACAGGCCGACGTGGTGCGGGAGGCGATCGCCGCGGTAGCAGCCTGCGGAACGGCAGGCGTCGGCGTCTATTACTGGGAACCGGCCTGGCTTCCCGTTCCCGGCAGGGACAGGAGCGAGCGCGAGCCCTTGTGGGAAAAATACGGATCGGGATGGGCGTCGCGCGCTTCGTCGGAATACGACGCCGATGACGCGGGCAAGTACTTCGGAGGCACGGGCTGGGACAACCAGGCCATGTTCTCGTTCGACGGCAGACCCCTCGACTCGCTCGCCGTCTGGAAGCTCGCGCGGACCGGGGCCGTCACGTCGAGAAGACCCGACGCCGCCGACGAGGTAACCGTGCGCGTGCGCCTCGGCGACGAGATATCCCTTCCCGAAAAAGTCACCGTCGTCATGAACGACGGAACGCGCGAAAGCGCCCGGGTACGATGGGACGCGGAAGCGACGGACGCCGCTCCGGGAGAAAACTACGGGAAGACGATCCCGCTTCGGGATATCGGCCGCCGGGGAGTCGGGGAATACGCGCTCTTCGGAACGGTCGCGGGCTCCGAAAAGGGCGGTGCCGCCGGCCGCTCGCCGGTACGGGCTTTCGCCCGGGTCTTTTCCGTGGAGAAGAACTACGTCGAAAATCCCAGTTTCGAGGAAGCCGACCTTTCGATGTGGAAAATCGAAAACGTCGGAGGCGTTACGACGGAACTCTTCGTGCAGGACAAACAGGTCGACGCGAAATCCGGGAACAGGGCGCTGCACTTCTGGTCAAGCGGGAAAGTGTCGTTCAGGGTGGAACAGAAGGTCACCGGACTCGCGCCGGGAACCTACAAGTTTTCCGTAACCCTGCACGGAGGAGACGCGGCGAATCAGGATATGTACGTTTACGCGAAAACGGACGGCGCGGAAACGCGGGAAAAGACGAACGTCGACGGATGGCGTAACTTCCGGACGCCGACGATACGCCGCATCGAGGTGCGCGACGGAACGGTAACCGTCGGCGCCTACGTCGGCTGCGACGCGAAGGGATGGGG
>JAEWMY010000044.1 GCA_023393015.1 Spirochaetota bacterium
GGGCTTCTTGGCGGCGGCCTTCTTGGCGGCGGGTTTCTTCGCAGCGGGTTTCTTGGCGGCGGGTTTCTTCGCGGCGGCCTTCTTCGCGGGCGCTTTCTTCGCGGCGGGCTTGTCAGCCTTGGCGACAGTCGCCAGTTTCGTGTCCATTTCGTCCATCATCCTTTTTCCTCCAGCAACAGCTTTCTTTGCTTTTCCGGCCTTGGCCGATTTTTTACTTCCGGTGGCGCCTTTGTTTCCCTGTTTCCTGGTCGCCTTTCCGGCCGAAGTCGGACGGGAGGTCTTCGGAAGAAGCTCCCTACCTTCTTTTTCGGCATTTTCCAATTCAACTTGAGCGATAGATAACAACGCTATAGGTACTGAGTACGACGAGCACGATACGTAGTCAAGCCCGGACTCCATGCAGAACCTGATATTCTCGGGGCGCGCGCCGTGTTCGCCGCATAGTCCCGTCGAGAGGCCCGGTCTGGCGGCCAATCCGCGTTCGACGGCTGTCTCGATGAGCTCGCGCACGCGCGGGTCGAGCACCGCGAAGGGATTTCCGTCCACGAGGTCGTACATCGTGTAATCCGGCATGAACGAATTGAAGTCGTCGCGGGAAAGACCCAGCGTCGTCTGCGTAAGGTCGTTCGTTCCGAACGAGAAGAACTGCGCGTATCGCGCGATCTCGCCCGCGCTCAGGGCCGCGGCGGGAAGCTCTATCATCGTTCCGATGCGATAGTCGATCTTGCGTGAACCCGCATCCTTCCGGACGTCTTCCTCGATGGAAACGATGCCCTGGTAGGTATGACCCTCGATCTTCTTGCCGTACACGATTTGCTTCAACTCGCGGAAGTTCATGACGATCGGCACCATGATCTCGGGAAGGACGGATACCTTTTCCTTCTGCAGCGCATAGGCCGCCTCGAAAATCGCGCGGACCTGCATCTCGTAAATCTCCGGGAAGGAGATCGCGATGCGGCAGCCGCGATGTCCGAGCATCGGGTTGATCTCCGCCAGCGCGGTGATCTTCTCCTGGACGAGCGCCCTCGTGAGGACCTTTTCTTCCTTCGCGTCGAGATACGCCATGAAGGCGTCGAGCTCGGCGGGATTGTGCGGAAGGAACTCGTGTAGCGGCGCGTCGAGAAGCCGGATGGTAACCTCCCGTCCGGCCATCGCCTTGAATATCCCGTAGAAATCGTCCGCCTGCATCTTCTGGAGCTTTTTCAGGACCTTCTTGCGGTCGGCGGCCGTCTCGGACAGGATCATCTCGCGGAACACGTTGATGCGCTTCTCGTTGAAGAACATGTGCTCGGTCCGGCAAAGGCCTATTCCCTCGGCGCCGAACTGCAGTGCCAGGGCGGCGTCGCGCGGGCTGTCCGCGTTTGCCCGGACGTGGAAGTCCTGTATGAACGAGCGCGTAAGCTTGATGAAATCGAGGAGCCCCGAGGTTTTCGGGTCCGGCTCGATGAGTTTGGCGGAACCGAAATACACAGTGGACTCGCCGTAATAGGGCACGTTCAGGGTGATGTAGTCTCCCTCGTTGACCGTGACGCCGTCGAGTATCGCCTTCTTTCCGCGTATGACCATGTCGGGCCTGACGAGCGATATCTTTCCGTACTGGCGAGCCACGACCGAGGCATGGGCCGAATAGCCTCCCTCGTTCGACAGGACGCCCGTCGCGACCTCGATCCCCTTGACGTCACCGGCGTATGTCGCGGGCATAATGAGTATACAGCGCGTATCCTCGCCGTTTTGCCGGGCGATCCTCTGCGCGTCGATGAGCGAATCGGCGGTAAAATACGCGCGACCGACCGCCGCGCCCGGGGCGCCCGCGATTCCGCCGGAGGATTTCTTCATCTCCTTGACGCTCATGACGTCGAGAACGGGGTGCAGGATCTCGTTGAGAAGACCCGGTTTCACCGTCTTGACCACGTACGCGTCGGATACGACCTTTCGTTTGTTGAGGTCCAGGAGAAGCTGGATGAGGGATATCGTGCTCTTGGCCTCGACCGACTTTTGCTCGATCAGCCAGAGCTTGCCGTTCTCGATCGTAAACCGAACCTGGCGGATTTCCTTGCTGTCGTCCTCGAGCATCCAGGCGATTTGCTGGAGTTTCTTGAGATAGGTCGGCGTGATGCGGTTGATGTCCTTGCCCACGGCGTTGATGTCGTCGAACTTTTCCTCGAAGAACTTGCCCTGCAGCTTTTTTTCGCCGGTGACGATGTCACGGCTGAAGAACGAGCCGGAGCAGGAATCCTTGCCGTAATTTCCGTAGACCATGGGCTGAACCAGAATCGCCGTATCGCTGTCGTTCTGTTCGTCGAGCGCGAGCAGGCGGCTGATGATCTTCAGGGAAAGCTCGAGCTGGGCTTCCGGCGACTCGAAAAAGCCCGCCGGCATGAAATGCTCGTACTTTTCCATGATATCGTAGCCGGAACTCTCGATCTTGCCGCTCTTGAGGCATTCGACGATCTCGGCGAGCGCGTGGTCGATGGCGGATTCCTCCACCTTTCTCTCCTCGAGCTCGGCGCATTGCTTTTGAATGGAAAGGATTCCCCTCAACAGGAAGAGGACCTCGTGCGCGGCGAAATTGGAGCCGACCCATTTTTCGAAGCCCTGAATCGTCTGCTTCGTGAGACCGAAGTTGTGCAGGGTCGGATAATTCGCTATGGCGAGGTTCGGCGATATGACGATTTTCACGAGAAGGGGATTTTCGAAATCCCCGAAGGACTTGCCGACGACGTCGCTGCATTTGCGCAAGTACGGCGCGACGAGCTCCCCTACGGGTTCGTCCTCGAGCGCGGAGGCGAGCTCCGCGTCGATAATGAATCCGGGCAAAAGCGGCAGGCCAAGCTCGGCGAACTCGTTCGCCTGGCGTCCCCGGATTCCCAGGAGGCCGCGGTCGATTTTCGGCGAGACGGTCTCTTTTTGGCTAAAAAAGTGTATCGATGCATCGTACTTCATGGCGGCGCTCCTAGAAAAGGCTCATGACTGTGTCGGGCGATCCACGGAGGAAGGCTTCGAACTGAGGGCTCGCCCCCTGGCGGAAGTACCGCGAGAGTTTGGCGAGATCCTGGATATCCTCGCCCGCGACGGCGAATTGGATACAGCTTCCGTGCTTGACCTTGCCCCATTTGAAAAGGGTGTTGATGTCGACGATGCGCTCTCCGTCGTAATACACGATAACCTGCAAGTTCGGGTATTTCGCGTTATAGCTTCGTATGATGCGTTTCCAGGCCTCGACGTTGCCGTTGTGAAAGAGCTCGTTGGAGACGTTGACCGACACGAGACCGGACATTTTCGAGCGGCCGGGAACGGCGGGCGCGGCGGCGGGCTGCGGAGCGCGGGCAGCGGGCTCAGCGACGGGCGCGGCCGTCGCGCGTTCGGCGACTACCGCTTTCGGGGCGCGTTGCGCGCGGGGTTTTACGGCCGCGGCGCGTTTTACCGTCGGCTTTTTAGGCGGAACGAAGGCGAACGGACCGGGAACGAGGGACGCGGGAGCCTTTGCCGCCTTGCCACCCTCGATCAGCGAAAAGAGGATGGAAATCGCGTCGCGCGCGTTACGCTCGGCCACCGCACTTTCGTTCGCCGTTCCCGCATACACGACGACGAGCTCGTTCTTCCGAAAACCGGCTATTACCGGCGCGCTTTCGGGATTCTTGGGATTCACGACGATAAAACCCAGATCGGGATGGTGATACCCTATTACGAGATCGACGGCTTTCCAGCGACCGACCTCGCGGGAAATAGCGGCCGCGTCAGTCGTGACCGAGGAGACGTTCCGGGAAACGGCCAGGTACTTCCATTTCTCGACGAGCAACATGTTGACGGCCGCCTGTATTTCGGCCTCGTCGAAACTCTTGTCGGCAAGCATGCAGTTTATCTCGTCGGCGAGGTTTTTCTTCGTTCCGCAAGTATCGAGAAGATCGAGCGTCCTCGTGATATGACGTACGGACGAATTAAAACCGCTTCTCGAGGCGAGTCGTGTATAAAAACTTGACGGTTCCACCATCATGTCCTCCTCATTTTCGCTTTAGTATATCCCATTGACGCGCGGATACTATAAAAAAACCCCCGAAACGCAGCAAATGTCCTGTTTCCGGGGGTTTTTCCTGAACTAAATCATGCGATACCTGTTAAATCTCTCTCAGGCCTTTCCTGCCCCTGCTCGCGGTAGCGCGACCCCGATTGCGGCTGTTGCGACCGGAATCGACGACGCCCGCCTTCTTGGTTTTCGACGCGGCGCGCGCGGGAGCCTTGCTCTTGGCCGGGGCGCTCTTCTTGACGGGCGCGGCGACCGTTACCGGCGCGGTCGGTACGTCGTTAAGCATGTCGAGATACGCTGCCCGGGCGGGAGGTTCGCCCGCGGCGGGATCTCCGTCTTCGGTCGCGAAGGTCTGCGCTATGTCGGCGCGAACCGTGGACCTGCGGCGGCTGAACGACGCGAACGCGGCGTCCTGGAATCCCTTCGACACGCCGTGCAGGAACTCGTTGAGAACGTTCGCCATTCCGTCGAGAGTTGCCTTCTTGCGCTTGATCGAGGTGATATCCACGTCAAGGAGAAGTCCCGGCTGGAGGTGGAACGGGTTGATGATGTAGTCGAACTTGTTGAATTCTGTCTCGAGGAACGAAAGTCGCTCTTCCATGACGCGGCGCTCGATCGGGTACTGGTAGTCGTACATGTTCTTGAGCTTGTCGCGCATGATGATGAGCCGCTTGCGGATCTTGTCCTTCTCGAAGATGAAGGTTCGGTTCATCTTCTCGACCTCGGTCTCGACCGGTTTGATGAAGGAAATTTCGTCCCACACCTTCGCGATGTCCTCGTACTGGGGATCGCCGGTCTTTTCCTTGATGTTCTTGCGGATCTTCCGCTTGTAGATCTTGGCGAGATCGTTGAAGTCGGTGACGCGGGTAAGGAACTTGGAGTCCTCGTACCGGGTGTTCAGGACGTCCCACAGGTGCTCGACCTCGGTCTCGAACGAGCGGATCATGACCTCGTAGGCCTTGCGATCCTCGTTGAGCTGTGCGTTGTCGTAATAGCGGAGGCGGATCGCGTAGCGCTCGTCGGGGAGAACGGCGGCGTTGGTGTCGTCGTACTCGCGGAGGATGAGCTCGCGCGCGTTCTTGAGGTTCTCGATGTACTGATATCCCATCTTGGAGGTATCGAGGATCGAGGTAAGCGAGTTGATCGCCGTGTTGAACCCGCGGTTGCGGATATTTTCGGTGTCGATGATCTTCTTGAGGTTCTCGCGGATGTTGAGCTGGTCGAAGGTCGCCGGATCGATCTCGGCGCGGAGGTTGTTGATGCGCTCCATCATCTCCTTGGCCATGATGTCGTAACGGCGGCTCTTGGGATTGTCGATGTCGTCGTCGGTGAGATCCTTCACCTTCTTCATCTTCGCGAAGATGATCTCGCCGTCGGAAAGCTCCTCGAGTCCCTGGTCGATGCGCTCGTCCTTGAGTTTCTCGATGTACTTGTCGATCTCGTCCATATAGTGCTTGGCGATGAGATCCTTGATGAGGTACTCGACGGTCGCCTGGTACTGGAAGATCGGGCTGATGAGCTCGGCGTCGAGGATGTTGACCGAAAGCTTCACGTCGGTGACGGTCTTCGGCTTGTAGATGTTATCCTTGAAGGCGCACTTCACGATGGAATACGCGTTTTCGCCGCGCACGAAGGCGCCGACGTCGGTTTTCTGCCGAAGGAGGGAGTTCGTGAGGGTCTCGAGGTCGTTCACGCCGCGCTGGATATGACCCTGCAGGTGACCGTACATGTTGACCATCGATTTCTCGATTTCGCCGGTGTTGAACTTGTCCGCTCCGCCGACTTCGTCGAGGAGGGTCGCGATCTCCTTCGGCGTATAGCGGTTGAGGACCTTCATTTCCTCGCGATCCACGAACCCGCGGACCTTTTTCACCATTTCGTCTTCGGTCGTTACCATGTAACGATTGAACATGTTCTGGTAATTCTGGTTGAAGTAGTTGTACAGCTTCTCTTTGACGCCGCCCATGACGTCGAGTCGTTCGAGGACTTCCTTGGGAAGGCGCGCTTGCAGGTGATGGAGAACCTTGTTGGTTTCCTCCTCGAGGAGTTGGTTTACTTCCTTCTGCTGATCACGGTAATCCTGCGCGAGCGAGTTTCTCGAACCGACCGCACTGGGTTTTTCCGGGTGGAATACGTTGGGGCTCCGGGGCAGATCAATGCTTCCCATACTGTTATCTCCTTACTGTAAATCAGTCTATTGCATACGTTAGTCGATCAATAACCTTATTATAATCATAGTCCTAATTATGTAAAGCATTTTTTTTTTTTTGTAAGGTGCAAAAACCCTTATAATGGTATAAACTGAGCAAGGAGAAAAAAACATGAGAATACGAACATTCATTGGCAGCATCATGATTTTCCTCATGGGTATGGTACCCCTCTTCGCCGGCGAACGGACGATACCGGTCGACATCTACGTGCTCATCGACAAGTCGCTGTCCATGGCCGAGCCGGGCAAGTTCGAAAGCATGCACGCGTGGGTACGCGATCAACTCCTCGGGCAGATACTCATAAACGGCGACCGCATTACGGTATATCAGTTTTACGGAAGGACCGACACGATACTTTCGCGGACGATCGAAACGGAAGACGACCGGACGGCGGTTACGACGGCGATTGACGCGATACGTCCCGACGGACAGTATACGGACATAGGCCTCGCGCTCGACACCCTGAAACGGGACCTCGGCCGGCGCGCGGAAACCGACCGGTACACCGTGCTCTTCCTCCTGACCGACCTCAAGCAGGAAGCGCCGTGGACATCCCGATACGCGGGATCTCCCGACACATTCGAAAGCCCGTACCTCGCGACGGCGCGCGTACTCCAGCACGACGCCTGGTACGAAATAACCCTCGACATGGATATTCAGGATCGCGTCGTGATGACGAGCAAGGAGTTGTATTCGTCGATACTGGAAACACGCGGTTCCGAGCATGAAATTGGCGAAAATGGAGAAACGAGCGAACTCGATGACCGAACGTCCTCCGGACTGGCTCGTGACGACGGGAACGGCCAATCAGACGCGACGGTCGGGAACTCCCCCCTACCCCAATATCTCGTTCCCGTGATAGTATCCATCGTTGTCCTTGCCGGCGCCGCCGGCGTCGCTCTGGCCGTTCGGGCGCGACGGGAACGCGACGAGGACAAGCGGAAACGCGTCTAACAGGGGTATTCTCATTTTGCGGACTGGTAATCACAATCACGGCCGGACGAGCGCATGAAGCGTCCGGTTATTCTCGTCTTCGCGTGTATCCTCCTCGGTCTCTTCGTCTGGTTACTCGTTAATCGGGGGAAACTCTCGGCCTCGCACGAAACGAGGACGACGGCTCGGACGATCGTCCCGTCCGAATCGGGATCACCCAGGGGAGACACGTCCGGTTTCGCTGACGCTACCTCGTACGACGAGTCCCGCGCCCAGCCGCTCATCTTGATGGAAAACGACGAAGCCTTTTTGCAGGCCGTCGCGGTCGACCTCAACGGCGACGGGGCGATCGACCAGGTGTGCGCGGTCAAGCGGATGACCGAGCCGAACGTATTCCTCGTGCCCGGGGTGCAAAACCCCGTAACCGGCGAGTATTCCCGCCTCGCTTCCCTGAAAACCGGAGTGACGCAGGCCAGAACCATGCTCCTGTACGTCGCCGACGTCATAGGTGACAGGACGAATTGCATCGTCTTTTCCGGCATGACCGCGGACAACATGCAGTCGCTCGCGGTGATACAGCCCGTTCCCGAGCGTGACGGCAAGACATCGCTCGCGGTAATCGCCGATCTTCGCTCGGACGGACCGATCAACGTCAGGGAGATTCCCCGATCCGACGCCTATAACCTCGGCGTCACCGGCGGGGAAAGTTACCCCATCATCACTTACAACTCGGATCCGGACGCGCCGGACACCCTTGACCAAATCGAGCGCGTGTACCGCTGGGACCGCCAGCTCAAACGGTACGAGCTCGCGTCCCAGTCACGAATACCCGGAAAGAAACTCGAAAGCCGCATCGTGCAGCAGTTGCAGGGCGGAAACGTCGAGGCCTTCGAAACGTACCTGACCGGACTGTGGTACATGCAAAACACGACCGGGAACGCGGGCCCCCGGTATATCTATTTCGACACGCCGATGAAGGAAATAGTCTTCCATAATAACGTCACGGAAGAGGTGTTTATCCGCGAAGCGGGATCGCCCCGGAGGTACGGCGCCTATCTGACGTCCAGAAACCGCTCGATATCGAGCATTCGCCGCCTCATCGACCTCGAACTGACGGGGATCGACGAGATCCGGGTCCGGATCATCGAAGACGTCCGCCTCAAGATCGGCGTCGCCTCGGACTGGGACGGAGTATACCGGAAGATGTCGAACGCCGCGGTCCCACAACGCGAGGCGACGAGCCTCGACGCGCTCAGGAAGGCCATCGCCGCGTCGGAGGCTCCGTGGACGACTCCTGACGGCAGGAGCTTGACCCTCTTGCCCGTGACCTTCGCCTCGAACCTCGCCGGTTCGACGGAGACCGGGTCGTACGCCCTGCTCACGGTCGCGAAAACGCCGGTCTTGCAGTTCCGGCTTGACGGGGCCGCCCGGGTCAACAGGTTTTACCGCGTGTCGCTCGAGGTCAAGGAGATTCCGGGCGGGGAAGAACAGAAGATGATTCTCACCGAGGTTACCGTCGCGATGAACGAGACGAACCTCGCGGGAAGCCAGCCGATTCAGGTTTCGAGAAAAACGACGGCGCCGAAGGTCACTCGGTAACGGGATAGCTCTCGAATCCCTCGTTTTTCAGTTTTTGGCCCGTCGTACGGTCTTCGTTTTCCGGAACGAGCACCGTATGGTAGCGCGTACCGCTCGGGCGCACGACCTCGCGGATTACCGGTTCGAAGCCGTGTTTTTTCAGCTTCTCCACCAGTTCGTCGGCATACTCCCGATTCCTGAAAAACCCGATCTGTTGCCAGTGTCCCGAGCCACTTCCGGGGGTCGTCTTGACGATCGACGCGGGAGCGTCGGACGACACGGGAGCGCCGGCCGACGCGGGAGCGTTGGCTGTAGCGGAAGCGCCGGCCGTCGAAACGGGCGCGGTCGGTTTAATCGGCGCTGGAGGCAAATCCGGGGAACCGGACGAGGTCGCCTTCAAGGTCTCGGCAAGCCCCGCGCTTCCCGCGCGCGCGAAGGAGGCGACGCCCCCCTCGTTCCTGTTCATCAAGTACCAGAACGACGACGGCCCTACCGTAGCCTCGCCACGCGCGCACGCGGCCTCGAACGAACGGGGCCAGGAGGCGATAAGGCTCGCCCTCGCGGCCGCGTCGCCGTCGGACCACCAGAGGGTAAAAAGCAGGGCCGGGGCGTACTCGGCGCAGGCGGGATTCGCGGCGAAGGAGCGGATGAGGGAAAGCGCGTCATCCCGTTTACCGGCGCCCAGCTGAACCCACGCCGAATAGATCCGCGCGCGAAGGTTCGCGGGCCCGTCGAAGGATGTTTGCAAGACCGACCGCACGAGGGCGTCCGCCGCGACGGGGTCGTTGAGCGCGAGGGCGCATCGGGCCGCGTCCAGGAGCAGGGAATCGTCGCGGGAGGGGCCCGCGGTCGCCGCGGACTTGTACCGCTCGAGCGCGGATGCGGGATTGCCGGTACGCTCCTCGAGGGAGGCGATGGTTTTCAGGATGAAGACGCGGTCGGCCGGGGCCGTAACGGACCGGAGACCGGCTTCGAGCGCCGCTACGGCGGACGCGGAATCGGGCCGCGCGAGCGCGGTTCTCGCGAGCTCCCGCGCCCCGGGCGACTCCGCCGCCTTTGACTGTGAGAAGACGGGAGAGCCCGACAGGAGGGCGACGAGAAAAAGGCACGACGCGAAAGACGGGGGGTACGGGAGTCTTCGCGGCATCAGTCTATTCCGTATTCCCCGGCGTCGGCGGAATCCCGGCCGCGCCGGGAGCCCTTGCGCGCGGACGAAGCCTTGTCGCGCGAGGCGGCGGACCGCTTGCCCGCGGCCTTTTCGGCGGCGCGCCGTTCCCGTTCGGAGTCCCGCCTCCCCTTTCGACGGCGCGAGGATACGAGGAGGGGAACGACGCTCACGACGCCGGCGGCGAAGGCGAAGAGTATGGTGACGACGACGGGAACGTCGCGGAAGGTACGGAACACGACGGAGACGTCGCACCGGTTGTCCAGGTTGAAGCCGAGGAAGAGCGCGAGCAAAACCACAAACGCGAGAAACGTGACAAGCCTGAAGGGCATAGATGATCCTCCGTCAGCAAGAAGCGCGACCCGCCCGCGAAGGACGACGCGATGGAATCGCGATCAGGGTTCATCCCCCGTTCGCGTCATTTTCGCACGGAACGTTCGTCCGCGCAAGCCGGTCAGCCGAACGTCGGCGAAGGAGCCGATCAGCGAGGGGTCGCCCTTGCCCGACAGAACGACCATCTCCCCGAGCTCGGTATGGCCGAAGAGCTCGTCCTTGTCGTCGCGCGAAGTCGACTCGAAAAGCACGAGCGCGTCCGTTCCGACGCGCGAGCGCATGCGCTCGGCCGAAAGGCGGTGCTGAAGCCTGATGACGCGGTCGAGCCGCTCCTTCTTCACCTCGTCGGGGACGCGGTCGGGCAGGGAAAACGCGGCCGTGCCCTCGCGCGGGTTGTAGTGGTACATGTACGCCGAGTCGAAACCGACTTCCTCCATGAGCGAAAGGGTATCGAGGACGTCTTCCTCCGTCTCGCCGGGAAAGCCGACGAGGATGTCGGTGGAAAGGGCGACTCCGGGAACGCGAGAGCGGACGCGCGAAACGAGGTCGAGATAGGATTCCCTCGTGTACCGCCGGTTCATCGCCGAGAGTATCCGGTTAGAGCCGTGCTGGACGGGAAGGTGGATGAGCCGGCACATGACGGGCTCGCGCGCGATCGCGTCGATGAGGCCGTCAGAGAGATCCTTCGGGTGGCTCGACATGAACCTGACCCAGCGGATGATCCCGCGCTCCTCGATCTTGCGCGCGATCATCGACACGAGTCGGGGAAAGTCGACAGTCTCGCCGTCGTCGCCGGTCAACCGGTACGAGTTGACGTTTTGCCCGAGGAGGGTGATCTCGCGCACGCCCCTGTCGGCGAGCGCGTCGAGCTCGCGAAGGACGCTCCGGGCGTCGCGGGAGACCTCGCGGCCGCGAACGTAGGGCACGATGCAATACGTGCAGAAATTGTCGCAGCCGTTCATGATCGGGACGTAGGCCTGGAAGGCGCCCTCTTCGTACGACAGCTCGGAGAAACGGTAGGAGGCGATTTCTTCAGCGCCGAATTCCGCGGCGAAATCGCCGCCCGACTCTATCGACGCGAAGATTCCCTCGAATAACGAGCGCTCGAACATCCCGACGACGAAATCGACCGCGGGAAATTTCGCGCGGAACTCTCCGTGCAGCCGCTCGGCCATGCATCCCATGACGAGGAGCTTGAAGGCGCGATTTCTCTTCAGTGCCGCGTAATGGGCGATTCGTCCCGCGACGCGGGTCTCGGCGGTGATGCGCACCGAACAGGTATTGAGCATGACGAGATCGGCGAGCGTCGGGTCGGCGGCGCGCTCCCATCCGCGCGCGAGAAGCAGGGCCGACACAGACGAGGCCTCCGCCTGGTTCATCTGGCATCCGTAGGACTCTATCGCGAAGGTCATGGGCGCGGGACTCCCGCGGAACCGGCGGCGAAACCGGCGGATAAGCCGTCACCCGGCGAACCGCGCGTTCCCGACTCGGCGTACGCGAAGGCGCTGTGGTTGTGGATGCTCTCGAAGTTTTCGGCCTCGACGCTGAACCAGGGAAAGGAGCCGAGGCGCGGAACGGCGAGGATGACGTCGCGCACGAGGTCCTCGACGAACTTCGGGTTGTCGTAGGAGGCCTCCGTCACGAACTTCTCGTCCTCGCGCTTGAGCAGGGAGTATACGGCGCTCGAGGCGCATTCCTCCACGAGGACTATGAGGTCCTCGAGCCAGAAGAAGGGGCCGAGCTCGAGCTTGACGGTGACGACGCCGCGCTGGTTATGCGCGCCGTAGGCGCTGATCGCCTTGGAGCAGGGACAAACCGTCTGGACCGGCACGGCCACCGAAACGAAGAAGGACTTCTCCCCTCCCTCGCCGACGGAGCCCTCGTATGAACAGTCGTACGACATGAGCGAGGTCTGACCCGACACGGGGGCGGCCTTCCCGGCGAAGAACGGGAAGCGCATCTCGCCGAAGGCGCGCGCCGCCTCGAGGGAAACGCGAATTTCCTCGAGCATGCCGAGAAAGTGCGGCATCGAAAGCCGCTCGCGGTGCTGGTGAAACACCTCGATAAAGCGGCTCATGTGCGTGCCCTTGAAGTGATGGGGCAGGTTCACGAAGAGGTTGACCGTCGCGGTGGTATGCTGAACCGCATGATCGCGGTCGAGTACGCGTATCGGATAGCGAAGGCCCTTTATACCCACCTTCTCGAGGGGGATGTCGCGGTCGTCGCGCTCGTTCTGGACGTCAATCAACGGAACCGCGCCTCCTCAAACGCCGGCGGCGGAAAGCCGCGTCGCCGCGAGAAGGGTGTTCTCCATGAGCATGGCGATCGTCATGGGGCCGACGCCTCGGGGAACCGGAGTGATGTACGAGGCGACCTCGCGGGCGGGCTCGAAGTCGACGTCGCCGACGAGGCGAAAGCCCTTTTTCGCGGACGGGTCCTCCACGCGGTTGACGCCGACGTCGATGACGGCGGCTCCCGGCTTGATCATGTCCGCGGTTATGGCGCGGGGCTTCCCGATCGCGGCGATCAGGATATCCGCTTGCCGGGTAAACGAGGCGAGATCCCCCGTGCCGGTGTGGCAGACGGTAACGGTGGCGTTGCAGTCGCGTCTCGAAAGCAGGATGGACATGGGCTTGCCGACGATGTTGGAGCGGCCGACCACGACGGCGTGGGCGCCCTTGGTCCGGATTCCCGCCTCGCGCAGGAGCACGAGCACGCCGTGCGGGGTACACGGAAGGAAGCACGGCCGCTCGAGCACCATGTTGCCGACGCTCGCGGGATGGAAACCGTCGACGTCCTTGGCGGGATCGATCGTCATGATGACCTTCGACTCGTCGATATGCCGCGGCAGGGGCAGCTGGACGAGAATCCCGTGCACGGACGGGTCGGCGTTGAGGCCGCGCACGAGCTCGAGGAGCTCCGCCTCCGAGGTCGACGCGGGGAGATGTATGCTCCGGTCCTTCATCCCCACCTCGGCGAGGGCCTTTGCCTTGCCGGTTACGTACGAAACGGACGCGGGATCCTCGCCGACGAGGATGACGGAAAGGCAGGGCTCGACGCCGCGGGATCGAAGCGCGGCGACCGATTGGGCTACCCGTGCCCGGACCGATGCGGCGACGGAAAAACCGTCAATGACGATAGCGCTCATGTGTACCTCGCGTATTAAATAGAAGATTCCGCTCGTAACTAGAAGACGGGATACATTGTTGTAACACGTACCGGCGTTGATAGACAATAGCCAAAAAAATGGAGTATAGTGTGCCAATGAAGCGTTTGATCTACTGCGTTATCCTCGTTTTCGCCCTTATACCGACGATCACGGCCCAAGCAAACCAGCCCGCCCCGAAGGAACCCGCGCCCGGGGACGAATATCCAACCGATTCAGAAGACGGCGAGTACGGTTTCGTGCCGATCCGAAAGGGAGACCAGTATATCCGCGTCGGCGCCGGCATCGAGGTGCCGCTCTTCAACATCGGCCCCGACGGCATCGAAACCGACACGAACATGAATATCGGCGGAACGGGAATCATCGGATACTCCCGATTCCTTACGCCTCGCATATCGCTCGGGGGGGAGCTCGCCTTCGCCTTCAATTCGACCCTCGGGGAGAACATGTTCCTTTCCCTCCCGCTGACGCTGAAGGGAACCTACGAGTTCGTCATGCGGGATTTCCGCTTTCCCGTCTCGGTCTCCGTCGGCGGCGCGCTCCACAACTACCGCTCGCGCCACTTTTTCGGGCCGATCCTGAAGCCGGAGGTCGGCGCGTACTATCAGTATTCGCCCGAGTGGTCATTCGGCCTCGTAACCGCCTGGAACGTACTGCCGCAGTGGTACGACAACAGCGCGGACAACCGCGTCGGGAACATGCTCGACGTGACCATGAACCTCAGATACCATTTCTGACGAACCGAACGACGTAAGGAACGAACCATGAACAAGCACGCGCGAAACATAGCACTCTTCCCGGCCGCGGTCGCCGCCGCGGTCGCCGCCACGCTCATCGCCCTCGTCGGCATGGCCTCGTGCTCGAACGAGTCCATCTTCGCCTCCATAGAAAGCGAGGTAAAGCTGAAGGATCCCTCGATCACGGGAACGGTGACGAACGTCGCCGTATTCAACGGAAACACCTACGCGGCGAACGGCCGGCTCATGCGAAAGCTCGGTACCGGGCGCGATTGGGAGCGAATGGAACTTCCCGCGGGTGTCTCGCGGTGCGCCGAGGTCGCCTCGAGCGGCGGCGCCCTCTTCGGCCTCTTTCAAGACGCGGATTGGTCCAACAATTCCCTCATGCGATTTGACGGCACGACGTGGGCGACCGTCGCGACGGGCACCCGCGTCATCGGCATACGCAACGGAAGCGGCTCCATCTACGCCTTCCGCGAGGACACGGCCGACTACACGCAGGAAAACATCGACGCGGAATATTCGGTGGTGACAATTTCGGGAACATCCGTGGGGAGCATCCTCGCCTCAGGCCTTACCTCGCGGCCGACCGCCGCGAGCGGGGGATACTTCGCGACGACGACCGCCGTGTACAACGGAGGAAGCGCGCTGCCGACCACGGGCGACGCGCCGACCGCGGGAATACGCGGGATCGCGGTTGACGGCGGTATCCTGTACGCCGCGACGAGCGGCTACGTGCACAGCTATACCGGCGGCGCGTGGACACGGTTTCCCCATGACGTCAACGGACCGGTAACGGGTCTCGCCTGGCTCAAGAACGGGACGAAGAACGTCCTCCTTATCGCGGGGAACGAGGGCTACGGCGAGGTCGTACTCGACGGCTCCGACGCGCCTGTCGTCTTCCAGTGGCCGGGCGAGGCGGCAACCTCGTCGATCTCGACGGACGCCCGCAAGGAATATAAGACCAACGTCGAAGACTACAATACCTCCTTGATAACCGTCGTCGAAGACGGGACCGTCGTGCCCGCGGGCGACGCCTACGTCCTCTACCTCGGCGTCATCGACAAGGACTACGACGGGCTCTGGGGTTACTACCAAACGACGCAACCCGTCTGGAACCGCGAATAGGCGGAGAAATCGCGGAGTCGCCCGATGGATTTGTTTTCCGGGAAAGAAACGGGCGAACACCAACCGCTGGCCGCGCGCATGCGGCCCCGTTCGCTTGACGAGTACGTCGGCCAGGACCACATCGTCGGTCCCGGCCGCCTCCTGAGGCGGGCGATACAGGCGGACCAGCTGACCTCGGTCATCTTCTACGGGCCGCCCGGCACGGGAAAGACGACCCTCGCGCGCGTGATCGCGAACCACACCAAAAGCAACTTCGTCACCCTCAACGCCGTCCTCGCGGGAGTCCAGCAGATACGCGACTCCATCAAGGCGGCGGAGGAACAACGCTCGCTCTACGGCAGGAGGACGATACTCTTCGTCGACGAGGTGCACCGCTGGAACCGCGCCCAGCAGGACGCCCTCCTGCCGTGGGTCGAGAACGGCACGATCATCCTCATCGGGGCGACGACCGAGAATCCCTTCTTCGAGGTGAACAAGGCCCTCGTGAGCCGGAGCCGCGTGTTCCAGCTCAAGGCGCTGACGGAAGACGACCTTATCCGGGCGGCGCGCGCCGCGCTCGCCGACCGCGAGCGCGGATACGGCAGGTGGCGCGTCACCTTCGCCCCCGGCGCCCTCGAGCATCTCGTGGCGACCGCCTCGGGCGACGCGCGAAGCCTCCTCAACGCCCTCGAGCTCGCCGTGGAAACCTCATCTCCGGTCTGGCCTCCCGCGGACGGCACGGCCATCGAGATCGACACCGAAACGGCCGAGCAGAGCATCCAGCAAAAGGTGGTGCTCTACGACCGGGACGGCGACTACCACTACGACGTCATCAGCGCCTTCATCAAATCCCTCCGCGGAAGCGATCCCGACGCGGCCTTCTACTGGCTCGCGCGGATGATCGCCGCGGGAGAAGACCCCGGCTTCATCTTCCGCCGCATGCTCATCTCGGCGTGCGAGGACGTCGGCCTCGCGGACCCGGCCGCCGTCTCCGTGGTGGAGTCCTGCGCGGCGGCCTTCGACCGGGTCGGCCTCCCCGAGGGCCGCTATCACCTCGCGCACGCGGCTCTCTACCTCGCCACCGCGCCGAAGTCGAACAGCTCGCTCGCCTTCTTCGACGCCCTCGCGGCCGTCGAGAAGGAGGACGCCGAGGTACCGAACCACCTGCGCGACGGAAACCGCGACGCCGAGGGCTTCGGGCACGGCGACGGCTACCTCTACCCGCATTCGTACCGCGACCATTGGGCCGCCCAGCAATACCTTCCCGACGAACTCGTCGGGCGGGCCTTCTATACGCCGTCGACGCAAGGCTACGAAGGACGGATTCGGGGCGAGATACTGACGAGGCGGGAACTCCAGATAGCGGCGATTCTCGAAGAAGGGCTCGAGCGCCCGGGCGAACACCTGACCTTCAGCCCCGGCGGCACGCGGCGCGACTCCTGGACGAAACGGCTCGACTCGGGACGTTCCGCCGGCCTCCTGCGCGTACGCGGGGGACTGACCGGCCGCGCCGGTATTCTCAGACACCACCGGGTGCTCGTCCACGGGGCCGACGACGGACTGCTCGTGTGGGAGGCCTCACGGCTCGCGCCCGAGGGGATGGTAGCCGGTCTTTGCCGGAGCGATGAGGGACGGACGGCGCTCGAGAAATACGCCGAAAGCCTCGACGAACTCGACCGGCCGAAACTGGCGACCGCGGGCGACGGGGCGTCAGGCGGCGGAACGACTTCGGGCGCGAACCCCTTCGGCGTTCCCTTCGACCGCGTACTCTCGCGAGATCCCGCCTCCACAAAGGAAGGTATCGTCGATTTCGTCCGCTCGCTCAAAACCTTCGCCGCCTCGCCGTGCAGGGTCGTCCTCGCGGCGCGGGTACCCTCGGGAGGGATGCGCCTTTCGGACGCGGTCGGCGGCGCGGCTTCGGGCGCGATCTCCGGCCCGAGCCGGGATTTCGGGGCGATCGCCGAGGCGGAGGCGGCCTTTTACGCGGACGGCTCGAACCCCCTCTTTTCGTGGGACGGGGCGTCCCTCGAGGCGGCGCTCGTCGAGGCGGGCTTTTCCGCGACGTGCGAAACGGAGCGTCTTTCGGAACCCCGCAGGCCCTCCGCGGCGGACGTCGCGCGCTGGCTCGATCCCGCCTCGGCCTACGGTTCCGCCGTCGCGCGGGCGGCGGGAGCCGGACTTGCGGCGGAATTCCGGCAGGCCCTCGAGGCG
Organism: Spirochaetota bacterium; assembly: GCA_023393015.1. GTDB lineage: Bacteria > Spirochaetota > Spirochaetia > Treponematales > Treponemataceae > Teretinema. Next base: position 17,465 of record JAEWMY010000044.1, read on the forward strand.
ACATTCGCGCGCGGGGCGGTAACCTGGGCCTATGATATCGTGTTTTGCGTCGTTGAACTGTGATATACTTATATCCGGAGAAACGTAAGGAGGATGACTTGAGAATCACCGTAAGCGCCATCCGTTTCGCCCTCGTCTCCGCGCTTTTTGCCGCGCTCTTCGCCTCGTGCGCGAGCGCTCCGTACGCGCAAAAGGAAGACGAGGTGCTCAAGCTGGTTACCCTCATCAACGAGGGTCGCGTCGGAGAGGTAGAGGGCCTGACGCCCGCCCCCTTCGCGCTCGATACCGAAACCCTGTATCTCGAAAGCGACGTCTCCACCTTCTGGAAGAACCTGAAGGAGGCGTCCTTCGTCATGAAAGACGCCCGCTACGTCTCCGCGGAGCATGTCGGTCCCGAGTCCTGGAAGGCCTTCGCGGACACCTACGACATGAAGAACTTTTTCGCCCGATACACGGGGAAGGACACCTCCGTCGTCACGCTCGAAACCGCCGACGGCACGTACCTTCTCCTGCTCGAGCGCGCGGTGAAGGGGTATCCCCGGGTCCGCGGTTTGAAGGGGCCCGTACGATGACCGGCGCGCGAACGGTATCCGCGATCGCGATCGCGGCGATTGTAACCATGCTTCCCCTCCAGGCGCAGAAGGCGAACGTCGTCTACGTCGAGGGCTCCTCCCGGGTCAAGTCGGCCGCGGGCAGTCTCCGATCCGCCGAGATCGGCGGGACGATCACCTACGGGGAGTCGGTGTTGACGGGAAAGGACGGTCTCGTCGAGCTCACGCTCGAGAACGGGAGCACGATCCGGGTGGCGGAGAATTCGGTGTTCTCGTATTCCTCCACGGGCTCCGGGGTCGATTCGACGCCGGTGCTCACGACGACGGCGGGGAGCGTGCACTACAAGCTCAACAAGGCGCTCGGGCGTTCGCCGAGGATTCAGACGAACAGCATGGTCGCCGGGGTGCGCGGGACGGAGTTTACCGTCTTCGCCGGCCGCGACGGCTCGGTGCTCCTGTCGGTCGACGAGGGTATCGTCGACGTGGCCTCGCAAGGCGCGACGGTAGAGCTCCTCAAGGACGAGGCCGTGGAAGTATCCCCCGGCAAGGCCCCGGGGGCGAAATTCAAGAAGCTCGGCCGCTCGCTCGATTTCAGTTCCTGGAACAAGGGAAAAAACGACGACTTCCTCAAAGATCCCGTCGCCGCCCTGGCCGCCGTCTCCGCCCAGTTAAAGGGCTACCAAGCCGAACTCGCCGCCCTCAAGAAACCGTATGAAGAGGCGACAAAGAGATGGAATGCGATTACCGAGGAGTACAAGAAGATCGTGGCGTCGGGCGACGAAGAGATAAAAAAAGCCTACCAACAATCGACCCTCTATCCCGCCCAGGACGAACGGCTCGTGCTCATACTCAACATCCGCCACTACGCTCTCAATTATCTCTCCGTCCGGCGCTACGTCGTGTCGAACCTGTACATGGAGCTAAAGAGCCGCTATCCCCTCGCACGTCCCGCGAGCGTGGAAAAGTTTTTCGTAGACCATCAGACCCTGCTCGCACGCTATGAAGAAATCATCGTTCCCGAACTGAACGAAAACGATTATTGATATGGGCCCGAACCGGGACCCGAAGGAGTATGAATATGAAAAAGAATCTGTATATCGTAGCAATTATCCTGAGCGTTCTTGCTGTCATCACCTTTGCCAGCTGTGACGTAATTGAGGCCCAGGGGTTAATGGAAGACTTCGTCGACGACGTAAACGATCAGAACTGGTCGAGCTTACAGCAATACACCCATTCAGACGCGAGTGATTACTTAGCAGGCGGAAGTGGCACCTTCTGGTCAGGTATCTTTGACATTTATCGCCCGTTGGACCTGATAGTCACGACTGATTCTGCCGCGACGGTTGAAGGTGATGATGGAACAATGTTTTATTTTACACTCGAGGATGACGGTGGAGACATGAAGATAAGTGGAATTCTTCGTGGTTCAACCACCGTATTCGATTAATCATAATCTCCCCTACCCCGTCCCAGGCACGCCGTGCGGGGATGGCGGGGGAGTTTCGTAATTTAACGAGAAGCGAGGCGGGTACGGGATACGTTGCGGGCGTAACGAGACGGAAGGGATACTCGGCGAAGGCGGGGATCGGGATGATCGCCCTTGTCGCCGTCGCGCTCTTCCTTTGCGCGTGTTCCTCGATCGGCGAGCCCGTCTCCATCGAGGAGCGGATGACGCTCTTCGCCGCCTCCTACGACGGAGGCCTCTGGGACGAGATGGTCGAACACCTCCATCCCGACGCCGCCGACTTTACCGCGGCGACCGCGGCCGCCGCGACCTTCTGGACCGTGCCCGCCGCCTTCGCGGGGCCCCTCGACGTTGGCGCCATGATCGTCAGCGGCTGGAGCGTCTCCGTTGACGGCGGCGGGGTAACCTACACGATCCTTCTCGAGCCCGACGGACCGGGCGTCTTCAAGATAACCGAAATCACGGAAAGCGTCGGCGGCACGACGATCTTTCATTGACGCGCGCGGCCAGTCGCTTTCACCCCTTCAGGAACAACTCCTCGAACTCCTCGGGGGGGACGGGCTTTCCGAAATAGTAACCCTGAATCTCGTCGCAGCCGAGGGCCTCGAGACGCCGGAGCTGTTCCTCCTCCTCCACGCCCTCGGCGATCGTCCGCAAGCCCAGGGCCGTCGCCATCATGATGATCGCCTGCACGATCTCCCGCTCCGTCTCGCTCGTCGCGATACCGTCGATGAGCTGCTTCGCGATCTTGAGATAGTCGATCTCGAACAGCTTGAGATAACTGAGCGACGAATACCCCGTGCCGAAATCGTCCATCGAGCTGACGATCCCGAGCTCCGAAAGGCGCTTGAAGACGTTGACGATGAACCGCTCGTCCTTCATCGCGCTCCGTTCAGTGAACTCAAGGTTCACCCACTCGCACTTCGCCCCTATCGAGCGTATCGTCTCCTCGAGCCTCGGCAAGAAAAGCGTGTCGTCGAGCTGGAGGGGCGAGACGTTGATCCCCATGCGCAGGTTTTTTCCGTACGCGCGGTTCCAGACCGTGATCTGCCTGAGGGCCTTTTCCATGATCCAGTCGCTCAACGGGAGGATGACGCCGTTCTCCTCCGCGATGGGGATGAACTCGTCGGGCCTGACGTCGCCGAGATCGGGAGAGGTCCAGCGCACGAGCGCCTCCATCCCTACGAGACGGCGCCCGCCGACGGCGATTTGCGGCTGATAGACGAGCGTGAACTCGCGGTCGAAATTCGCCTTGCCGAGCGCGAGATCGATCTGATGGCCGCGCTCGATCCCGGCGTTGGCCCGGGAGTCGAAATACGCCACGCAGTCGCCGCGCTTCCGCTTGGCGATGTAGAGGGCGATGTCGGCGTGGCGCATGAGATCGCTCCGGCTCAGGGCGTGGTCGGGCCAGGAGGCCGCGCCGACGCTCACCGACAGGTGGATGGTGAAGGAACCTACCTTGATCGGCTCGGAGACGAGATCCGCGATCGTCCGGACGAGCGGATCGATGCTTTCGTTCTCGCACCGCCCGCACAGGAAACCGAACTCGTCCCCGCCGAGCCGCGCGAAGACCGTCCGCTCGTTCGACAGGGCCTCGAGCCGCTTGCCCGCGATGCGGAGCGACTGGTCGCCGACGTCGTGCCCGTAGGAATCGTTCACCGTCTTGAAGCGGTCGAAGTCAAGGATCAGGAGCCAAACCTTCCGCCGGTCGCAGGGTTCCCCCTCGTCGGCGGCGTCTCCCGCGCGTATCCACTCGTCGACTTTCTCGAGAAAGAATTTGCGGTTGAACTGGCCCGTCGTCGCGTCCCTTTTGAGGAGGTTTTCGAGGGTTTGGTTAAGCGTCCGGAGTTCGCGCGTGCGGTCGGCGATTTTCGCCTCGAGCAGTTCGTTGCGCCGGGCGGTCTCCCGGATCTCGGCCGCGCCCTGGTCGATCCTCCGCAAGAAGAGGCTCACCGTCTGGTGGGCCATCGCCACGACGATGAAGAAGACGAGCTCTCCGGCGGAAACGAGTCCGGTGACGGCGGCGACGGCGGTAAAGAGGAGCAGGAAGGCCGAGCGCTTGATGAAACCGCGCGGGGAAACCGCCTCGCCCCTGAGGCTTTCCGTCACCGGCGCGCCGTCGAGATGCATGGCCGCGGCCGCTCCGAGCGCGAGTATCGAAACCAGGTACAGCGAGTCGATGAGGGTGTTCGGCTCGTAGGAGCCGGTCAGGAAGGCGCGGACATAGACGACGTCGAGGACGGCGAAGGCCATGCAGGCGACGAAGGCCAGCTTCAGGAAGGCGGGCACGAGTGCGCGCTCGAACGAGAGAAAGACGGCGACGGCGACGGTTACGAGCAGGACGTCCAGGGCGAGCGCGAGCGCCGAGGAGAGGTAGGCGTGATCGACCGCCGCGGTCGCGCCGAAAGCGCCCCGCAAAAAAGCGAACCAAAGGAAGGCCCCGAAGGCGACGAGGAGGCCCGAGAAATCCACGACGAATTGCGGAAAGGAGTCGCGGGTACGACGGTGAACGGCCATGTAGACGATCGAAGAGAGGAGAGCGGCGTTGAGGACGAGATACGAGTACATGAGCGGCACGGAACGTTCGGGCTCTCCCCCGGGAAGGAGGTCGAGCACGGACCAGGCGAGATCGGAAAGTCCCCACGCGCCGACGCCGACGGCGGTTATCGTCCAGTTGAAGCGATACTGTCGGGACGCCCTCGCGTTCGCGACGTACGCGGCAACCGCGAGGGCGGAGGCGAGAACGGCCGCGAAGTTAGCCGCGCGATTCTGTCCCGTCGCGGCGCAGGCCACATACGCCCCGAGTACGACCGTCGCGGCCGCGCTGTATGCGAGAATACGCGTTGCTTTCATTGGGCGCTCCCTCCAATAACTCTAGCAGATAATCCCGGTAAATGCAAAAGAAGAATCCTTGACGGGTCAAAAAAGCCGTGCAACAATGAATAACGTTATTTTCCCAAGGAAACAATTACAGTGAGGGGGATAGAATGAAGAACGGTATGACAAAACGGGCGCTTTTCGCGCTTATCGCCTTTGTCGCGTGCGCGAGCGCGCTCTCGGCGCAGGAGTTCAAGGCGAGCGATAAATGGAACGCCTTCGACGACAAGGGCAACGGGGGCTCTTCGGTTATCAACAAGGCCTCGGAATTCGTCAAAATCGACGGTCGCGAGGTTCTGAGCGTGACCATCAAGGGCAACGTCACCACGAAATACCAATACGGCTTTTGCGGCGTTTCGGCCGACGCGGATCCCGCGACGTTGAAGGCTATCCGCGAGGGCAGCGGTATCAAGTTCCTCGCCTCGGGCGACGGCAAAAAATACCGCGTCAAGGTGGAAACCTCCGATATCACCGACTTCAACATGTTCGGAAAGGAATTCACCGCCCCGAAAGGCAAACCCGTCGAGATCGTCGTTCCCTTCAAGGCCCTGACCCAGGAGCCCTGGGGAATCAAGAAGAAATTCGATCCCGCCAAGATCGTGAAGGTCTCGTTCCAGACGATCGGACAGCCGATCGCCTCGTACGAACTGACCATCGTCGATCTCAAGGTCGTTCCCTAAGACCACGACGCGCCGAAAACGCGCCGCACGCGGAGCCTTTCGCGGCCCGATCACCCGATCCGAATCGTCCCCACGCGGACGCGACGGATCGGTTTTTTTTTGTCGAAACGAACCGACTCTCGCCCTTGATACGTCCCTTTTTTAGCGGTATCATGAATCGGTTCCACGACAAGGATCCGCCATCGATACGCAAGGAGTTCCGAATGAAGCTCATTTTTTTGGGTCCGCCCGGAGCGGGCAAGGGTACGCTCGCCGTTTTGGTTTCCGAAACCTATAAAATTCCCCATATCTCGACCGGGGAGATTTTCCGCGCGGCGATCCGCGAAAAGACCCCGCTCGGACTCAAGGTTCAGGCCATAATCGACGCGGGCCAGCTCGTGAGCGACGACATCACCATCGAACTCGTCAAGGAACGGCTCGCCAAGGACGACACCAAGGCCGGCTATATCCTCGACGGCTTCCCGCGCACGATACCCCAGGCCGAGGCGCTCGCCAAGATCGTAGACATCGACTCGGCGGTGAACTTCGACATCGCCGACGACGGCGTCGTGGCCCGGCTTTCCGGCCGGCGCGTGTGCAAGTCCTGTAGCCAGAACTACCACGTCGATTACATGAAGCCGAAGGTCGAGGGCGTGTGCGACAAGTGCGGCGGCGAGCTCTTTATCCGCGAGGACGACAAGATCGAGGCCATCACGAAGCGGCTCGAGGTATACCGCAAGCAAACCGCCCCGCTCATCGATTTCTACCGGTCGCTCGGCAAGCTTACCGAGGTCGACGCGCGCCCTTCGAGCGCCGCGGTACTCGAGGAATTCAAGAAACTCTTCCCCCTCTGAGCCTATGCCGGTCGCCCGGCACCTCGGCGAGATACGCTTCCAGAAGACCCTCGATTTCGTCGAGGGTCTTCGCGTTTTGCACGCGCATCTTGATATGGTGGGCGAAGCTGAAGTTGTCGCAGTAATAAAAGAAAAAACGTCGCGCGCGGCTCAACCAGAATTCGGGAGGCTGACCCTCGACAAGATAGCCCAAAAAGGCGCGCGCCACTTCGAGATGGTCGACGGGAGCGGTCAGTGCGGCGTCTGCGGCTTTCGGTCCGACGTCCTCGGCTGTCGGTCCGACGTCCGCGGCTGTCGGGGCGCGAGCTCGCGCGATATCGCGGAATATCCAGGGCTCGGTGACCGCCGCGCGGCCTATCATCACCCCGGCGCAGGGAACGTCCCGCTCGAGCGCCAGGAAGTCCGCGACCGAGGCGACGTCGCCGTTGGCGTATACGGGAACGGGGAGGTCGCGCGCGAGCCGGGCGGTGTACCCGTGGCGCGCGGGACGGGAATACTTTTCGCGTCGTTCGCGGGGATGGAGGGTAAGCATGTCGGCGCCCGATTCGGCGAGCAAGGCGCAAAAAATGAGCAAACGATCGTAGTCGTCGTCGGAACCGAGGCGGAGCTTCACGCCGAGACGGGCTCGCGGACCTTCGGGGCGGGTTGAGTCTTCAGGGTGGCGCGCGTCTTCGGCACGCGTAGAGTCCTCAGGGTGGCGCGCGTCTTCGGCACGGGCGGGACGCGACGCCCGGTCGATCGCCTCGCGTACGGCGCGGACGAGTTCGGCGGCCTCCGCCGGGTCCTTTTCCATCCAGGCGACGCCGGCGCCTCCCCGCACGATATCGGGCGCGCTGCAGCCCATGTTGAGGTCGACTCCGATGCCGCCGAGGGCAAGGAGACCTTCCGCCGTTTTGACGATCGGCTCGACGGAACCGCCGGTGATCTGCCAGACCATCCGCTCGGGGCACGGGCCCGAGCGCACGTACCAGGGCTCGAAGACGCCGCCCGCCAGGTAGGAGGGCGCGTGGATCATCTCGGCAAAATATTCGTCCGGATCGCCGTAGCGGTGGATCAGCCTCCGGAGGGGCTCGTGGGTCAGGGTAGCCATGGGAGCAAGCGCCAGTTTCATCCGCCCGAGTATAGCGGATTTCGACCACTCCGCGCCAGAGACGCGTCTGTTTGTGTTGCCGTAACGGGGCGGGTAGTTTATATTCACGTATACGATACGAGGAGGAACAGTTCATGAACGCACACGAAATCTCGACCGGCATCCACGCGATTCACGCGGACGTACGGACGACCGCGCGCTTTGAGGGGATTTGGCCCATACCGCACGGGGTTACCCTCAATTCATACGTCGTCTCCGGGGAGAAAACGGCGCTCATAGACCTCGCGAAGGACTGGGAAGGTTCCATCGAACAATACGAGTCTCGGCTCGCGGACGCCGGAACCTCGTTCGACAAAATAGACTATCTCGTGCTCAACCATCTCGAGCCGGATCATACCGCCTTCCTGCTCGAGCTCAGGAAACGGAACCCCTCGGTGGAAATCCTTTCGACGCCCAAGGGAATCGCGATGGTACGAAACTTCTTCAAGATTGCCGACGGGCTCCGGGAAGTGAAAACGGGCGACACGCTCGACCTCGGCGGCAAACGGCTCGAGTTTTTCGAGACCCCGAACATTCACTGGCCCGAGACGATGATGACCTTCGAACGGGAATCGGGTACCCTCTTTTCCTGCGACGGCTTCGGCTCCTACGGAACGCTCGGGGACCGCGTGTTCGACGACGAGTTCACCGCGGAGGAACACGCCTTCTACGAACGGGAATCGCTCCGCTATTATTCGAACATCGTCGCGAGTTTCTCGACGTTCGTCGTAAAGGCCCTCGACAAGCTCAAGGACCTTCCCGTGAAGGTCGTCGCGCCGAGCCACGGCGTCATCTGGCGGAAAAACCCGGGAACGATCGTCGCGCGGTACGCCAAGTACGCGGGATACAATTCGGGCGGCGCGTGCGAGCCGGAAATTTGCGTGATATGGGGCTCCATGTACGGGTACACGAAGGCGGGCGTCGATGCCGTCGTCGCGGGAATCGAGGAGGAGAAGGTCCCCTACTCCATCCACCAGGTTCCCGATACCGACGCGAGCTTCGTGCTCGCCGACGCGTACAAGGCCGCGGGACTCGTGCTTGCGATGCCGACCTACGAATACAAGATGTTCCCGCCGATGGCGCACGTACTCGACCTCTTCGAACGAAAGCATTTTACCGGCAAGAAGGCCCTCCGAATCGGGAGCTGGGGATGGGTCGGCGGGGCCAAAAAGGAATACGAAGAACGGATCGCCGCTTTCAAATGGGAGAGCGTCGAATCGGTGGAATGGCAGGGCGTTCCCGCAAAGGAAGACCTCGCGCTTCTCAGGGAGCGCGGCAGGGAACTCGCCCGTCTCGTTAAAAGGAGCGTCACATGAAAAAAACGAAGGCCTTGTTCGTCGCCCTTTCGCTCGTACTCGCCGGTGGCGCCGCCGCGGCGGACGCGTTTTTGGACGTCGAGGGAGCGGTCGCCTTTACCGGCTATAACGACGTGCGCATCCCGTCGACGGGCGGAACCGATTTCTCGCTCGCGGACGACGTCGAAAGTCCCGCGGTTCCGGCGTTCCGCGTTCGCGTCGGCTATACCCTCTTCGACAGGCACACCGTCTTCGCGACCGTGGCTCCGCTCACCATTCGGGGATCGGGAACGCTCGACCGCGACATAACCTTCCGGGGAACTACCTTCGCGGCGGGAACCGAGGTGGACACGGTGTATCGCTTCGACTCGTACCGGCTGACGTACCGCTATACATTCGTCGACCGCGACTACATGACGGTAGCCGGGGGCGTGACCGGAAAGATCCGGAGCGCCGAGATAGCCCTCATGAGCGCGTCGGGCTACGAGCGCCGAACCGATCTCGGGTTCGTCCCCCTCGTCAACCTCATGGTACACTGGAAACCGCACGACAAGTTCGGGCTCGTAGTCGACATGGACGCCCTCGTCTCCCCCTACGGTCGCGCCGAGGACGTGCTGTTCGCCCTGCAATACGAGTATTCTCCGAACGCTTCGTTGCGCGTCGGGTATCGCCTGCTCGAGGGAGGGTCCGACGGCGGCGGAAGCGTGTACACCTTCGCGCTTGTCAACTACGCGACGGTCGGCGTGACCGTACGCTTCTAGAAGTTTCCCTTCACGTTCCTTCCGGCGCGAGCGCGTAGACCGTTTTCCAGGCCCGCTTCGCGCCGGGAGGCGCCTCGTCGAGCTCGACAAAGGACACGTCCGGGATTTCGCCGCAACGTTCCCTGACGCCGTCCGTGACGAGTATCTCCCACGCCTTGGCGGTATCCTCTCCGAGCTTGCTCGCGGCGTTGACCTCCGATCCGAAGACGTCGGCGTCTCCTATCCTCAGGAGCTTTCCGAAACCGAGTCCCACGCAGAGAAGAACCTTTTCCTCGTCGGGCTTGTCGGCGTTGTACGCGACCAGGGCGCGCTGCATCGCGATCGCCCCCTGTATCCCCTTTTGAACGTTGCGGAATATGACGAGAAAGCTGTCTCCCTCGACCTTCAGGAGGATGCCGTCGTGCCGCTCGATGATCGGGATGAGCAGGCGTTCCGATTCGTAGATCGTCTGCAAAAAATGGATGATGCCGAATTTCGCCACGTTACGCGAAAACCCCGAAAGATCCGTGAACATGACGCACCACTCCTCACCGAAGAGATCCCAAATGCGTTCGTCGATGAGCCGCTTTTCGGCCGGTTCCGCCGAAATTCTCGCCTCGATGAGCCGTTCCAGCCGATCCTCGGAGGCGCTCAGATAGATTTCCCGTTTGTAGGCCATGGGGCAAGTATCACACGGGGATAGTACGTTGTCAAATTACGGTTTTTGGGGCTGTTTTGGGGTTTGCGATATACCTACCGGTAGGTATACGAAAACCCGGTAATCTTGCCGAAACGGGCCAAAAAGGCTACATTTTGTCCATCGTCGCTTACAAATAACAGAGGAGACAGTATGGTACAGGCACTCGATAAAAACGCTACATGGCGCGGCAGGAAAGGTCCCGTCGTGCTCGTCATAATGGACGGAGTCGGATACGGAAAGTTCAAGGAAGGCGACGCGGTCGCCGACGCTCACATGGAAGCCCTCGACGATTTCCGGAAAAACTGGCCCACGACGAAACTGAAGGCGCACGGCACGGCCGTAGGGCTTCCCTCGGACGACGACATGGGCAACAGCGAGGTCGGACACAACGCGATCGGCTGCGGGCGCGTGTTCGCTCAAGGAGCCAAGCTCGTCTCCGGCTCGATCGAGACCGGCGCGATGTTCGACGGCGCCACCTGGAAGAAACTCGTCGACAACGTGAAAAAAAACAACTCGAAGCTGCACTTCATCGGGCTCTTCTCCGACGGTAACGTCCACTCGCACCTCGATCACCTCAAGGCGATGCTCGAACGCGCCAAGGCCGACGGCGTAAAAACCGCGCGCGTGCACGCCCTCCTGGACGGACGCGACGTCGGGGAGACGAGCGCCCTCGACTACGTGGACCCGTTCGAGAAGTACCTCGAGGGACTCAACGGCGGAAAACCGGGCGCGAACGGCGTCGACTACCGCATCGCCTCCGGCGGCGGCCGCATGTTCGTCACGATGGACAGGTACGGCGCCGACTGGTCGATGGTCGAGCGCGGGTGGAACGTACACGTACTCGGCAAGGGCCGGCTCTTCGGCTCGGCGCGCGAAGCGATCGAGACCTGGCGGAAGGAAATCCCCGGGATCATCGACCAGGACCTCAAGGAATTCGTGATAGCGGAGAACGGCAAGCCCGTCGGAACGATCGAGGACGGCGACTCGGTCGTCTACTTCAACTTCCGCGGAGACCGCGCCCTCGAGATGACCTCGGCCTTCGAGTCGGGCGCCGATTTCGACAAGTTCGACCGCGTGCGCGTGCCGCGCGTCGAGTACGCGGGTATGATGGAATACGACGGCGACCTGCACATCCCGGCGCAGTACCTCGTGACGCCTCCCGCCATCGACCGCACGATGGGCGAATACCTCGCGGCCACCGGCGTGCGGAGCCTCGCCATCAGCGAGACGCAAAAATACGGGCACGTCACCTACTTCTTCAACGGCAACAAGCTCGGCAAGTTCGACGAGATGCTCGAGACATTCGTCGAGATAAAGAGCGACGTGCTTCCCTTCGAACAGCGGCCATGGATGAAGTGCGCGGAGATCACCGACTACGTCCTCGAAGCGATCGGCTCGGGCAAATACGACTTCATCCGGCTCAACTTCCCCAACGGCGACATGGTCGGCCACACCGGCATCTACGAGGCGGTTATCTGCTCGATGGAGGCGATGGACCTCCAGCTCGCGCGATTGCGCAAGGCGGTCGAGGCGGCCGGCGGCGTGATGGTGCTCAGCGCCGACCACGGCAACGCCGACGACATGTTCGAGCACGAGAAGAAGACGGGAGACGTGTCGCGCAAGGCCGACGGTTCGCCCAAGGCGAAGACCAGCCACTCGCTCAACCCGGTGCCCGGAATCGTCTACGATCCCGCGTACCAGGGCGAGTACAAGAAGGCGCTCAAGGAAGGCCTCGGTATCTCGAGTCTCGCGGCGACTTGCATCGAGCTTCTCGGCTACAAGGCCCCGGCCGATTACGATCCTTCGATCCTCGACTGGAACTGATGACGGAGATCGAGATAAAGGCGCGGGTCGCCGACCCGGTCGCGACCGAAGCCGCGATTCGCGCCTTCGCCCGTTTCGAGCGCGAGACGGTCAAACTTGACGAGTACTGGGGCCTTGAGGGCCCCGCCGACTCGTTCACGAAGGTCCGCATCCGCGAAGAGGACGGCGTCTCGACCGTCACCTACAAGCGAAAGGAAACGCGCGGCGACATCGAGGTGAACGACGAGCGCGAGTTCACCGTCTCGGACCGGAGCGCGCTCGAATGTCTCCTCGAAGACCTCGGTTTCGCCGTCTACGTAAAAAAGGAAAAACGGACGAAAACGTTCAGCTGCCGGGCGGGGAACGGGACGCCGGTCGCGATAGAGCTTTCGCTCGTGGCCCGGCTCGGCTGGTTCGTGGAACTAGAAATACTGGCGGAAAACCCCGACGAGGAGTACGTCGCGCGCGCGGAGTCCGCCTTGCGCGAGACGCTCGCGAGGTGCGGCGTGCCGGAATCCGCCATAGAGCGGCGGTTCTACACCGAAATGCTGTCCGCGCTCGAGGGCGACGACGCGACGGGCGACGAAGCGACCGGCGACGGCACACGCGACGAAGCGGCCGACTTCCACGTTCCCGCGAAGTAGTAGATCAGCGATCCCGACATTCCGACGAAAAAACCGATATCGATCGCGTACCAGATACCGCGCGTTCCGAACCTGGACGACAGCAGGAACGCGAGCGGTATCCTGATGATCCACATCGAAAGCAGGGCCATGACCATCGTGAAGGTCATCCGGCCCGCGCCCCTGATTACCCCCGAAACCGAGAACATCACCGTCTGCATGAGATAGGCGAGCGACACGATCCTCAGGTATTCCGCGCCGATGCGGAGCACCTCGGGGTCGGACGAAAACATCGTGATGAGCCTGGCGCCGAAGAAGTACAGCGCGAGCGCGACCGTGAAGGTAAGCGAGAAGGCCATCGCGACGCCGGCGAGAAGCCCGCGCCGCACGCGGTCGACGCGGCCTGCACCGAGATTCTGCCCCGTAAACGAGGCGATCGCCAGGCTGAAGTTCATCGCCGGCATGACGGCGAAACTTTCTAGCTTCGACGCCGCGGTAAACGCGGCCGCGGGGTCGGTGCCGAAGAGGTTCACGATACCGGTCAGCGTCATGAAACCGGCGGCGATGAGGGCCTGCTGGATACCCGAGGGCAATCCCATCTTCATGATGTCGATAAAGACCCCGCGGTCGAAGCGCATCTTGAAGGGATTCGGCTGGACGTACGGGTTGCGCTTCACGAGGTAGGTAAAGGTCCACGCGAACGAGATCCCTTGCGCGATCACGGTCGCCACCGCGACGCCGGCGATACCCCAGCCGAACGCGACCACGAACAGGAGATCGAGGACGATGTTCAGGATCGTCGAGATTATAAGCGCGTACAGCGGCGTCTTCGAGTCGCCGAGGCCGCGCTGTATGGAGCTTATCGCGTTATACCCGAACATGGCCGGCATCCCGGCGAAGATGATCCTGAGGTAGAGGGTGGCTCCCGCTATGACGTCGCCGGGAGTCCGCATGAGGCCGAGTATCGCGGGCGCGAAGACGTACCCCAAAACCGCGACGACGAACGAGAAGGCGAAGGTGACGATGAACGAAGTATCGATAGCCGCCTTGACCCGGTCGTAGCGCTTGGCGCCGAAGGCCTGCGCGATCAGGACGTTGCTGGACATCCCGAAGCCCATCACGAGAGCCACCGAAAGGAAGATTACGGGAAACGCCTGTCCGACGGCCGCGAGGGCCTCCTTTCCGACGTAACGCCCGACGACGACGCTGTCGACGGTATTGTACAACTGCTGGAAAACGTTTCCGAACAACAGGGGGAGCGTAAAGAAGAAGACGAGGCGCGCCTCGCTTCCCCGGGTCAAGTCTTTCATGTACGGCAATCGTAGTGAAAGAATCGACGCGGGTCAAGGAGCGGAAGTCGCGCGCGTATCCGTCGCGTGCGACCCGCGCGAGAGCTTCGAGTACGCGTTTATCCGTCAGCCCGCGAGATCCACCGGCTTGTCGTCCTTCTCTCCTCCGGTGACGAAGCCCATGGTGACGAACGAAAGGAAGAAGAAAACGGCGCAAAAGACGAACATGGAACGATAGCCCGCGGCGTCGATGATGGCGCCCGAAAGGGCCGGCGCGACGATCGCCGCGAGTTGGGAGAAGGTGTAGTAGAGGCCGGTATACACGCCTATGTTCCCGAAATGCGCCATCTGCCAGAGCATCGGGAAGGAGTTGGCGACGACGCAAATCCAGAAGATACCGTACGCGAACATGAGAGCCCAGAAGGCGAACGTCATCCGCCCGAGGTCGAGTCCGAGCGCCGCGCCGGCCGGTTCGAGAAAATACACCGCGATCATGAGGCAGGCGATGACGACGAGCGAAATCCGGATCGTCCGCTTTCGTCCCCACTTGCTCGCCGCGTATCCCATGGGAATGGCGAACAGCGCGGAGGAGATGCCGACCATGCCCATGGCGAGCGGGCCCTGCCCCGTCGTGAGAGAGAAGGTCTTGATGCTGAATTCGGTGAGGTACGGCACGACCCCCTGGTAGCCGACGAACCACAAAAAGAGGCTTACGAGAACGAGGAAGCCGCTTTTGTCGCGCGCGGAAAAGACGAGCGTGATGCTCCTGAAAAACGGTTCCTTCGCGTCGCCTGAATCGGCGGTATCTTCCGAATCGGCGCCGGATCCGTTCTCGCGCACGAAGAAAAAGAGAAAGACGACCGCGACGATGACGAAGAATGCCGCCGCAGGGAAGGCGAGGCGGTTCTTCGTCGCCCCGACGAAGGGCAGAATCGTATCGACGTCCATGAGGCGGGCGAGAAAGAGCGTCCCGACGATTGCCGCGACGTTGCCCATCGTGTTGATGACGCCGTTCGCCTGCGAGCGGTACCTTCCGGGTATCGTGTCGGGCATGAGCGCGACGACGGGCCCGCGCGCCGACTGCTTGAAAAGGTTCAGGAACAGCAACAGGACCACGAGCGAGGCGAGGGAATACTCCGCGGCGTAGGGAATGGCGTAAAAGCAGACGGCGGAAAGCGGAAGCAGGACGAGTATCCAGGGCATGCGCCGCCCGATCGGCGTCCGCGTGCGGTCGGACCACACCGACACGAGCGGGATGAGAAAGAGGGCGAGGAGGTTGTCGAGGGACATGATGACGCCGATGACCGATTTGTACGGTATGTACCTGGCCAGGAATATCTGGACGTAGCTGTCGTACAGCGGGTCCATCATACCCACCGTGAAAAAACCGAAACCGATCAAAAAGGTGAGCGGAAGATACCGCGCGAAGCCCTCGTCCTTCTGTTCCATGATTACCCCTTGCGGGAATCCGCGCGTCGCGGTCCCGTTTCGTGGTAGTATAGCATGAAAAGGGGGAACAGAAAAAATGAAATCCGCAGCTCGGGACACCTCCGCGCGCGCCTTGCCGGAAAGCTGTCCGGCGGTCCTCGCGCACCGGGGAGCGTGCACGCTCGCCCCGGAGAACACCCTGGCCGCCTTCGAGGCCGCGCGTGCCCTCGGCTGCCGGGGCGTCGAGCTCGACGTTCACCTCACGGCCGACGGATATCTCGTCGTGACACACGACCACTGGCTCGACAGGGTCGCGGGCCTTCACCGCCGGGTCGAGGAGATGACGCTCGCCGAGATCCGCGACGTGGACGCGGGCTCGTTTTTCGACGCCCTTCGTCCCGGCGCGGCGAAACGGAGCTTCGCCGGCGAGGGCATACCGACGCTCGACGAGGCCCTTGACGCCATCGGCGACGACGCCTTCGTGGACCTGGAACTCAAGCTCGACACCGTCTTTCCGCGACCGCTCGCGGAGGCGGCGGCGAAATGCCTCGAGCGGCGCGGGCGAACGAACGCGATCGTCTCGTCGTTCAACCCGCTCGCGATCCTGGCGTACCGCGCGCACGGCCCGCACGCGACCGCCGCCATTTACTGCCCGTACCCCTCGGTGCCGTTTTACATGCGCCACCGCGAATGTCTCCGCCTTTCCCGCGCCGAGATCAAAAAGCCCGCGCGCGAACACGTGCTCGAGCGCGCCAGGGCCGAGACGGGGCGCGAGCCGGTGATAGCGTGGACGGTTGACTCGATGGACGAGGCGCGCGAGATGCTTTCGGGCGGCGTGCGGGCGGTTGTCACGAACCGGATTCAGGACGTTCCGGCGGATTTACGAGACTATATACCGCGCTCTTCTTTCCGTTGACGAGCACGTTCGAGCGGAAGCCCGGCGCGAGGGCGGCGTCGCGAAAGGCGGGAGAGGCGGCGACGGACTCCTCGAACTCGCGTTTCGCCCCGGTCAGCACGACGAGGCGACCCGACGGCGAGAGGGCGACCGAGAAGGCCGCGAGCATGGCGTCATAGAGGGCACGGAGCGAGTCCGCCCCGCCGTACCGCTCCGACTCCCAAAAGCCCCAGGGCGGATCCGTGACGACGGCGTCGACCCCGCCCGGCGGAAGCGAACACGCCTCGAGAAAACCCGTTACGTCCGACCTCACGACGCGTACCCGTGACGAGGCCGCGAAGCGCCGTTCGAGGTCCCGCGCGCGATCGGCGTCCGCGTCGAGGGCGTACACGGCGGCTGAGGGGAAGCGTTCGGACAGGGCCTGCGGAATGGAGCCGTACCCGGCGAAGGGATCGACGAGGACGCGGGCGCCCGCCGGTATGGCCGCCGTCGCGACGAGAAGGCGCGCTATCTCCGGTTTCAGTTCCCCCGCGCGGGGCTCGCTTCCCTCGCCCGCCGACGGAAGGCGCGCGGCGAGGCATGACCATCCCTCGCTCCGCGTGATGTACCAGAACTCGACGTCGGGCTTGACCCGGTCGACGGAAAGACGCGTCCGCGAGGCGATCAGCCGCTCGGCGTCGGCGCTGACGTCGCGGTCGACGGGCACGAAACGGTTCATGGCCGAGAAGCGCACGCGGAAACTCCGGGCGCCCGGCGGCGCGACGGCCTCCCAGGCACGGGCGAATTCCTCCTCGCCGCCCGTCTTGCGCACCAGCGCGCGGAACGGCATGGACGAGGTATCCCACTCGCGAAACACGGAGAAGACGTTATTGAGGTAGGGAAGGTCGTCGGCGCGGAGGCTCTGTCCGGAAAACGAGAAGCGGACGAACCCGCTCGAAAGGCGCACGTCCCCCGATCGGGGAAGGTCCTCGCGCAGGGACAGGCGGACCGCCGCCTCGAACCCGGGCGCGAAGGTTCCGGCAAAGCGAAGCGGTTTCATCCCGGTACGGAGAGAACGCGACCCGTCCGCGCGATCAGGTCGTTTCCATGGCCGACTCGATCACGGTACGCAAGTCCGCGAGAACGAGGGGCTTCCGGAAAAATTTGTCGGCGCCGAGGGAGTACATCTCGTCCTCGATGGACGCCTCCTCGAGCGCCGTGATGATTATCACGTAGGGTTTGCCGAAGGCGGGATCGTTTTTTATCCGCTTGCAAATCTCCTGACCGACGACGCCGGGAAGGGCCAGGTCCAGGATGACGAAACCCGGCTTCTTTTCGACGAGTTGGGCTCCCGCGTCGAAACCGTCGAAGGATTGCATGACGTTCAGGTCGGGGATGTTCTTCTCGAGATAGGCGCGTATCGCCGTGTTCAAAACCTTGTCGTCGTCGATGACGATGAGACTCTTCCAATTGGCCGAGGGTTCACCTTCGCTCAAAACCTCGGGGACGCGCATTCCGCGCGCGTGGATAAACTCGATCAAGTCGTCCTTGTACACGCGATACTGCCCGCCGGGGGTGTTGAAGGCCTTGAGATGACCGTTCCTGATCCAGTTAATCGCGGTTTGATTGACGACTCCGCACATATTCGCGACTTCGAGAGCTGAAAATATCTGTATTCGTTTTGTCTTGATTTCCTTATTCATATCGCCTCATTTTGATAGCCTACACGAAAATATACCCCATTATACAGCCTGCCTCAAGTAAAATTGTTAATTTTCGCCATTTTTAGCGCATTCCGAGATTAAATTCTTCGAAAAACCCTTTCTCTGCAAGGATATGCGCATCTTCTCCCCGGTTCGCCCCATCCGGGCGAGTTTTGCCATGGCTTTAAGACAGAGATCCCGCTCGTCCGTATCCTCGAAATACCCGCTCAGGGCCCGGTCGGCTACGGCCCGGTCGACCCCTCGCGCCGACAAACCGGCCTGAAGACGGGCGCGTCCCTCCGCGCGGCCGATGAGCCGGTTTCTGATCCAGGCCGAGGCGAAACGGGCGTCGTCGAGGGAACCTTCCGCGACTAGAACGTCAAGGGCCTCCCCGATTTCGGCGCGGGAAAAGCCCTTTTTGGCGAGTTTCAGGGAAAGCTGGTAACGGGAATACTCCGCCCGCGACAGATACGCGAGTCCCGCGCGTTCGGCGAGGAAGGCTCGCGCGGCGGCATACACGGCTTCGGCCGCTTCGGTATCGAAGCGTTGACCGGGTTCCGGCACCGGGAGCGCGCGCCGCCCGAGCGCTTCCTCGCGAACCAAAAAAGAAGGGCCTTCCGCCGTACGTATCCTGAGGATACCGGCAGAGGCCCATTCCGTTTTCTCGACGACAAACGCCGGATTAGCGCTTGCTGAACTGGAATCTTCGGCGAGCACCGCGCTGACCGTACTTCTTTCGCTCGACCATGCGGGAATCGCGGGTCAAAAGACCGTTGGCCTTGAGGGAGGCGTGGTTGTTCACGTCTACCTGCGAAAGGGCGCGGGCGATACCGTGGCTGCACGCGCCGGCCTGACCGTTGAGGCCGCCGCCGGACACCTTGATCACGATGTCGAACTTGGTGTCGCTCGCGGTAACCATCAGGGGCTGGCGAACGACCTGGACCTGCTCAAGCGTCGCGAAGTAGGCCGAGGCCTCCTGGTCGTTGACGAGAAGCTTGCCGGATCCCTCGCGGACGAACACGCGGGCGATGGCGGTCTTCCTTCTTCCTGTTCCCATTCCGATATTCTTGATCACGTTCGTAACTCCTCGTTAAACTTCGACCGCTTGCGGGTTCTGGGCGGTATGCGGATGGGTGCCATCGGCATAGACCTTCACGTTGGTCAGGAGCTTGCGTCCGAGCGGTCCCTTGGGGAGCATGCCCTTGATCGCAAGGAGGATGGGATCCTCGGGATGGCGCGCCATAAGCTCGTTGAAGCTGAATGACTTCAGCCCGCCGACAAACCCGGTATGATGATGGTACATCTTTCCGTCGGGCTTGTTGCCGGTGACGATCGCCTTGCCGGCGTTGATGATCACCACGAAGTCCCCCGTTTCCTGATGGGGCGCGTAGGTTACCTTGTGCTTTCCGCGCAACATGTATGCGGCCTTGGCGGCTACGCGACCGACCGGTTTACCTTCGGCATCGATGACAAACCAGGCGCGGGGAGCCTCTCGTTCTTTCACAAAAAGTGTCTTCATGTACGTACCTTACTAATAATAGATCTGTCGGGTCCGCCCAACGGCGACGCCGAACGCAGATAATGTGGGTTCAGTCACTATAAAGAAAAGCGGGGAACGGTGTCAAGTAGGAAGGGTATCCGAACGAGGATTCGGAACGGGGGTTCCGAACCGGAAAGGCAGCCCTCAGTCTCCCTTGGTCGCGCCGGCTTTCGCCGCGGCTTCCTCCCGTTTTGCCTCTTCCTTGTCCTTGAGATCGGCGATCCCGATAAAAACGGAGATCAAACCGATGAACGCGGCCAAAATAGGCATACAACCGCGCAGGAACAACAGGATATCCGATCCCCATCCCAGTCCGAAACCGAACATCTCGGGCGGAAGGGCGGCAAATACGGTAAACGCCATGAGTAATATTCCCACGAATAAAGCAACCATGCGGGTCCTCCTGACAAAAGGGGCGCCGATTCGCCCGAAAAAAGGCTGCAACCGGCGCTTCAGGCGGTAATTTTCGCATACTTCCGGGGTATGGTCAACCAAATCCGAAATCGTTACTATTGGACAATAATGATTACGCGATCGACTCACGTCACGGAGCGGCGGGGATGGAAAGCCCTCGTGCGCGTCGCCTTTCCGATAACCCTGCCGGTTTTATTCGGATACGTCGCCATCGGCATCCCCTTCGGCCTCATGCTCGTCAAGGCGGGATACCCCTGGTGGATGGCCCCGCTCATGGGCCTTTGCATGTACGCCGGGGCGGGCCAGTACCTGGCCGTCGGCATGTTCGCGGCGGGGGTCCCGCTTCCCGCCATGGCCGTCGCGATGCTCCTCGTCAACATTCGTCATATCGTCTACGGGCTTTCGCTCATCGGACCGTTTCAGGACGTCGGAGGATGGAAGCCGTATCTCGTCTTTTCGCTGACCGACGAGACCTACGCCCTGCTGACCGGCGTCAAGGTCCCCGACGGCTTCGCGCCCGGACCGTTTTACGGGACGATCGCCCTCCTTGACCAGTCGTACTGGGTTCTCGGCGGGATCATCGGCGCCCTCGCCGGGGCCTTCATCCCCTTTTCCTTCCGGGGTGTCGACTTCGCCCTCACGGCCCTGTTCGTCGTATTGCTCCTGGACCAGCTCGCCCGCTCGAAGGATCCCGTTCCGCCGGCTATCGGCGCCGCGTGCGCCGTGGCGGCCCTCGCTCTGGCGGGCCCGGGCAACATGCTCATAGTCGCCCTCGCCGGCTCGCTCGCCCTCCTCTCGCTTGTCAGGGGGAGAAAACCGTGCTGACCGTCGAACGGGCGCTCGTCGCCACCGCCGTCTTTTCGGCCATTATCCTGGCCACCCGGGCCTTTCCCTTCGCGCTCTTTTCGAAACGCGAACCGCCGGCCCTCCTCCGGTTTATCGAGCGGTTTATCCCATCGGCGGTCATGGCCATCCTGGTCGTCTACTGCCTCAAGGACATTGCCTGGACGACCTGGCCCTCCGGCGTCCGGGAGCTCGCGGGAATCGCGCTTGTCGCGATCCTGCACATCTGGAAAAAAAACGCCATGCTCTCCATATTCGGAGGCACGGCGTTCTATATGTTACTCCTTTCGGCGATCCGGTAAGGAACGCGACTCAGGCGTATTTCTTGGTTACCACGATCAGGGCGCCGAGCACCATGAGATGGCTCGAGAGGGTCGACATGTAGCGGAGGACGGACGCGACGCTCGAGAAGCTCGACCCGCCGCCGATGGGGGCGATGAAGTCGACGAGCACGATATTCACGATCCAGAGGATGATAAAGACCATGAGGATCATGTCGGTGATCCGGAGGTCGGAGGTAAAGAGCTCCGATATGAGGAAGAAGCCCGCGATGATCTCGCTCACCGAAAGGATGATGACCGCGATCGTGGAAATGGACGAGCTGTTGAAGAGCCGGTCGAAAAAGGCGACGACAGGGGCAAGGTCCCCGGCGCTCGAGTTGAGAAGGCCGGTTATGCCGCTGACCAGCAAGAACAGGGCAACCGAAATCTGCAGAACGACGCTACCTACACTGTGCTTCATTTGAATCTCCCGTACGTTTCGTGTACTATATTCGTATGTTATACCGTCATTTACCGAAAATAGCAAACAAGGTTTTTTCAATAATCACCGTCGACCTCCGGACGGAAGTCGCGGGAACGAATGCCGCGGCCGTACTCGAGGCGGCGCGCTCCCTCGGCGTTACCCTCGCCTACGCGGGACCCGGCGCCGACCGCGCGGCCGGGGCTCGATCGCTCCTGCACGTAGCGCCCGGCACGGGCGCGTCGTCCGGCGCGGGCGCGTCGTCCGGCGCGGGCGACCCCGCGCCCGTTTCGCGCATCCTCCATTTTACGGGAACGACGCCCGAAGCGCTTCGCGCCTTTTTGGACGAGGCGGAAGCGGAGGCGACGGACATACTGCTCGTCGAGGTGCCAAAGCCCGAGGCCGCGCGGGACTACCGCGACAACGGGCTCTTCCAGGCGGCCTTCGGGGCGCGGGGATCGCGGGTCGGCGCCTGCGGCGCGTACGTCCCCGGGGACGCGGCACGAGCCGAGCCCGCCACGGCGCGTACGGTCGCGGCGACACTCGAGGCGGACGCCCGATGGGATTGCTGGGCGACCGAGTACGCCTTCCTCCGGGAAGACCTTGCCGACGCGATCCGGGCGGCCGGCAGCGAGGGTATCCCCCTTATCGCGCTCGACCCCTTCGCGGGCGGCGCGCTCGAAAACCCGCCGCCGGCCGTTCACGAGATCTACCGCGAGGCGCCCGTGCCGCGTAGCCGCGACGAGTGGGCGCTCCGCGCGATCTGGGAAAACCAGGACGCGCTTACCGTCGTATGCCCGGCGTCGGGCCCGGCGCAGCTTCTCGGCCGGGTCGCCTTCGCGGAGGCGGGGCGTCCCAACAGCCTGCCCTCGCGCGAACTCGCGATCCTGTCCCGGGCCGCCGCGTTTCTGCGGGATGGCACGGGCGGCACGAGTGGCATTGGCGGCACGGGTGGCATTGGCGGCACGACGCGCCCTTGACAGAAACCCCCAAATGGAACACAGTCTGCGTGCGTTACTATCATCACGAGCCTTCCGGAGGGCAAAGAAACAGATTGAAAGGGTGTGACGTTTCGATTGAACACGTATCCAAATCCTTCGGGAATTTCCGCGCCCTTGAAGACGCGAACATCAGGATACAAAAAGGCGAGTTCTTCTCGCTTCTCGGGCCGTCCGGGTGCGGCAAAACCACCCTCCTGCGCATCATAGCGGGATTCGAGTCCCCCGACTCGGGCGTGGTATCCTTCGACGGAAAGAACATCATCGGCATCGACCCCAACATGCGGCAGTCGAACACCGTGTTCCAGAACTACGCGCTCTTCCCGCACCTTTCGGTGTACGAGAACATCGCCTTTCCCCTCAGGATACGCAAGGTTTCCTCGCGCGAGATAGACGCCAAGGTGATGGAGTACCTGCACCTCGTCCAGCTCGACGCGCACCTCCAGAAAAAGCCGAATCAGCTTTCGGGCGGGCAGAAGCAGCGGGTCGCCATCGCGCGCGCTCTCATCAACGAGCCGAGCGTGCTGCTGCTCGACGAACCGCTATCCGCACTCGACGCGAAGCTCCGCTCGAACCTCCTCGTGGAGCTCGACACGATACACGACAAGATCGGGATCACCTTCATCTACGTCACCCACGACCAGAGCGAGGCCCTGTCCGTCTCCGACCGGATCGCGGTCATGAACCAGGGCAAGGTCCTGCAGATCGGCACTCCCTTCGAGATCTACGAAAGCCCCGCGACCGAGTTCGTGGCGAAGTTCATCGGCGAGACGAACCTGTTCGACTCCCGCGTCGTCGAGTGCGTCCAGCACAAGTCGGACGAGCACATGGTGACGCTCGACGTGCCCGAGCTCGGCACTAAAATCAAGGTGACCGACTACGACGAGACGAAGCCGGGACAGCAGGTCAGCTTCACGGTGCGCCCGGAAAAGATCCGCATAACCCTCGAAGAACCGCAAACCAACGGCAAGGCGATCAACGTCTTCAAGGGCTACGTCGAGGAGCCGGTGTACTCCGGCTTCCAGTCGAAGTTCTACGTCAAGCTCGAGAACGGGACGATGCTCAAGGTCTTCAAGCAGCACCAGAACTACCTCGAGGACGGCCCCGAGATCGCATGGAAGGACACGGTCTACGTGTCATGGAGCGCGAACGACGGTTACATCGTCGAAGTGATCAACCAATGAGCAGGCAGAGGATGCTTGCGGGGTCGAATTACGGCCCCGCGTACAGCTACCCCATGGGCCTTTGGTTCAGCCTCTTCTTCATCCTCCCGATCGCTATAATCGTGGGCTACAGCTTCATGAAAAAGGGCCTGCACGGCGGCGTCGAGCTCGAGTTCACGCTCGACGCGTATTCGCAGATGCTCAACCGGAGTTACGGCAAGCTCTTCGTACGGACGCTCTGGGTGACCTTCGTCGCGACGGTCGTGTCGATCGCGGTAGCCCTTCCGTGCGGCTACGCCATGGCGAGAAGCCGGTACCAGACCATCCTTCTCTTTCTCGTGATCATCCCCTTCTGGACCAACTCGCTCATCCGCATCAACGCGTGGATCGCGATCATGGGCAACGAGGGATTCGTCAACGAGACGCTCAAGAAGATCGGTCTCATCGGGGAAAGCCTGCCGCTCCTCTACAACCAGCGCGCGGTGATCCTGGTGCTCGTGTACATGTACCTTCCCTACGCGATCCTTCCCATATTCACCGCGATGGACAAGTTCGACTTTTCCCTCCTCGAGGCCGCGCGCGACCTCGGCGCGACGAAGCCGCAGTCCATGTTCAAGGTGCTTTTGCCGAACGTGAGGTCGGGCATCGTCACCGCCGTCATCTTCACCTTCATACCGATATTCGGCGCGTATACCGTCCCGCTGCTCGTCGGCGGAAAGGATTCGTACATGATCGGCAACGTCATCGTCGATCAGGTCACGAAGGTCAGAAACTGGCCGCTCGCCTCCGCGTTCTCCATGATCATCACGGTGGCGAGCACGGCGGGCGTCCTGTGGATGATGGGGACGAGCGCCCGCGAGGCCGCGCGCGCCAAGGCGGCGCGCGTCAAGCAGGAGACGACGCTATGAGTTCCCCCGCGAACCCCTACCAGCAGTTCATCTCGCGGCTCTCGAAGAAGCGTCCGACGAGCGAGAGTTCCCGGCACGCGCGCCGCGCGTTCCAGAACAAGGCGCGCGTCTCGCTTTCCACCACGGTCATGGCGCTGAGCGTCGCGTTCCTCTTCCTTCCGCTCGCGGTCATCGTGTTTTATTCGTTCAACAAGGCGAAGGGAATGGTCTGGACGGGATTCTCGCTCGGGTGGTACGAGCGGCTCTTCATGGGATCCGAAAAACTCTGGACCTCGTTCGGCAACAGCCTCGTCATCGCCTTCGCGTCGGCCTTCGTGTCGACGGTGCTCGGCACGCTCGCCTCGATCGGCGTGAACTGGTACCGCTTCCGCTTCCGCGCCTACATCCAGACGATCAGCTTCCTCCCGATGGTCCTGCCCGAGGTCATCATCGGAATCTCGATGCTCATATTCTTTTCGGCCGTGAACATCCCGCTCGGGATGACTACAATATTCATAGCGCACACCACGTTCTGCCTTCCGTTCGTCTTCCTCATGGTGCTCGCCCGCCTCGACGAGTTCGACTTCTCGATCATCGAGGCCTCGCGGGACCTCGGCGCGAACGAGCAACAGACGCTCTTCAAGGTAATCATACCCGCGATCATGCCGGGAATACTGTCGGCATTCCTCATGTCCGTTACCATGTCGCTCGAGGACTTCGTCATCACCTTCTTCGTCTCGGGCCCCGGCTCCACGACGTTGCCGCTGTACGTCTTCTCGATGGTGCGGTACGGGATATCCCCGGTGATTAACGCCCTCTCGTTCGTCATGATCCTCGGGACGATGCTCATCGCGTTCTTCCTCAAGGACTTCCTCAAGAACATCGCCGCGTCCAAGTGACCCGCGCTTCGCGGGTAACCCATATCAGAAAGGAGGCATCGACGCCATGAGAATCTACCATCGCGTTTTTGTCGCGCTCGCGGCGGGGGCACT
This sequence comes from Spirochaetota bacterium, assembly GCA_023393015.1. Taxonomy (GTDB): domain Bacteria; phylum Spirochaetota; class Spirochaetia; order Treponematales; family Treponemataceae; genus Teretinema. Next base: position 43,033 of record JAEWMY010000044.1, read on the forward strand.
GACGCTCCTCGCCCTCGGCTTGACCGGTTGCAAGAAAAACGCCGGAAACACGCTCTATCTCTACAACTGGACGTACTACACGCCCGACTCGGTGATAGAGAAGTTCGAGAAGGAATACGGGGTCAAGGTCGTGTACGACGACTACGCGTCCAACGAGGACATGTACGCCAAGCTCAAGGCGGGCGGATCGGGATACGACATCGTCATCCCCTCCGGCGACTACGTCTCTATCATGAAAAGCCAGGGGATGCTCGAGAAGATCGATCTCTCCAAGATCCCGAACGCCAAACACGTCAAGCCGAGCACGCTCGCGAAGGCGACGTACGACCCGAAGATGGAAGTGTCCGTCCCCTACTTCATGGGAGCCGCGGGCATCGCCGTCAACAAGGACAAGGTTCCCGAGTTCAAGGAAAGCTGGAACATATTCGCCAGGAAGGATCTCGCCGGACGCATGTCCATGATGGACGACATGCGCGAGGTTCTCGGCGACGCGCTCGCGTGGCTCGGATACTCGGTCAACACCGCGAACCCCGCCGAGCTCGAGGAGGCCTTCAAGGTCGTAAACGAGCAGTGGAAACCGAATCTCGTCAAGTTCGACGCGGAGGGATTCGCCAAATCCTTCGCGACCGGGGAGTTCTGGGTCGTCCAGGGCTACGCCGAGGCGATTTACGCCGAGGTTCCGCAGGAGATGCACGACAAGGTCGCGTTCTTCATCCCGAAGGACGAGGGAGGCCCGATGTACATCGACAGCTTCTGCATCCCGAAGGGGTCGAAGAACGCCGAGCTCGCGCACAAGTTCATCGACTTCTTCCTGAGACCCGACATCTACGCCGAGTTCCTCGACTCCTTCGGCTTCCCCGCCACGATTCACGACGAGGCCGGGTCCCTGCAGAAGGTCACGCCGTATTACGACGCGGATTCGCTCGTCAACTGCGAGCTCAAGGAGGATCTCGGCGAGAATCTGGAGATGTACAACCAGGTCTGGCAGAAAATTCGTTTTACAGAATAGTACACGTGGAGTATAATCAGCTACGCAGTTATGAGTATCGAGCACTTTTACCGTACAATCCTCGAGACGCTGCCGCAGCTGGTTCTCGTAGCTACGCCAATCACGATCCCGGAAACGGGGAAAAAAGACTATTTAATCGAATACGTTAACCCCGCCTGGGAACGCGTCAGCGGTTCCCGGGCCGAGGTTATACTCGGGAAGCTTCTCTCCCAGACCATTTACGGCTCGTCCTCGATTCCCTGGGCGGAACTCGGCGAAAGGACGCTCAGGGAAGGACGCGTTAGCCACCACACCTGCCACAGCGACCTTCTCGACAAATGGCTCGACATCACCATATCACTCCTCGAGCCCGAACACGTGTGCGTATACATCTCGGACGTGACCGAACTAAAGCAGGGCGAGCTCCGCCTCAAGGAACAGAATCTCAGGCTTTCGTCCCTTTCCGCCGAGCTGGCCTCCTCCAAGAACAACCTGCGCGTCAAGCTCGAGAAGATCGAAGACCTCAACGCGAACCTCGAGAAGCTCGCGTATTTCGACACCCTCACCGGACTCCCGAACCGCCTGCGCTTCACCGCGATCCTCGCCGACGAACTCGCGTCGGCGCGACGGGCCGACCGGCACTTCGCGCTCGCGATCCTCGACGTCGACAACCTCAAGCCGCTCAACGACTCGCGCGGGCACGAGACCGGCGACGAGCTTCTCAGGCAGATGGCGCACAGGCTCGCCGACTTCCGGACCGGGGACATACAGGCGAGCCGTTTCGGCGGGGACGAGTTCCTTATCGTCATCAACCGGTACGCGCACGACTCGGAACTGCTTTCGCTCCTCGGCGCGATCCAGGAAACGCTGAACGAGCCGTACCTCGTCCTCAACTCGGAGGTAAAGATGTCCGTGTCCATCGGCGTGGCGATCTTCCCGGAGGACGGCGACACCGTGCAGAACCTCCTGAAGTACGCCGACATCGCGATGACGGACGCGAAGCGACGCGGAAAGAACACGCTCTCGCTGTTCCACTCGGTCATGCAGGACAACCTCCTCGCGCGGCTCAACATGGAGCAGAGGATGTTCCAGGCGCTCGAGGACGAGCGCTTCCAGCTTTTCTTCCAGCCGCAGTTCGACGCCGAAAGCCGGCAACTCAGGGGCTTCGAGGCGCTCGTCCGCTGGTTCGACGAGGAACTCGGCTACGTCAACCCCGAGCGCTTCATCCCGATAGCCGAGGAAACGAGGGTCATCATACCGCTCGGCGGATGGATCATGCGGACGGCGTGCGAGGTGCTCCGACACTGGCAATGCGAGTTCGGCTTCGCCGGTATCATGTCGGTCAACGTATCGCCGGTCCAGCTCAAGCATTCGGGATTCGTCGAGGACCTGAAGTCCGCGATCGAGGAAACGGGGATTCCGCCCGCCTCCCTCGAGATCGAAATTACCGAAGGAGTGCTCATCGGAAACTTCGACGACTCGGTCAGGATACTGGAAGAGGTCAAGGACATCGGCGTCGGCATCTCGCTCGACGACTTCGGCACGGGGTACTCGTCCCTAAGCTACCTTCAGTTCCTCCCGCTCACGACGCTCAAGATCGACAAGTCGTTCATCGCCAACATCAAGAGGGCGAGCAGCGTCGAGTTCGAGATCACGGACGCGATAGTGAACCTCATGAACAAGCTCGGGCTCGACACGATAGCCGAGGGGATCGAGACGGACGAACAGCTTGAGATGATCCGCCGGATCAACTGCAAGACCGTCCAGGGATACCTGACCGGCCGGCCGATGCCTCGCGGCGACTGCGAGCGGCTCATCATGACCGGCGCGTATACGACCGCCTAGTCCCCTTCCGGCACGCGGTACTCGACGTACCGCACGCGTCCCGACTCGACCGCGTCCCGCAGGGAGCGTTCGACGGGGGAAAGACGCGACTCGCCGGACTTCACCTCTATGAACACGACCTCTTCCACGGCGCCGGACGACGCTCCCGAAAACGATACGAAGTCGACGGGCTTGCCGACGAAGCGGACCTCCGTCGGGTCGCCGGGAAAGCCGGGCAGGAAGGGCGCGAGCTGTTCGGAAAGCTGTCCGCCGAGCACGGCCCGCGAACGCTTGACCGCGTCTCGCCGTTCGGCGTCGAGCCGGGCGCCGAGGGCGCGCTCGGCCCGCAAGGCACCGATCCTGGCGCCGAGGCGCAGGCCGAGGGCGAGAAATAGCGCGCACGCGAGGGCGGCCAGCACCACGAAGGCGAGGTCGACGTCGTTCATCGGAAATCCTCCCCCGCGTGGCCCCATCTCTGCAGGGTCAACAGCTCCGGGCGGTACTCGAAATGCATCGTGTCCCAGAGGAGCCATTTGCCGCCCCACACGAAGCCCTCGTCCTCGAAGGCGGTAATCACCGCTTCGGGAGGGGTCCACCTCCGGTCGGGGGAGATCATCATCCACCGGTCGTTCCAGTAGCTGACCCAGTTCCAGTAGATGTTCTTCTTTCCCCAGTTCCTCGGCAGGATGTCGACGGCGATTCCCCAACTGTGGTTGCTTCGGGCCGGGCTGTCGCTGATCTCGCGCCAGTTGTAGCCCTCGACGCTCGAGACGGACGCGAGGAACCGCTCGACTTCCGCGTCGCTTCCCGCGAGGGCGCGTATCCTCGCCTCGACGCGCTTGAGCGGCGCGACGATCGACTCGTGGACCGACACGCGCTTTCCGAGATAGTCGAAACGCGTTATGTGCGCCTCTATCCTCCGTCGCGTCCTTCCGTCGTAGAGGGCGTCGTAAAAGGCGATGTTGTACGCGGCCGCGTTCTTTCGCCGCTCGGAAAGCGCGCGGGGGGAGAGGCGCGCGACGAGTTCGGGCGGGAACCCCTCGGGGTCGGGAACGGACCGCGGATAGAGATAATCCACGTAGGGTCTCCACTTCGCGTAGTCGGCGCGTTCCGCCGCGGGAAGCAGTCTCCCGCGGGCCCAATAGAAGCGCTTGCCGCCCGCGGTCAGGTACCAGTCGCGCGCCTCGGCGTCGTAGTCGACCCCCGACACGCGGTCGGGATACGATACCAAGAAGGCGCGGAGGACGAGGTGGGCGTTCTCGACGGGAGGCCGCGCGTCGAGGGGGACGCGGTCGTCCGCGAAGACGGTCGATCCCGGAAGCAGGGCCGCGAGCGATACGCACGCTGAAAGCGCGAAAACACGGAATCGTCTCATTCTTCGTCCTTGCAGGCCTCGAGCCTTTTGAGCCGCGCGTCGTCGAGGCTGACGGAAAGGTTCTTCTCGTTCGAGGGCAGGACCGTTCCGCGCGGGGCCCCCTTCGCCCGGCGAAGGTGCTTCACCTGCGCGTAATAGAGGTCGGCGTTTCCCGCCTTGCGTCCCTTCGAGTAAAACAGCGCGAGCGTGCCGGCGTCGAGGAGTATCCCGAGCGGAACCGACTTCCCCGGCCGGTTCTTCACGAACACGTAGCCGCCGGGCCAGTCGCGCGTATGAAGCCACAGGTCGGAACCCTTGACGTGCCGCCTGAGAAGCTCGTCGTTTTCCGCCGCCGTCCTGCCGACGAGGATGAGCCAGCCGTCGACGCGAAACACGAGGCCGGGGTATTTGCGCTTCAGTTGCTGGCGCGGGGTGTTCCGCTTCCTCAGCGCCTTCTGGATGACGAGGGGATTCCGCTCCTCCTCGAGGGAGGCGAGCTCGGCGGAGAGCGTCTCCATCGTCCGGCGCGTCGAGGCGATGTCGTCCTCGAGATCGGAAAGCCCGGACACCGCCTTGCGATACCGCTCGTAATAGAGGGCGGCGTTTTCCTGCGGCTTGAGCCGCGGATCCAGGGTGATGAGCGTCGGGACGCCGTCGCGCTCGTAATCCGAGACCTCGACGGAGGGCATGCCGGGTTTGACGAGATGGAGGTTCGCCGTCAAGAGGTCGCCCTGCTTGCGGTAGAGGTCGGCGTCGAGGAAGGCCGCCCGCTTTTTTTCGAGGCGGGAGAGCGCCGAGTCGAGGCGGGCCATGCGAAGGGCGTGACGCCTGCGCGCCTCGGAGAGCAGGGCCTCGCGCGACGAAGCCTCCGCGTGCTCGGCGTACCACCGGTCGATCCGCTCGTTGAAGCTTCCCTCTCCCGGAAGCTCGCGTACGGACCAACGAGAGCCGGCCGGAGCCGCGGACGCGGTACCGGCCGGAACCGAGGACGCGACTCCGGCAACGAGGCCAACGGTTCCGGAAGGCCCGTTCGGCGCGGGAGGAGGCGGGAGTTCCCATGTCCCCCCGGACACCTCCCCGCGTTTCGGACGCCTGAAGAAGACGTCCAGGATTCCGCCCGTCTCGTCGGTCAGGACGATGTTGGCGGCCCCGCTCCACAGGCGAGCGTAGAGGAAGAGCCGCTCGCCCGCGCGGGAAAGGCTCACGCGCACGACGCGGTTCGCGTCGGGCTGGTCGACGGCGTCGATCCGGGCGCCGCGGATACGCGAGCGCAGGAACTCCATGAACCTCAGGGGGCGGTCGTGTTTCGGTATCCTGCGGCGCGTCTCGTGCACGCGGCACGCTCCGGGAGTCAGGCAAAAAAAGACGGTCTTCGGCTCGCCGCCCGACGCCCCCTGCGCGCCCTTGTAGACGTGAAGGGCGAGCGAATCGAAACCCGGCTGAACGATATCCTGCACGAACGATCCGGGAAGGGCGAGCTCCCGGAGGATGAGATCGATTTCGGCGCAATTGAGCGACATGATTCAAGACTATACCGCAAAAACGCCGGCAGGGCAAACGAGTCGGTCCCTCCGTTTCCCGTTGAAATATCCCGAGGATTCCTGCATACTGGCTTGCAATGAAGATCAGCGAAATTCTATCCACCAGGCGCCTCACCCTTTCCTTCGAGGTGTTCCCCCCGAAAGAGGCCTCGGGTCTCGATTCCGTCATGGCTTGCACCGACGAGCTCGCGCGGCACCAACCGGATTTCGTCAGCGTAACCTACGGGGCCGGCGGCGGAACCTCTGCGAACACCGTGAAGATCGCCTCGCATCTGCTCGAGTCGGGAGTCACGCCGATAGCGCACCTGACCTGCCTTTCCTCGACGAAGGCCGAGGTGCACCGCATCGTCGACGAACTCAAGGCCCGGGGGATAGTCAACGTGCTCGCGCTCCGCGGCGACCGTCCGAAGGATCCGGACTTCGCGCCGCCCGGCGACTACCGGTTCGCCTCCGACCTCGTCGCGGACGTCAAGTCGCGCGGCGATTTTTGCGTCGGCGGCGCCTGTTACCCCGAGGGGCACCCGGAGAGCGGCAACAAGGACGCGGATCTTGACAACCTCAAGCGCAAGGTCGACGCGGGCTGCGACTTCCTCACGACCCAGATGTTCTTCGACAACAACATGCTCTACAGTTTCCTTTACCGCGCGCAGGCGAAGGGCGTCACGGTACCCGTCCTCGCCGGCATCATGCCCGTGACGAACGGCTCCCAGCTCAAGCGCATGGTCTCGCTTTCCAACGCGTACCTTCCCCCGAAATTCCTCTCGCTCGTCGACCGCTTCGGGGACAAACCCGAGGCGATGAGGCAGGCGGGAATCGCGTACGCGACCGAGCAGATCATCGACCTCGTGGCGAACGGCGTGCGCGGCATCCACGTATACGCGATGAACAAGAGCGACGTCGTGTCCCGGATCGTCGGCAACGTATCGGACATACTCGCGGAGGCACGATGAAATTCCGGGAGGCGCTCGCGTCGGGATTCGTCTTTCTCGACGGAAGCATGGGCACGGTCCTGCAGTCGTTCCGTTCGGCCGGGGACGGCCCGACATGGAAGGTTCCCGAAGAGCTCAACCTGACGAACCCCGACCTCATCTGCCGCGTCCACACCGGATACCTGGACGCGGGCTCGACGGTGATACTGTCGAACACCTTCGGCGCGAACCGGCTCAAGATGGCCGATGAGGGATACGACGCCTCGGAGATCGTCACGGCGGCCGTAGGCGTCGCGCGAAAGGCCGTGTCGGCGTTCAAGGGCCGGTACGTCGCGCTCGACATCGGGCCGACGGGGCGACTCCTCGAACCGATGGGAAACTGCACCTTCGACGAGGCCTACGAGGCCTTCGCCGAAACGGCGCGCGCGGGAGAAAAGGCGGGCGCCGACCTCGTCGTCATCGAGACGATGAGCGACCTCTACGAACTCAAGGCGGCCGTGCTCGCGGTCAGGGAGAACACGAATCTCCCCGTGATCGCCTCGGCGACCTTTCAGGAAAACAACCGGACGCTCACGGGGGCGGACCCGGAAACCGTCGTGACGACGCTCGAGGGCCTCGGCGTCGACGCGGTCGGCTTCAACTGCGGTCACGACCTCGCCCACGCACGCGAGCTCGCGGAGGCCTTCGTTCGCGCGGCGAGCGTCCCGGTCATGATGGAACCGAACGCGGGTCTTCCCGCGATGGAGAACGGGCGCGCCCTGTTCCGCGTCACCGACGCCGAATTCGCCGACGCGCTCGAATACGGCGCGTCAATCGGCGTCCGCGTGCTCGGCGGCTGTTGCGGAACGACCGCCCGACACATAGCCGCCATGACAGCCCGCGTTTCGCGCCTCGAACCGAAACCCGTCGCGCGAAACGGCGAAACGCGCGTGACGTCCTGGGGACGGACGGTCACGATCGGGGACGATCCCGTCATCGTGGGCGAGCGCATAAACCCGACGGGCAAGAAACGTTTCCGGGAAGCCCTGCTCGCGGGCGACACCGAGTACGTCCTTTCGGAGGCGGACGCCCAGATACGCGCGGGCGCGCACGTCCTCGACGTCAACGTCGGCCTTCCCGGGATCGACGAGGCGGAAGTCATGCTCGACGCGGTCAAAGCGATCCAGCGCACCTTTCCCGTACCGCTCCAGATCGACTCGAGCGAGAGCGATGTTCTCGAGCGCGCGCTTCGCTACTACAACGGCAAGCCCCTCGTCAATTCCGTCAACGGCAAGCGCGCGGTCATGGCCGCCGTCTTCCCGATAGTGAAAAAATACGGCGGCGTCCTCGTAGCGCTCGCGCTCGACGAGGACGGCATACCGCCGACCGCGGAGGGACGGCTCGCCGTCGCGCGGAAGATCGTCGGGACGGCGGAATCCTACGGAATCGACCGGAAGGACATCGTCGTCGACACCCTCACGCTGACCGTCAGCTCCCAGCAAAGGGAGGCGATGGAAACCGCGCGCGCCCTCTCCCTCGTACGCTCCGAGCTCGGCGTCAGGACGATACTCGGCGTTTCCAACATATCGTTCGGCCTTCCCCAGCGCGACCTCGTCAACGCGACCTTCCTGACGGCAGCGCTCGCGTCGGGCCTTTCCGCCTGCATCGTCAACCCGCTTTCCGCGCCGATGATGGGAGCCTATCACGCCTTCCGCGCCGTCGCGGGGTTCGACGAAAACTGTCTGGGCTATATCGACCGGTACGCATCGGGTCCGTCGCCATTCGCGGGTCCCGCGGGCGCGTCCGCCGCGGAATCTCCCGCGTCCGGCAAGTCGCCGTCGGGCGGGACGGCGGCCGGGAACGCCGGCGCGAACGGCTCGAGTGGCGCGAGCGGATCGATCGCAGAAGACGACCTCCGCGCCGTCATAGTCGCGGGACTCCGCGACCGCGCGCGGGGGGCGGCGGAACTCCTTCTCGCGCGGCTCAAGCCCGTCGAGATAATCGACGGATATATCGTACCGGCCCTCGACGAGGTAGGAAGGGAATACGAAAGCGGCCGTAAATTCCTGCCCCAACTCCTCATGAGCGCGGATACCGTCTCGAAGGCCTTCGAGGCCATTCGCGAGCGGCTCGCCTCGATCGGAGAGACGGGCTCGCCCAAGGGAACGATTCTCATGGCGACCGTACACGGCGACATACACGACATCGGGAAGAACATCGTCAAGGCGATGCTCGAGAACTACGGATACGCCGTGATCGACCTCGGCAAGGACGTGAGCCCCGAGCGCGTCGTGGAAAGGACGCTCGCCGAAAGGCCCGGGATCGTCGGGCTATCGGCCCTCATGACCACGACGGTCTCGAGCATGGAAGCGACGATCAAGGCGCTCCGCGCCGCGGGTTACGAGGGAAAGATCATGGTCGGGGGAGCGGTACTTACGCCCGAATACGCGGCGCGGATCGGCGCGGACCGTTACGCGAAGGACGCGATGGGTTCCGTGGCGATCGCGAGGGAGACCTTTTCATGAAACGCGAACACGAAGGCCGCGCTAAACGCGACGACGGAAAACCCACGACGAAAGGCTACGCCATCGCCCCCGTGTTCCTCCACGCCTTTTTCAGCCGCGACGGCATCGGCCCGCTCCTGACCTACCTCGCCACCGTCTTCCGCGATTTTTTCGGCCTGCAGTTCGCGGTCAAGTTCGGCTTTAAGAAGATCCCGGTGATCAACGTCGACCATCCGCTCGACGCGAAGGTTCCCTTCACGCCGCACCGCGTAGGCGTATATCTCGACTTCGTCGCCTTCTGGATCCGGCCGCTCGGCTATATCAGGAAGCGCTACGGCCGGAAGGCGGGAGTCCTCTACACGGCGCGGTTCCTCGCGCTCGTCGACCGGTGCTACCGGGACGCCGCGCAGGTATACCGGTTCCGCATGACGACGACGAAGCGGCCCAAATACTACAAGGGCAAATTCCGGATCATCCACCTGTTCGACCCGCACCTCCTGTGCGTGCCGAGCCTTCACGTCATCGTGGTAGCGCTCGCGTACACCTTCTACCGCGTCGCCTTCGAAGAACTGGGCATGGACGCCGAGGAGGCGAAGGCGCTCAACGAGGAACTCTTCGCCGGCGCGGTCGCGATCGGCGAGACGGTTCTCTACATCAAACAGCACAGCGTAAACTGCATCCCCGCCGCGCTCTACGCACTCTCGCGGGTGTGGCCGGAGGAAGTCACCCCGAGCAACGTCGTCGAATTCGTGAACGCCCTGTTCGCCGGAGCCGACGACGTGGCGCCGGTCGACGCGGCCCTGATCCGTTCCCACATCATGGATATGTACGAGGAACTCTTTCTCGAGGGGTGCCACGACTCCGACTGGATAACGCCGCATCAGCGATGGCTCAACCGGTACGCCATGGAAGGATTCATGCGCTGAAAAAAAAGCGCCGCCTTCCGGTCTATCCCGGCTGACGGCGCTCCGTTTCGTTCGCGCTACTATCGTTTCGCGCTATTATCGTTTCGCGCCGGTATTCGTTATTCGCCCGATTTTTTGCGGTACGCCCCGGCGCCGACGGGAGTTCCGCCGGCGGGCGCCCTGCCCGCGGGTTTCGGCCCGCGGCTGTAGGTGCGCGCGGCGCGTTTCGCCCCGCCCTCCCGGCCGCCGTACGCGCCGACGCCCTCGCCTTCCTGCCGCTGATATCTTCCGTCCCGCGGACGGTCGCCAAAGGGGCGTCCGCCGTACGGTCGCTGGCCGGGCCCTCCCCTGCCGGGACCCTTTCGGGGACCCGAGTGGAATTCGGCCGGACCGTCCTTGACGTCGACGTGCATGTGCGGGACGTTGCGCTTTTGCTTGGAAAGGTCGAGCGCGGCCCGCGCTGCCTCGGCCGGCAACGTCGCGAGCGAGAAGGCGTCCATCACGTCGATCCTGTCAACGAGCCGCTCCGGCACGCCGATGAGGTCGCGGAAGAACTGGGCGATGCCGCGTCGGGTCATGCCGTCGCGGCGACCGAGGCCGATATAGAGCCTGACGTGCGTGCGGTCCTGACCGTCGACGCGCACGCTCCGGATCTCGCCGTAGTGGTCGCTCGAAAGCTCGGAGCCGTACTGCATCGAAAGGACCGCGGAGAGGACGTCGATGGCCTCGCGACCCTTGACGAGCCGTTCGGCGAACTCTCGTATCTCGGCCGAGACCGAGGACTTCGCGGCCTCCTCCCCTGCGGGGAAAAACCGCGCGAGCTCCTCGGCGGTGGCGCCCATGAGACGCTCCCGCTTGATGTCGAGCACGTTCTTGATCGACGGGACCTTGCCCTCGGAAAGCTCCCCGCGCGCCTGATTCCTGAGGTAGCCGAGTCGGCGGCGTTCCTCGGGGCGGACGAAGGTTATCGCCATGCCCTTCGCCCCGGCGCGGCCGGTCCGGCCGATGCGGTGCGTATACGTCGGCCCGTCGTAAGGCAGGGCGTAGTTCACCACGTGCGTGAGTCCCTCGATGTCGATACCGCGCGCGGCGACGTCGGTCGCGACGAGAACGCGGGTTTTCCTGGCGCGGAAGCGCGCGAGAATCTTCTCCCGCTGGCTTTGCGCGATGTCCCCGTGAAGGGCCGCCGCCTGGTAATGCCGCTCGTCGAGTTCCTTCGCCACGGCGTCGGCGTCGGCCTTCGTCTGGCAGAACACGAGCCCGTAAAACTCGGGAGAGGAGTCCATGAGCCGGACGAGGGCCTCGGTCTTGTCGTCCTCGCGCACCATCCAGTAGAGCTGTTCGGTAAGCACGGACTCCTCGGGCCGGGACTCCTCCTCGACGATCTCGTACTCTCCCATGAAATTCGAGGCGATCGAAAGGATCGCGGGAGGCATCGTCGCGGAGAACATGAGCACGCGCGCGTCGGGATTCGCCCGCCCGAATATCGCCTCGATATCCTCGATAAAGCCCATGTTGAGCATCTCGTCGGCCTCGTCGAGGATGAAGTACTCGATGGCCGAGAGGTCGAGAGACCTGCGCTCGAGGTGGTCGATGACGCGGCCGGGAGTTCCGACAACAATCTCGACGCCGGACCTGAGTTTCCGGAGCTGGTCCACGATGGAAGAGCCGCCGTAGACGGTCGTCGTCCGCGGCCAGGTTTCGGTACGGAAGGATTCGATCTCCGTCGCGACCTGAACCGCGAGTTCGCGGGTCGGCACGAGCACGAGGGCGCGCGGTTTTTGGCGGTCGCCCCGAAGTTCCTGCGCGAGCGGAAGGCCGAAGGCCGCCGTCTTGCCGGTACCCGTTCGCGCCTTGGCGATGACGTTCGCGTCGCCGCCGAGAAGACGGGGAATCGCGAGCACCTGTATCGGGGTGGGTTCGGTAAAGCCCTTCGCGGTAACCGCGCGGAGGGTGGCCTCGTCGAGACCGAGATCGGCGAAGGAAAGACCCTTCGACTCCATGGACGCGAGCGCGTCGTCTGACGCGGGTATCGCGTCGGGAGAAATGTTGGACATGTACGTTCCTTACGAAAAAAATGCGACCTCGCGAACGCGGGTGTCGCTCTTCAACGCGGCCCGTCGCGGGCCGCTCCACGGGGAAGGCGGATCCTGTCGGAATCGTCAACCCTGACTCTCTAGAAGTACCCGTACTATATCCGAGTCGGGGCTTACTGTATAGTGCGAATGGCGGAAAACGGCGGAAAATGACGAATCTTTCCGCAAGCAACGGGTCGTTCCGTGGTACTTGTCAGTTTTATGCGGGTATTCTAGTATAGGCGCATGTATACCTATACCAAAGAAGACATACTCCGGATGGTAGCGGAAAACGACGTTCGCTTTATCCGACTCCAATTTACCGATATCTTCGGAACCCTTAAAAACGTCGCCATAACCACGAGTCAACTTCACAAGGCCCTCGACAACAAGTGTATGTTCGACGGATCTTCGATAGAAGGTTTCGTCCGTATCGAGGAATCCGACATGATCCTCAGGCCGGATCTCAACAGTTTTTGCCTCTTTCCGTGGCGCCCCTCCCCCAACCGCGTGGCGCGGCTCATTTGCGACGTATACATGCCCGACGGAACGCCTTTCCAGGGTTCGCCCCGCCAGGTTCTCAAAAACGTCCTCGCCGAGTGCGCCGAGCTCGGATACGGCCTCAACGTGGGGCCGGAACTCGAGTTCTTCCTTTTCCACACGGACGAGGACGGGGGCCCGACGCTGAAAACCCTCGACAACGGGGGATACTTCGACATGGGACCGATCGACCGGGGCGAGAACGCCAGGCGCGACATCGTCCTGACCCTCGAGGAGATGGGCTACGAGATCGAGGCCTCACACCACGAGTGCGCGCGCGGACAGCACGAGATCGACTTCAAGTACGGCGAGGCCCTCGAGTCGGCGGACCGCATGATGACCTTCAAGCTCGCCGTCAAGACGATCGCCCAACACCACGGGCTCCACGCGACCTTCATGCCGAAGCCCATCTTCGGCATCGCGGGCTCCGGCATGCACCTTAACCTCTCCCTCTCGAGCGAAAAGAAGAACGCCTTCCCGAGCGAGTCGGACAAGTACGGGCTTTCGCCCGTCGCCTACCATTTCATCGCGGGCATCATGAAACACATCAAGGGGATGACCGCGGTGCTCAATCCGCTCGTCAACTCCTACAAGCGGCTCGTTCCCGACTACGAGGCCCCGGTCTACATCGCCTGGTCGGCGAGAAACCGGAGCCCGCTCGTCCGCGTCCCCTCGGCGCAAGGCCACGCGACACGCGTCGAGCTCCGCAGTCCCGATCCCGCGGCGAATCCCTACCTTTCGCTCGCCCTCGTTCTCGCGGCGGGTCTCGAGGGCATCCGCGAAAAACTGGAACCGCCGGCACCCGTAGACGGAAACATCTACGAGATGTCCGCGGCCGCCCGCAAGCGGAGCAAGATCGACAACCTCCCCGGCGACCTCTGGGAAGCCGTGCAGGAGATGAAAAAAGATCCCTTCGTCAAGAAAGTGTTGGGCGACCATATTTTCGAGAAATACGTCAAGGCGAAGGAACTGGAGTGGGACGAGTACAATACGCGCGTCTCCCAGTGGGAAATCGACAGCTATCTGTCCAGATACTGATAATTTCGCGCGACGAACTGTATGATTGTAAAAAAGGGCGGGGTTTCCGCTCTTTTTTTTTGCGCGTGTACCGCTTCCGAAATGCCGAATTTCCGATGTCTTTTTATCGTTTTTTTCGTTTTTTATATTGCTTTTTCTTTGCTATACGTTTTCAAAGTTAATTTCGCGTCCTATTTTGTGTTTTTCGTTACTTATTTTTCACTTTTTTCCGTAAATATGACGTCCTTTCTTGAGTTTGTCCTGGAAACCGATCTTTTTTTGCTTTATTGCCATTATTTTAAATTCCTGATACGTTTCCTTCATAAACGGGAAACCGACGCCGTGTCGGGACATCCCGAAAGAGGAACCGATGAAAGGATACTTGATTCTTGCGGACGGCACCGTATTCGAGGGACAGTTCCACGGGGAAGAAAAAGAGACCCTGTGCGAGGTAGTCTTCACGACCGGTATGACGGGCTACGGGGAAACGGTTACCGACCCTTCCTTCGAGGGACAGGCGGTCGTCCTGACCTACCCCATGATAGGTAACTATGGAAGCAACCCGGAAGACACCGAATCAAGCCGTCCCTGGATTTCGGCCCTCATCGTCCGCGAAATCGCCCCCTTCGCGAGCAATTTCCGCTCGACCCGTCCCTTCGACGAGTACCTCGCCGATCACGGCGTCACGATCCTTTCGGGGATCGACACGCGCGCCCTTACCCGGAAGCTCCGCGAAGCCGGCACGATGAACGGGCTCATCACCTGCCAAAGGCCCCTGGACGTCTCGATTCGCCTCGAGGAGATCAAGCGCTACTCGGTGCGGCACGGGGTAATCCGCGTCAGCAGAAGCCACCCCGAGACGATCGGAAACGGGACGCGGAAAATCGCCCTCCTCGACTTCGGCGCCAAGCGGAACATCGTCAACTCGCTCGTCGCACGGGACTGCTCCGTTACCGTCTGGCCCTGGGATACGCCGGCCTACGTGATACTCGACTCCGAACCCGACGGGATCATGCTCTCGAACGGACCGGGCGACCCCAAGGACTGTTCCGGCATCCTCAGGCATATCCGCGAGCTCATGAACTCCGGGCTCCCCCTCTTTTCCATCTGTCTCGGCCACCAACTGCTCGCCCTCGCCGCGGGCTTCGACACCGAGCGGCTCAAGTTCGGCCACCGCGGCGCGAACCATCCGGTCAAGGACCTCGCGACCGGCAAGGTGTACATGTCTAGCCAGAACCACGGCTATTGCGTCCGACCCGATTCCGTGGACCCGGCGGTCGCCGAGATCAGCCACGTCAACGTGAACGACGGCACGGTGGAGGGACTCCGCTTCAAGGGACGCCCCGTCTCGTCGGTGCAGTTCCATCCGGAGGCGAGCCCCGGGCCGCGGGAAACCGCGTACCTCTTCGACGAATTCATCTCCGCGATAGACGCCACGTCGACCGCCGGGTCGAAACCCCTCACGGCCAGCAAGGAGGCCTCCTGATGCCGCTCAATCAATCGATCAAGAAGGTACTCGTCATCGGCTCGGGACCGATCATCATCGGGCAGGCCGCGGAGTTCGACTACGCGGGAACGCAGGCGTGCCGCGCGCTCAAGGAAGAAGGCCTCGAGGTCGTGCTCGTCAACTCGAACCCCGCCACGATCATGACCGACGCGAACGTCGCGGACAAGGTCTACATCGAGCCGCTGACCGTCGACACCCTCAAGAACATCATCGAGCTCGAAAAGCCCGACTCGATACTCCCGACGCTCGGCGGACAAACCGGGCTCAACCTCGCGATGGAACTCGCCGACTCCGGTTGGCTCGACACGCGCGGCATCGCCCTTCTCGGCACGACCTCGGAGACCATCAAGAAGGCCGAGGACCGACAGGCCTTCAAGGACACGATGGAGTCGATCGGCGAGCCGTGCATCGTGAGCAAGGTCGTCACCACGTGGCCAGACGCCCGCGACTTCGCGCGCGAGATCGGCTTTCCCGTCATCGTCAGGCCCGCGTATACGCTCGGCGGCTCGGGCGGCGGCATCGCGGCGAACGAAGGAGAGCTCGAGGAAATCGCCAAAAACGGACTTTCCCTTTCGCGCGTCGGACAGGTACTCATCGAGCGGTGCATCTCGGGCTGGAAGGAAATCGAGTACGAGGTTATCCGCGACGGCGCGGGCAACTGCATCATCGTCTGCAACATGGAAAACTTCGACCCCGTCGGCGTGCACACGGGAGACTCCATCGTCGTCGCCCCGAGCCAGACGCTTTCGGACAAGGACCATCAGATGCTCCGGTCGAGCGCGCTCAACATCATCGGCGCGCTCGGCGTCGAGGGCGGATGCAACGTGCAGTACGCCCTGCACCCGGATTCCTTCGAGTACGCGGTCATCGAGGTGAACCCGCGCGTGTCGCGCTCGAGCGCCCTCGCCTCCAAGGCGACCGGCTACCCGATCGCGAAGGTCGCCGCGAAGATAGCGCTCGGCTACCGGCTCGACGAGATCAAGAACGCGGTCACGGGCAAGACCTACGCCTGCTTCGAGCCCGCGCTCGACTACTG
>JAEWMY010000004.1 GCA_023393015.1 Spirochaetota bacterium
GTCCAAGACGGGCTTCCTCACTTTCGGCGTCGAGGGAGTCGCCCAGTTCGCCTCCGTCGAGGAGGAATTTTCGGGTTGGGACGTCCTTGAAATCTCGCCGGGCAATCTCGAACTCACCGAGCTTTCGTACCGCCTCGACGCGGAGGGAAATCGCGTGCTCAATTCCTCGGCGTACGCGCTGTGGTCGTTCGGAGGCGAGAACAGTTCACTCTCCGGCGAGATAGGCGCGCGCGTGGAGCACTTCTACCTCTGGAACGACGCCTTCGACATCAACACCTATCCCGTCGTGAGCCCGAGGGCCTCGGCGAGCTGGACTCCGATCGTCAATTCGGGGTTCCTCGAACGGCTCACCTTCTCCGCGGGAGCGGGACTCTTTTCCAAGTTCCCGACGCACATGCTCGCGGCGGAGGACAGGTACGAAATCGGGGATTTCGGGATCAAGCCCGACCGCGCCCTCTTCCAGGTGATCGGGGCGGAGGCGACGTTCCCCGACGATTGGTCCTTCAGGCTCGAGGCGTACTACAAGTATTACCTGAACCGTCTCTATATCACCGTGTTCCCGAACGGGACCCTGGGCGAATACGACATAGGCATAAAGGACGACGGACTCGGACACGTCGCGGGATTCGACCTGATGCTCCGGAAGAAGTCGGGCAGATACCTCGACGGATACCTTTCGTATTCCTTCGTGTACGCGAGGTACAAAAACCCGACCGAACCGACTGTCGACGAGAACCAGACCGCCCACGGGGATCCCCTCGACGAGTGGTACTACCCTAGCTTTCACCGTTTCCACACGCTCAACCTCGTGCTCAATTACCGGCCCGCGCCAGGCTGGACGATCAGCCTGATGGGCACGCTCGCCACCGGAATGCCCAAGAGGCGGCTCGGGGTGAGCGAGATGTATCCCGTCGCCTACGAAGGACAGGTCATCGAACGGTACCGGAGCACTTCCTTTTACAGCGATACCCTCAGGACGGAAATCTCCTGCCCGATCGACCTGAGGATATCCTTCTCGAACTATTACAAGAACTCCAAGTTGCGCTGGGAATACTACATCGGCGCCGAGGACATACTCGTCAACCTGTACAAACCGAGGGGCGGAACGACGTATGACGAATACACGGGAGAGGAGATCGCCGACAGTTCCAACGCGGATTTCAATATCGGCATCCCGGTTGTCTCGGTAGGTTACAAGCTCAGTTACTAGGAAAGGGGGAGGATAGCATGAACATGACATCGAAGCGGGATCACGACGTACTCCGCTCCCGTCGCGTAACGACGAAGGCGATCGCGCTCGTTTTCGCGGCCGCGACCGCACCGATTGCGGCAGCGGGCTGCGCGAGCGCGCCGCCTCCGGAAACGATTATCTGGCAGTCCCTGAGGCGCTCCGGCGATTCCGTCACCCTGGCGCTCGACGCCGACTCGAAGGTCTCGTTTACCGGCATCGTCGACCGGGAGAGTGCCGACGGCGCCGACAGAAGCGGCGGAACCGACGGCGAGACGTCGATCCTCGTAGAGGACCTCAAGTGGTTCGACAACTGGCATGACGGATGGACCGAGGCCGAGATATCGTGCGAAGGTCGACTCGTCGCTGAAAGAAAAGGCGACGGTTGGTCCGTTCGCGTGACCGAACCGGTCATTCCGGCCCGCGCGACGAAGGCGACCGTCCGGTACCGGGACGCGCTCCTCCGCGGGAACGACGCGCTGAACCTGCTCGACCGGAGACTGCTCAGGATTCGTTCAGCGTGCGGCTTTTTGCGAACGCGACTCGACGGGCGGGAGTTTCCCCTCTACGACACGGAAGACGAGGAATACCGGAAGGCGTCCTTTCGGCACGCGGCGGGGACCCTTCTCTTTCCCGAGATGTACGGCTACGCCGAAGGCGCCGAGCCGGCGGACGGGGAATCGAACGGCGCGAAGCGGTTTATAAAGGGCGAAGGGCTTCGGTGGGACACGCTCTACAGCGAACGCGAACTGCCCGCCGAACTCCGCGACGTACGGGACACCGGAACGCTGTGGAGGGACTGGGAAGAGATGGGACGGATGTTTTACTATTTATACCTGACGGGGGGAAACTGACATGGAAAACGGATGGAGCGTTTTGGGCCTTTTCGAGCTCGGAGGGGTATTCATGTGGCCCCTTCTCGCGTTTTCGGTCGCGACGGTCGCCCTCGCGGTCGAACGCGTCATATACCTGTACTGGCACAACATGCGCGTCGCCGACCTGAAAAACCACGTCATCAGCCTCATCGAACGGGGAAGGCTCGCCGAGGCGGTCGACGAACTCGCGGCACAGCCGCGCAAGAATACCTCCGCGTCGATTCTCCTCGCAGTCGCGCAAAGCGCCAACCGGGGCGAGACGCGGATGGAAAAGGCGGCCGAAGCCGAGGCGCAGGAGCGGATCAGGAGATGCGAGAACGGTTTCAACTACCTCACCGCCCTCGCCTCGCTCTCGCCGCTCACGGGCTTTCTCGGGACGGTATCCGGCATGATAGGCGCCTTCAAATCGATCGCGAGCGCGACCGAGGTGAACGCGCAGCTCGTCGCGAACGGAATCTACGAGGCGCTCATCACCACCGTGTTCGGCTTGATCATAGCGATCGTCGCGCTCATCTCGTACAACCTTCTCGTACAGCGCGTCGACACCTTCGCCGCAGAGGTGACGAAGGCCGTGAGCGACATGGTTTCGGCGATCCTCAAGACGCAGGAACGCGGGGAAGAGACGCGATGATCCGCATTCGCAAGAGGCGGGAACCCGACGATCCCTCGAACTCGGGATCCCTCAACGACCTTTCGTTTCTCCTGATCATCTTCTTCATAGTGATCGCGGGATTCAACGTCAACAAGGGTTTCCTCCTGAACCTTCCCGACCGCGAAAAGGCGCGCGTCGTGCGGACGCAGGAGCTCCTGAGATGCCGGGTCTCTGCGGCGGGTACGATCTCGATGGACGGCAAGGAGATAGACGTCCCGACGCTCCGCGAAAGATCGTCGGAACGACTCTCCGAATACCCGAATATGACCTTCCTCCTCGAGGTGCATCCCGACGCTCCGTACGGGGCGGTGATCTCGGTGATACACGAGGTCAGGGCGATGAAGATCGAAAACTTCTCGTTCCGGATGACGGAGGCCGAATCGTGATACGCCTGAAGCGCTCGAAACGAAAGCCGATCATACCGATGTCGTCGATGTCCGACATCGGCTTTCTCCTGCTCATCTTCATCATGCTCATCTCGCTCATCAACCAACGGCACGAGGTCAAGATCGAATACTGCGAGGCGAGGGAACTCGAGCGCACGCAGGACGCCGAAAACCTCGAGATATGGATCGAGCGCTCGGGCGCGATCTCGATCGACGGGGCGACTGTCGACGGGAACGCCCTCGAGCTCGCCGTCGCGGAACGGCTCGCCGAAAAGCCGGGAACGCGCGTGCACGTCATCGCCGACCGCAACGTTCCCTACCGGCACGTCAACACCGCCGTTTCGGTCCTACAGCGGCTCCAGCACCGCGTGGTGAGCTTCGTGGTAAAGGAAGAAATCCGATGAAAAGATGGATCGTCAGGCACCGCGGCGCTATCATAGTCGCGGCAGTGGCCCTCTTTCACGCCGGAATCCTCGTCTTCGCGCGGGTCGCGGCCCCGGCCGCGGCCGACGAAGATCCTTCAGAGTATCGCGTCCTGAAACTCGTCGACGTCGAGGAATACGTGCCGCCGCCCGAAACGCCGGTAACCTTCGTATCGAACCAGCCGGTCGCCTCGGAACGCGTCGTAACCACCGACGAGGCGGTCGTCGAGACGCGCGACGACGAGGCCGACTACCTGCCGCAGCACAAGATTTCCGTCGTGCCCGAGATACCGACCAAGGAGATCCTGTCGAGAATACGGTATCCCTCGCTCGCCCTGAGGCAGGAAATCGAGGGGGTCGTGTATCTCGAGTTGTTCATCGACGCCGGCGGTGCCGTCCGCATGATACGGGTCCTCAAGGATCCCGGCTACGGCTTCGCGGAGGCCGCCGTCGAGGCGTTGACGGGTATGCGCTGCAAGCCGGCGCTCGCGAACGGAAAGCCGGTAGCGGTTCGTTTCCGCTACCCGGTCCGCTTCACGCTCCAGAGATAGCACGCGCTCGCGCGCTAGGCGTTGCCCCTGGAACCGCCTGAAAGCGTCTTCTTAAGCGAATAGAGATACCGCTTGATCTTCTGGCTCGCGGTTTTCTCGAAGGCCTCGATGAGCTCGACCCGGTCGATACGCGAGATGCGGTTCACGTTTTCGTTCACGAAAAACTTTATCTCGTTCATGATCTCCTCGCGCTTGTACTGCAGTATCTGGCCCATCTCGTTCATTGCGCCGTGCATGGCGCCGCCGACGGCCTCTCCCATCGCCTGCAGCTGGTGTCCCATGTCGCCCTTTTCAGGGCGCGCGGCCTCGCGCTCGGCGCGGAGACGCGCCTCCTTCGCGAATTTCTCCTCGTCTATCTGCACGAGCGCCACGAGCGAGGAGTGTTCGCCCTCGACGACGAGGGATTCCGCTACGAACGGATGCTGATTGAGAACGAACTCGATGTCCTCGGGATAGATATTCTCCCCCGAGGCGCCGAGAATCATGTTCTTGGACCTGCCCTTGAGGCCAAGCCGGCCCTTCTCGTCCATCGCCCCCAGGTCGCCCGTACGGAACCAGCCGTCGGAATCGATCACCGTCGCGGTCAGCTCGGGATCGCGATAGTAGCCCTTCATCACGTTCGGGCCGCGCGCCACCACCTCGCCGATGCCGGTAACCGGATCGGGATCGGCTATCCTGAGCTCCACGCCGGGCATCGTCGGGCCGATCGTTCCCGGCACCGTGATGGAGGGACCCGAACCCGCGAGCAGGGGCGAGGTTTCGGTAAGCCCGTACCCGATGGCGTACGGGAAACGGGCCTCCTTCAGGAATCGTTCCACGACGGGATCGACCTTCGCGCCGCCGATTCCGAAGAACTTGATCCTTCCGCCGAACGTCCGCTTGAGCGACTTGCCCGCGAGCCGGTGGAAGAGAACGCGAAACGGCGGAATCCCGTAGAGTTTCGCCACGAGGGGCTTCGAGGTAAACGTCGGAACGATCTTGTTCTTGTAGATCTTTTCCATGATGATCGGCACGCTGAGCATGATCGTCGGCCGCACCTTCGCGAGGGCGGGCAAGAGCGTGGTGACGGCGGGCGGCTTGTCCAGGTAGTACACGCAGGCGCCGTTCAGGAAGAACATCAAAAAACCTATCGTGAACTCGTAGACGTGGGACATCGGCAGGATGGAAAGGCCGACGTCGAGCTTGTTGATGCGCTGGAAGAACTGCCCGCCTATCGCGGTAAACGCGAGGTTCCTGTGGCTGAGCTCCACTCCCTTCGAGCGGCCGGTCGTTCCGGACGTGTAGATGATAGAGGCGGTATCCTCCTCGCCGGCGGCGCGCCCGGTGTCGCTCGCGTCGCGTACGGCCTCGCCGACGAGCAATTCGAGGTCGTCAAGGCGGAACACGCGCGCGATCCCAAGGGCCGCGGGATCGGGAATCTTGTCCGCGAGCCTTGTCGCTATGACGAGGGTTTCGGCTCCCGAATGGCGCACGCAAGCGTCGGCTTCCTTCGCGCTGAAATCGGGCAACAGGGGCACGGCGATCGCCCCGAGGGAAACGATGGCGAAATAGGCTATTCCCCAGTTGGGAGAGCTCGGGCCGAACAGCACGACGCGCTGTCCGCGTTCAACGCCCGCGGAATACAGGAGATCCCTGAAGCGGTCGATCCTGCGTCCCGCCTCGGCGTAGGTTATCGGCTCCTCCCCCACGAAAGCCAGGGCGGGTCGTTCGGCGAACTTCGCGAGGCTGTTTTCCAGCAGTGCGGTCAGCGTATATGTCCCGAGATCCTTGATCGTTTCCATGCGTGTCTCCCCCTACGATACTCTGACTGGTAATCCACGGTATGACCGTTCGGTAACAGTCTTATTGACAGACTATGTGATAATGTCACATACAAGCAGATGCAAAAAAAAAGCGACGAACGCAAGTCTTGCATCCGTCACTTTCATTTATTCTATAATATGCGCAGTTCCCGTCTCCGTCAACCAAATACCGAAACAAGGGCCTTGAAAGGCCCCGTCAAGAGCCGTCCCGTCATGATTCGTCCCGCCGGGCGAATACGGGCGGGCTACCATACCTTGTCGAGGATAAAGGTATCGTGCCGGTCGTATCCGACGGAAATGATGCCTATTTTCGTTCCGCAATACTCGCTGATGAAATCCACATAGGCCTTCGCCTCGGACGGAAGGGTATCGTAGGAACGGCAGTCCTTGAGACAGGTCTTCCAACCGGGGAAATGCTTCAAAATGGGCTTCGCGTTCTCGAGATCGGCGATGGACGCGGGGAATTCCTCGGTCACGGTTCCGCCGATGTCGTACGCGACGCAGGCCTCGATGTCGGAGAGGGTGTCGTACACGTCAAGATGCGTCAGCACGAGCTCGTCGATCGAGTTCGACCGGCAGGCGTACCGGAGGGCCACGAGGTCGAGATACCCGCAGCGGCGGGGACGACCGGTCGTAACGCCGTATTCCCTGCCCGTTTCGCGCACGAAGCGGTAGAGCTCGCTCTGGCTTTCGGCGTCGAACTCGGTCGGCATCGGGCCGTTTCCGACGCGCGTCGAATAGGCCTTGAAGACGCCGAGAACCTTGTCGAGGGCTCGCGGCCCGATACAGGCGCCGACGGCGGCTCCGGACGACGAGGAGAATCCCGAGGATACGTAGGGATAGGTGCCGAGATCGAGGTCAAGGAGAGCGCCTTGGGCGCCCTCGAAGAGAACCTTCTTGCCCCGCGCCTTCCAGAGTTCGCTCGTAAGGTTCACCTTCATCGAAAGCAAACGGTCGAGGAAGGGCGCGAGAAAGGCGCGGTCGCCGTCCTCGAGCTCGTCCATCTTTTCTTTCCAGGTCAGGTCGGCGACGCGGATGCCGTCGCGCTCGCTTTTCATCGCGTAGGTCGTTCCGATTCCCCGTCCGGTCGTGCCGATAGGGCGCTTTCGGGCGGCGTCGCGGGCCTTGTCCATCTCGCGGTACTTCGGCAGGACGATATGGGCCCTGTCGGATATGAACACCCGGCCCTCCCAGTCGATCCCGCGCTCCTTGAGCATGGCGAGCTCGGTGAAGAGGGCGTCCGGGTCGATGACCATGCCCGCGCCGAGGTACACGACGTTATTCGGGTGAAGGATCCCCGAAGGCACCAGATGCAAGGCATACTGGACGCCGTTCGACACAATCGTGTGGCCGGCGTTCGCCCCGCCGGAAAACCGCACGATACACTGGGACTCCGAGGCAAGATAATCGACAATCTTGCCCTTTCCCTCGTCGCCCCACTGGGCCCCGATAACGACTACGTTCATGTACACCTACTTAATAGCGAGAATAGTTCGGCGCCTCCTGCGTTATGGTGACGTCATGGGCATGACTCTCGCGAAGGCCTGACGCCGTAATCCTAACAAATTTCCGGTATTTCTTCAATTCCTCAATGGTCTTGCAACCGCAATATCCCATGCCCTTGCGCAATCCGGAGACCATCTGGTGGAGGAAGCTCTTGAGCTCGCCCTTGTAGGGAACGCGCCCCTCGATGCCCTCGGGAACCGGGGTTTCGTCCTTGGCGATGCCGTAACGGTCGCCGGAGCCGTCCTTGATGGCTCCGAGGCTACCCATTCCGCGGTATTCCTTGTAGATGCGTCCGTCGAAGATGATCTCGCGTCCGGGAGCCTCCTTGAGGCCGGCGAATAGGTTGCCGATCATGACGGCGTTCGCGCCGGCTCCGATCGCCTTCGAGATGTCGCCCGAAAACTTTATGCCGCCGTCGGCGATAATCGGGATATTCGACTTCGAGGCCTCTTCGGCGCATTCGCATACGGCGGAAAACTGGGCCGCGCCCACGCCGGAAACGACGCGAGTCGTGCAGATGGAACCGGGGCCCACGCCGACCTTGACCGCGTCCACGCCGGCCTCGATGAGGTGCCTCGTACCGGCGGCGGTGGCGACGTTCCCGCCGATGACGGGGAGCTCCGGATAGGCCTTGCGAAGCGCCCTGACCGCCTCTATGACGCCCTTGGAATCACCGTGCGCGGTATCGAAGACGACGAAGTCGACCTTCGCCTCGAGAAGGAGCGGAATGCGGACCGACCAGTCGTTGTTGCTGACGGCCGCCCCGACGATGAGCCGACCCTTCTTGTCGCGCGCCGCCCTCGGGAACATCTCCTGCTTTTCCATGTCCTTCACGGTGATGAGCCCGGTAAGGTGCCCGTCGTGGTCGATGACGGGAAGTTTCTCGATGCGGTGCTTGTCGAATTTCCGGCGCGCGTCGTCGACGCTCGGTTTTCCCTCGGTGACGACCATATCCTTGGTCATCACGTCCCGTACGAAGAGGCTGTCGTCCCGGCAAAAGCGGAGATCGCGCCCGGTGATGATTCCGACGAGCCTTCCGTCCTTGGTGATGACGGGAAGCCCTGATACGTTATAGCGCGTCATGATCTGTTTGACGTCGCCGATCGTACGGTCGTCCTCCACGGTGACGGGAGACTCGATGACCCAGTTGAGATAGCGTTTCGCGTTCGAGACCTGCTCGGCCTGGGTCTCGGGTGAAAGGTTGCGGTGGATGACGCCGGCGCCGCCTTCGAGGGCGAGCGCGACGGCCATCTTCTCCTCGGTCACGGTATCCATGGCGGCGGAAATGACCGGAACGTTCAGTCTCACGTCCCGAACGAGAATGGTTCCGACGTCGGTTTCGCGCGGAAGCACCTCGGAGTAACCGGGTTCGAGGAGCACGTCGTCGTAGGAAAGGGTTTCTTTCAGTTCTATCATATATACCTCCAATATAAACGGATACAAAAAACCGGCTGCCCGGAACCGCGAGGTTCCCGTTCAGCCGGTCATCGTCATGTCAGCGGCCCCGAGGCCCCTTCCATCAACGCGCGGTATTTCGCCGCGAGCGCGCCGGCCTTTTCAGCCGCGAGCCCGCGATACCGCTCGGGATTCTCGAAGAAGCCCGCCGGATCCCGCACGCCGAGCTTCTCGAGCCGGGCCGTGATCCTGCCGAAGGCGTCGGCGTTCGCCTTGAGCGCCTCGTAGAAGGTAACCCCGCGCGTCTCGGCGTCGAGCGTTATTTTCCTGATTACCTCGTGGCCGTCCGAGACGCCCGACTCGGCGAGCAGGATGTAGGCGGGCTCGGCGAGAACGCCTCCCCGCACCTTGCCGCCCGCGTTCGCGAGATTCCTCGCCATGCCCTCGCGGTCCGCCTGTACGCCGGAAACGACGCTCTTCATGCGCGAGACGGCGAGCGTGAAGCCCGCGAGGTAGTCGGCGACGAATCGCTGGCTCGCGGAGTTCGTGAGGTCGCGCTGGTGCTCGGATATCTGATCCATGAAGAAGGTCATCACGCGCGGGGCGAAGGCCTTCCAGAGGCTCTTGACGTGTTCGGAATTCCACGGGTTGCGCTTTTGGGGCATCGTTGACGAGCCGACCTGGGTCGCGCTGAAATACTCGAAAACCTCTCCCACTTCGGAGCGCTGGAGGTTGCGGAGATCGTCCGCGAGGTTCGCTATCACGCCGAAGGCGACGTTGCACTCGAGAAGCAGGCGCAGGAGGTATTCGGGCTCGACGAGCTGGGTCGAGTGCTCGGAGGGCTTGAGGCCGAGGTACGAAAGGTAGCGGCGCTCCAGGTCCTCGGGGTCGCGCACGATCATGCTCGTGGCGTTGTACGCCCCGACCGCGCCCGCGAGCTTGCCGGCGAGTCCTTCGGCCCTCGTCTCTATCTCGAGGATCGACTTGCCGAGCCGGCTGACGTACTCGGCCATCGCGAAGCCGAAGGTTATCGGGACGGCGTGCTGTCCGTGCGTACGGCCGACCTCGGGGGTTTCGGCCTCCCGGGCGGCGATCTCGCAGAGCTTGAGTTCGAGCTCGCGGAGCTCTGGCAGGATAACGTCCTTGACGCAATCGCGAACGCGCACCGAGAGGGCCGTGTCGAGTATGTCGACGCTCGTCGCGCCGAGATGCACGAGGGGGGCGACGCGCTCGCTCACCATCGTCTTCAGGACGTTCACGAGCGCCCGTATGTTGTGTTTTGTCTTTTCTTCCTCGGCGTACACGCGCGAGGGATCGATCGTCTCCGCGACCCGGTCGAGTTCGCGTTCCGTCGCCGCGTCGAGCTCTCCGCGCGTGGCGAGATGCGCCTTCACGAGGGCGATTTCGGCGCGCGCGCAGGAAACGATAGCAGCCTGCTCCGAGATATGCGCGGAAAGGCGCTCGAAGGCGGCGGACTCTGAGAGGGAATAACGATGATCGAGGGGGGAGATATTCAGAAAGATTGTACGTGCTTCCATAATATATACTGCCAGAATCTTGCCTAGCTTGTCAAGAGATGATACGATGGAATCAGGATGAATCTCACCCACAAGCTGAAAGACACCGCGCTCGCCATACTCCCTGTCGACGTCGTCGTTCTGGTTCTTCATCTCACCGTAGCGCCGATACCCGCCGCGACCCTCGTCGCCTTCCTCGTGAGTTCTCTCCTTGTCGTCGCGGGTCTCGCGGTTTTCGTCGCGGGCGCGGACCTCAGCATCGTGCCGGCGGGATCCCTCATCGGGGCAGCCCTTACCAGGACCAGAAAACTGCCGTTAATACTCGCGGCCCTCGCTGTGTCCGGCTTCATCGTCACCATCGCGGAGCCGAATCTACGCGTTCAGGGCGACATGGTCGAGTCGGTGACCGGGATTATCTCCTCGAGATCGCTCGTTTTCGCCGTATCGGGCGGCATCAGCCTCTTTTTGGCCCTCTCGATGCTCCGTATACTGTTGAGAATCCCTTTTCGCCTCATCGTCATCGTCTTTTACGGCATCGCGCTCCTGTTGGCCTCGCGCGTCGACCAAACCCTCGTGGCCATCGCCTTCGACGCCTCGGGCGCCGCGACGGGCCCCCTCACCGTGCCCTTCTACATCGCGATCGGTATCGGCGTCGCGAACGTTCGGGGGGGTAAGGATGCGGAAGACGACAGCTTCGGGACGACCGGAATAGCGGCCATCGGCCCGATCTTCGCGATGACCGCGGTGGCTTTCTTTTTTTCGGGTACGGGCGGATCGGACTCTCATGCGGTTTCCGCCGCCGCGACCGGGACGACCGCGCTCCCCGCTCCGGCGGACATCCTTCGCGCCTTTCCGTCGACGGTTAAAAACGTTTCCGCGTCGCTCCTTCCCCTCGTCGTGCTTTTCGCGTTTTTCCAGGTCACGCTCATCAAGATGCCTCCCGCGCAAACGCGCCGCGTCGTCTTCGGCGTCGTATACGCGTGGATTGGTCTCATACTCTTCTTCGTCGGCGCGAACGCCGGTTTCATACCGGCGGGCCGCGCGGTCGGCGCGGCGATCGGCGCGCTCGGGAATAACTGGCTGCTCATTCCCGTCGGTTGCGTATTCGGGGCGATCATCGTCTGCGCGGAGCCGGCGATGTGGGTGCTGACGGAACAGATAGAGGAAGTCTCCTCTGGAAACGTCAGAAGGCCGCTCGTCTTCGCGACGATTGCCCTCGGCGTGGCGGGAGGAGTCTCGCTCGCGATGTGGCGGGTCCTCGCCGGCTTCTCCGTCTGGTACCTTATCGCGCCCCTTTTCGCGATCGCGGTCCTGCTCACGCTCGTGACGCCGAAACTCTTCGCGTCCGTCGCTTTCGATTCGGGAAGCGTCGCAACCGGTCCGGTCTCGAGCGCGTTTATCCTTCCCCTGACGGTTGGCGCGTCCGCTGCCTCGGGGGGAAACCCGGCGACCGACGCCTTCGGCCTCATCGCCATGATCGCGATTACGCCCGTCGTAAGCATCCAGCTGCTCGGTTGGCTGTACGCGCGAAAGGAGAAAGCCATGATGCAACGCACATCTCGCAAGGGGGTTTCCCGTTGAACTATACGCGACAGATACTTACCATCGTGAATCACGGTTTGGGGGAAAAGTACGCGGATGTGGCGCGCAAGGCTGGGGCGCGGGGCGGGACCGTCCTCGTCGGCAGGGGAAGCGCGAGCGCGCTCCTGCTTCGGCTGCTCGCGCTGTCGGACGTCGAGCGGGACGTCCTGATAACGCTCGTCGGCGACGAAGAGTTCGCCCGGGTATGGGACGCGATCGTAGGGTCGCGCCTCGCGGGCAAGTCGTCCGGCATATCGTACGCCATACCATTGGGAGGAACGCAAGTGGAAACGAGATTCGATCACGAGCTCATTACGGTAATCGTGAACCGCGGATACGCGGACGACGTCATGGCGGCCGCGAGAAAGGCGGGAGCGCGGGGCGGAACGATAATCCACGCGCGCGGCACGGGAAAGCCCGACGACGAGCGCTTCTTCGGCGTCACCATCGTGCCCGAAAAGGAACAAGTACTCATCCTTTCCGAGAAGGCGACCTCGCAGGCGATCCGGGACTCGATATCGTCCCTTCCGTGCCTGGTCGCGCCCGGCTCCGGTATCATGTACACCCTGCCCGTCGACCGCTTCGCGCAAATCGGGAAAGGCGTCTGACGCTCTCCCCTAGAGCCGGGAGGAAACCGCGCGCAGGAATTCGTCGCGTCCCGTGTTCTTCTCGGCCGAGGTCACGATTATGCTCGCCGGGTCCGTACCGAAATACGAGGCCCAGGAACGTCGCGCCTTGACGACGTCATTCTTGCCGATCTTGTCGGCTTTGGTGCCGACGAGTATCACCTCGCGGCCCATACCCTCGAAATACGCGACCGAGTCGCGTTCCACCTCGCCGGGTACCCGTCTCATGTCCATCAGGAAAAACACCACGCGGAGATTCTCCCTGAGGGACGCGTATTCGGCGAGCATCCGGTCAAAGGCCTCGTTCTCGCGGATCGACCGGGCGGCATACCCGTATCCCGGAAGGTCCACGAACGAAAACGCCCCGTTCACGAGGAAGAAATTGACGAGCCGTGTCATACCGGGGCGGGAACCGGTTTTCACGAGCGATTTCCGGTTTACGATCATGTTGATGAGGGACGATTTTCCCGCGTTGGAACGCCCGAAAAAGGCGAACTCGGGAACGCGCGTCACGGGGTATTCGCTCGGACGCGTCGCGCTTTTTACGAATTCCGCGCTCGTTATCTTGATCATCTCGCACCGCCTTGCGGCGCAGTATAGCACACGACGCGTATCGTGGGAAAGCCGGACTCGTGCCGCACGCCGTTCCCCGCGAGTAAGAAAACGCACCTTTCCCGGAAAATAACCCACGTGTCGGGGCATACCCTAAGGAAACGTACGAAAGTCCCTAAGAAACCTCATGTACTTGCCGCGAACCGGGGAGTACTATGCAATCATGGCGTGAGTAGCAGCCAGTTTTCTTCGTCGCGCCGCGGGGCACGGGCCGGCACGTCGTGCCGACTCGTCCAGCGGAATCCTCTTCTTGCCGGTCGCGCGGGGGCACGCGCGGCCGGTTCTTTTTTTCGTCTCACTTGCCCGAGCGGAATTCCCTGGGCGTCATCCCCGTGTTTTTCTTGAAAATAAAGCTGAAATAATGGGGATCGCCGAAGCCCGATTCGTAGGCGATATCGCTGTTCTTCATCCCCGTCGTCGAAAGCAGGTACTTCGCGTGTTCTATCCTGGTACGCGTGAGATACTCGATGAAGCTTTCTCCCGACTCCTGCGAGAAGACGGCGCTGAAATGATTCGGGCTCACGTTCACGTGCGACGCGACCGAATGGAGCGAGATGTCCTGATCGGCGAAATGGACCTCGATATACTGTTTCGCCTTGTCTATCATCACGCGATACCTGCTCGGCATGCGGGACTCCCTGAACGAGACGACGGCGGCGAGAAGGGACTTGACCTCGGTTCCGAAGGTCTCGCGGGAGGTTACGATCTCGGTGATGCGCTCGTGCTGGAGGAATTCGGGCAATACGTCGTGTATGTCGCCGCCGAGTTCCTCGACGAGTTTCGAGGCCGCGACGATGATATCCCCTATCAGGTAGTACCAGATGAAATTGCCCTGACCCGGCTTGTCGCCGAGCAGCCCGAGGTACTCCTCGATTATACCGTCGATATCGCCCGCGGAGGCGTACCGCAGGCGGTCTATGATCGGGTCGCCGTCCAGCTTCGATATGTCGATCTCTTCGCCCGGGCGAAGGTCCCCGATGCCGAGAATGTTGCGCCTGCCCGATTGCGAAAGGTGCCGGAGGGCGAGATCGGCGTCCGCGAAGGAACGGGGTATGCCGCCGACTCGGTCGACGGGAGACCCTATGCCGATCGTGACGGCGTATCCGGAACTCCGCTCGATCTCGAACTTTATCCCTTGCGCTATCGTATAGACGCACTCCTCGAGGGACTCCGTCCCGTTGCTCTTGACGAGCAAGGCGACCGTATCCATGTCTCGCGCGAAGGCGATGACGTCGCCCCGGCCCGCGACCTGGTCGGCTATGACCGTGCGCGCCGTAGCGACGCCGGAGTACTTGCCCGGCTCAGACGATATCCCGACGAGCGCGACGATATAGCCGTGCGCGATGAGGTCCACGCCGACGTCCCTGCCCCGCTCGATCGCCTCGTCGGTGGCCACGAGGCCCGCCACGAGGTCGCACAGCCATCGCTCCCGGAGGATCTCCTCCGACGTCCTGACCTGCCGGCTGAGCGCCTCGAGTTTCCTCTTGCTCATCCGTTCCTCGGCGATCTGCCGCGAAACCTTGTCGAGCGTCGCGAGCATGTCCGACGACGATACCGGCTTGAGTAGGTATTCCTCCACGCCGATGGATATCGCCTCCTTCGCGTACTTGAACTCGTCATGCCCCGAAAGTATTACGATCTTCACCCATGGCTGGGTTTTCCTGATTATCTTGGCGAGCGAAAGTCCGTCCATGAAGGGCATGCGTATGTCGGTTATGAGTATGTCCGGCTTCAGGTCCTTCATGATCGAAAGCGCCATCTCGCCGTCGGGCGCCTCGCCGACGAGGGAGTATTCCGTGTCGTCCCACGGTATGCTGTTGCGAATGCCTTCGCGCACGACGATCTCGTCGTCGACGAGGAAAACGCTAATCACGCCCGCTCCGCCATCGGCACGGTGAACCTGACGCGCGTGCCCTCGCGGTACGCGCTCTCGATCTCGAGCCGCGCGGCCCCGTTGTAAAAGAGGTCGAGCCTCTTGCTGACGTTGTAGAGCCCGTACACGTCGCTGATCGAATCCTCATCGTCTCCCTCCGATATCTGCCTTCGAATATCCGCGAGCCGCTCGTCGGTAATGCCGATTCCGTCGTCCTCGACCGAAAAAACCATATTGTCGCCCTCCGACCGCACGCGGACGGTCACCATTCCCTTTCCCCGCTTGTTCTTGATTCCGTGATACAGGGCGTTCTCGACGAGCGGCTGCAAGAGGAGCTTCACGATC
The DNA here is from genome assembly GCA_023393015.1 of Spirochaetota bacterium. Taxonomy (GTDB): domain Bacteria; phylum Spirochaetota; class Spirochaetia; order Treponematales; family Treponemataceae; genus Teretinema. Next base: position 15,372 of record JAEWMY010000004.1, read on the forward strand.
GGACGTTCGGAAAGCTCGCTCCCGCTTTCGATCTCGTAGTCGAGGATGTCCCGATAGCGGATTTTCTGTATGGTAAGGTAACTCCTGACGTGATCCAGTTCCTCCGCGACGGTGATCCAGTCCTTGCCCCGGTTGAGAGATATCCTGAAGAAACTGGAGAACGCGCGCGTTATCTCGATTACCTGGTCGTACCGGTGCGCCTCGGCGAGCCAGATGATCGTGTCGAAGGTATTGTAGAGAAAGTGCGGCGTTATCTGGGCCTGGAGCGCCTTCATCTCGGATTTTTGCAGGTTCTTCTGCTCGCGCACGTTCGTCTCGATCAGCTCGCGGATCTTGACCGCCATGACGTTGAGGTATTCGGTCAACCGGTCGAGCTCGCGAACGCGCGGCACCTCGACTCGGACGGAAAGGTCGCCGTCGGCGATGCGCTTGGACATGATCTCGAGCTCCTTGATGGGCCGGTTGATGCTGCGCGAAACCGACCGCTGGGCGAACATCGCGAAGGCCGTGACGAACAGCACGATGCCTATCTGGAGCATGGCGAGCATCCACGTCGAACGCTTGATGCTCTCGTTCGTCCTCGCGGCCGCCTCGATCTCGAGGACGATGAAATCCTGCAGGATGTCCGACACGAGGGCCGACACGCCGCGAACCTCCTCCAGTATCTTCTCGTTTTCGCTCACCGGAAATCCGCCGCGGGTCTGCACGCCCATGCGGTCCACGTAGCGCGACAGGGTGTTCATCGCCCGTCCGGCGACCTCGAGTATCTGCCGGTTCCCCGTCACGATCGTCGTTCTCTTGATCTCGGCGAGACGCGCGTTGATGTCCCTGATGATCACGTATTGCTCGCCCTCGTCGAACGGGATATTCCCCGCCACGATGTCCCATATCTCGTTCGTCACGGCGATTTTCACGATCTGGTTGAGCTCGTTCGTCTTGCTCACGTTCGTGATGATCCTGTCGTAGCGGGCGGTTTGATAGAGGGAGACGGCGACGCTCGTGACCGACGGAAGGAGCATTATGGCGATGATTACGACGTAGGAAACCCGGATCTTCCTTCGGATGCTGTAACTCTTGAGAAAGGGAAGAAGGCGTTCGACACGGTCCAGTATCCCCGCCACGTCAGTACCCGCGCGGCTCTACGAGAAGCAGGTTGTCGTCCTCGGTGAACACCTGTTCGTCGACGTGCAAAAGTCGCGGTATCGTCTCGTTTCGCGCGAGCTTGGTCGCGAGCTCCATGATGACCGGCCCGGTTTTCGGGTTGCACTCGATGACACAATTCACCTCGCCCGCGCGAAGGGCGTCTATCGCGGCCTGCTCTGCGTCGATTGAAACGATCATGATGTCCTTGCCGGGACGGATGCCCCTGATCTTGAGCGCGTCGATTACGCCGAGCGTCATGCTGTCGTTGTGGGAAAAGACGGCGTCGAACGCGAGTCCCTCGCGGAGCAGCGAAAGCATGAGCTCGTATCCCTTCGAGCGAAGGAAATCCCCGGACTCGCTGTGCGCGATCGCATACCCCGGGTCGTCGCCCAGTTCGGCGCGGAAGCCCTCGCCCCGACCCATGGCGACCGACGAGCCCTCCGTGCCGGTCAACTCGAGTATTCGGACCTGCCTGTCGGGAAAGGAACCCTTCCGCTTCGCCGCCTCGAATTTCCTGCGGATGAACCGCGCGGCGTTTCGCCCCTCGAGATGGCTGTCGGTGCCGATAAAACCGGCGAAGAGACTCGGGTCAGATGTGTTGATCTTGCGGTCGGTAATCAATACCGGGATACCGGCGTCCTTCGCCTCCTGCAGGACGTTATCCCACCCGTCGGTCACGATCGGCACGAAGGCGATCACGTCGACCTGATAGGCGATAAACGAACGGAGGGCCTTGATCTGGTTTTCCTGCTTTTGCTCGGCGTTCTCGTAGATAAGCTGGATTCCGTACTCGGTCGCCGCCTCTTTCACGGATCGCGTATTGCACATCCTCCAGGCGCTTTCGGCGCCGATTTGGGAGAAACCGAGAAGTATCTTTTTTTCCTCGGGAACCGGCGCCGGGATATCCTTCTTGCTCGAACATCCTGTCGCCATGGTCACCAACGCGAGCGCGAGCGCGAGCGCGAGCGCGCGTGTCAGCCCCGCGATTACGCGGTCAATCCGGGCGACCCGCCCTGGCCGTATGCCGGATGTATGCATGAGCAGATACCTCCCCGATGCGTGTAGGTACACTCATCATACATCCGTACTCGGATTAACTCAAGCGTTTTCGAAGACGGGGGCGCCGGTTATCGCCTCGACGTTCGCGCGACCGGCGGGGACGAAGGGATAGACCATCTCGTCCTGCCTGATCGGGCATCGCACGAAGCGCGGACCTGAACCGCCGAAGGCCACCGTTTCCCATCCCGGCTCCTCGGCCGACACCGCGACTATGCCGAAACCCTCCGCGATCCTGATCAAGTCGGGCGCGCGCTCAAAGATGGACGCCGAGAAATTCTTCTTGAAGATGAAGTCCTGTTGCTGGCGAACCATGCCCAAGGCTCCGTTGTCGAAGACGAGAACGGTAACGTCAAGGCCGAGCTCGGCGAGGGTCGCCAGTTCCTGCACGTTCATCATGATCGAACCGTCGCCCGAAATGCACACGACGCGCGTGCCGGGATTCGCGATCGCGGCCCCGATGGCGACCGGCAAGCCGAAGCCCATCGTCCCGAGCGATCCGGAAGTAAGGAACCTCCGTGGACCGTTCACGGGATAATACTGGGCGGCCCACATCTGATGCTGACCGACGTCGGTCGTCACGATGATGGTCCCGCCGTCGGAGCCGGCCTTGTCGGCATAGGAGGGAATCGACGAGATAACAGCCCCCGGATGGGGATAGTCACCTGTGCCGATACCGGGTAAGCGCTCCCGTTCTGCCTCGGCCTCGGCCTTCATCGCGCCGATGGTCCCGAGCCACTCGGCGCGGTCACGCGAACGCGCTTTCGCGGCCGCGGGATTCGGCGTTATCGCTGGTTTCCCGTCGGCGCTTGCCGGGACTGACGCACCGGCCGGAGCTATCGCACCGCTTGCCAGTTCGTCGATGCGGGCAGCGAGCGCCGGCAGGGCCGACTCCGCGTCACCGACGAGGGATATCGCGGCGGGCAGTATCTTGTTGACCTCGGCCGCGTCGATGTCGATGTGAATGATCCTCGCGTCCGGGCAGAACCGTTTGATGAGTCCGGTCGCCCGGTCGTCGAAACGGACGCCGACCGCGAGAACAAGATCGGAGTCGTGCATCGCGCGATTCGCCGCGACGCTCCCGTGCATCCCGACCATTCCGGCGACCTCGGGATCGCGCGAGGCGACCGCGCCGATACCCATGAGGCTCGTCACCACCGGCAAGCGGAACGACTCGCGCAGCCGCGCGATCCCGTCCGCGCCGTCGCGGCTGTTGCAACCCCCTCCTGCATAGAGCACCGGGCGAGAAGACTCGAGCAAGGCGCGCGCCGCACGGTCGATCGCGTCAGCGAATTCCTCCGCCTCGGCGCGAAACCGCGCCGCCCCGCGGACCGGTACGCCCGGTTCCGGCCACGCCTCGAAACGCGCGGTCTGAAGCTGGATGTCCCGGGGTATATCGACGAGTACGGGTCCGGGCCGGCCCTCCGCCGCGAGGGCGAAGGCGCGCGGAATGGCCTCGAGAAGTTCGGCCGCAGAGTTCACCATCACGCTGTGTTTGGTGATCGGAAACGATAATCCGAAGGTGTCGGCCTCCTGAAAGGCGTCCGTTCCGATCAAGTAGGTATTGACCTGTCCGGTAATGGCGACGAGGGGAATCGAGTCCGATCGGGCATCAGCAATCGCCGTCAGGAGATTCATCGCTCCGGGGCCACTCGTCGCCAGGCATACGGCCGTCTTTCCCGTCGACCGGGACATGCCCTGGGCGATAAAACCGCCGCCCTGCTCGTGCCTGACGAGGACGTGGCGTATGGAACTGCGGGCGAGTTCGTCGTACAACGGCAATATCGAGCCGCCCGGAATGCCGGAGACCGTCTCGATTCCCTGACGCTCGAGTAATTTCACCACTATCTGGGCACCTGTCGCTTCGATCATAGCTTGCTCCTTTATCATCTTGTATACCTACCGGTAGGTATATAGCACCAATCCCGGACATTCAAAAAAAAACCCTCCGGTGTCTCCGGAGGGTTTCGTTACGCAACGAACGCTCATGCCCCGGGCAGACGGCTCTCAATTCCGGTAAGTACTACCAGCGCTACGAGAACTACTACTACCACAAGACCAAAAGCTGTATTCATATTCATATATTATGCATAATTATGCAC
>JAEWMY010000019.1 GCA_023393015.1 Spirochaetota bacterium
GTTTCAGCTGTAACTTTACGTGAGAACGACGTGCAGACACCTGCATATAAGGGGGATCGTTGGCGGACAATAAAGGTTTGCGGATTAATGAACAAATCCGCGTGCGAGAGGTCAGGCTGATCGACGAAAACGGCGAGCAAAAGGGTATAGTCCCTACCCTCGAGGCGCTGAAGATGGCCCGCGAACAGGATCTTGACCTGGTCGAAGTTGCACCGCAGGCGAACCCGCCCGCTTGCAAGATCCTTGATTACGGCAAGTACCGTTTCGAAATGGAGAAAAAGCTCCGTGAGTCCAAAAAGAAACAGAAACTGCAGGAACTCAAGGAAATCCGCATGCAGCCGAAGATCGACGACCACGATCTCGATTTCAAGTCAAAGCACGTACGAGAGTTTCTCGAAGGCGGAGACAAAGTAAAGGTTACAATCCGGTTCAGGGGTCGCGAGCTCGCGCACACCGAACTCGGACTTGTCGTTCTTAAAGACGTATTAAGCAAGCTTGGTGACGATTACGTCGTCGAGAAACAGCCCACGATGGAAGGCCGTTTCATGTCGATGACGCTCGCTCCCAAAGCAAAAAAATGATGAGGTAGTGGCTATGCCCAAGATGAAAAGCAAACGGTGCGCTTCCAAGCGCTTTTCCTTCACCGCGACCGGTAAGGTCAAGTACAAGAAGATGAATCTTCGCCATATTCTTACGAAGAAGAGCGCGAAGCGGAAGAGAAACCTTCGCCACGGCGGTATCCTCGCGGAAGCCGACTCGGCAAAGATCCGCAAGCAGCTCTTGCCGTACGGCTAATTATTTTTATTCAGGAGAAACAAGATGCCAAGAGCAATAGACGGTAGCAAACGGAAGGATCACCGCAAAAAGATCCTCAAACTGGCGAAAGGTTTCCGCGGAAGGCGCGGCACGAGCTTCAAGGCCGCGAAAGACGCGGTCGTAAAGGCTCTCGTACACGGGTACGTTTCCCGACGCGACCGCAAGGGCGACATGCGCACCCTGTGGATTTCGCGTATCAACGCGGCGGTCCGATCGGAAGGCATTTCCTACTCCCGCTTTATCGAGGGGCTTACCAAGGCCGGCGTCGTAATCAACCGCAAGGCGCTCTCCAACATGGCGATCGAGGATCCGGCCGCTTTCAAGACCGTCGTATCCACCGCCAAGAGCGCGCTCGGAGCGTAATGTGCTTAGTCTCGATCAGGTCAGGCTTCTTGAAAACCGCGTGGAAAAGGCCGTCGGGAAGATTCAGTCTCTCGATGCCGAGAACACGCGGCTGAGATCCCAGCTTTCGGCCCTCCAATCGCACGTCAGCGAGCTCGAGAGCTTGGTGCAGGGATTCAAGGACGATCAAGGCAGGATCGAGGAGGGGATCCTCAACGCGCTGGACCGCTTGAGCGCGTTCGAGGATTCCATGTTTTCGGGCGATACCCCCGCGTCCGTTCGGGACCGGGAAAGCAAGATCGAACCGGGCGAACCCGCCTCGGATACCGAAGTGTCCTCGCCGGATACGTTGTCCCTTGATATCGAAATCAATCCGGAGTTTCAGGACTCTTCTATCGAACGTACGACCGTCCCGCCCGTTGACGGCCAGATGGACATATTCTGACAGGCACACCGCGGATGGCCAAGGGCAGCCTGCAAATAGACTTGCTTGGCGCGTCGTTCGCGATTCAGGCAGACGAATCCCCCGAGTATCTTTCGCAAGTGTACGCCAAATACCGCGCTACGGTCGCGCATATCGAGAAGGCCGCGTCCGTAAAGGATCCCCTCAAGATCGCGATACTGGCCGGGATTCTCCTTGCCGACGAAAACACCAAGGAAAAATCGCTACACCGCGATTCCCCTGACAAAAACGAGCTCGCGGAGGCCGAACGGCTCGCGATGGGCATGATTTCCCGCATCGATCAGGTGTTATAATCTCATATGCGTCATCCATTCGCCCTATCATGCCCTATCCAACGCTATTCTTGGGGATCGACCGACGGTATTGCGAACGTAACCGGAAATGCCGATCACGGAGGTCGCCCCTCGGCCGAACTCTGGATGGGAGCACATCCCCTCGCTCCTTGTTATATCGACCGACACTCGCTTGAGGCGGAACGATCGTACGGCGATTCGTCTCCGATGTCGCTCGCGTCCCTCATCGAGCGATATCCCGAGCAGATGCTCGGCGTCGAGGCGTTCCTCCGTTACGGTCCCACCCTGCCCTTTCTCTTCAAGATTCTCTCCGCCGCGCGTCCCCTCTCCCTCCAGGTCCACCCGGATCGGGAAAGCGCCTTATCCGGTTTCGCGCGCGAAACGAAGGCCGGTATCCCTCACGACGCCCCCGAACGATGCTACCGTGACCGGAACGGCAAGGCGGAGCTCGTCATGGCCCTGACGCCGTTTACCTGCCTGTGCGGGTTTAGGGAGGTGTCCGAATCCATTTCGCTGATGTCGCCGATCAATTGCGCGCCCTTGACCCGCGCGCTCGAACGCCTGCGAGCAACTCGTGACTATCGAGTATTCTTGTCCGTATTGCTGTCCCTGACGGATACGGACGGAAGATCCGTCGTCAGCGAAGCCCGTCGGGTTGCGGAGTCAAGATCGCTCGAAGGAGATCCGTACGAGCGAGTCTCGTATCTGTGCGGACACTATCCCGATGACGTCGGGATTCTTGCCCCCCTCTACCTGAACTCCTTTACGCTCGCTCCGGGAGAGGCCTTGTTTCTCAAGCCGCGCGTACCGCATACCTATCTGTCCGGAACAGCCCTCGAGTTGATGAGCAATTCTGACAACGTGATCCGAGGCGGACTCACCGCGAAGACGGTCAATCAATCCGAATTTCTCGACATTCTCGACCCTACCCCGTTCTTGCCGGAGATCCTTCAAGTCCCGGCGAAGACAGGCAGGCTCGAGCGATATCTCACGTCTTTTCCCGATTTCGAGTTATCGCTTTTTGAGGCGACGGCGACACCAGTCGATATCCCCACGGGAACGCCTTCGATACTTCTCGTGACGGAAGGCACGCTGGAGCTAACGTGCCAAACCGATTCCGGATGGCGTTCCGGTGCCGGGAAAGGTTCCGTTTACTTCGTTCCGGCAAGCGCTCCCCGGACTTCCCTCGCCGGAAGCGGCACGGCGTATCTGGCGTCGCTGCCGCGATGCGGAAAAGGCGAACCGTGACAATCTGGGTTGACGCAGATTCCTGCCCGCGGCAGGTACGCGATCTCGCGTGCAAGCGGGGGGCGCTCCACGCGAACCGGGTCGTTTTCGTCGCGAACAGGGATATCCCCCGGGAAGGGTTTCCGGACGTCGAGATGGTCATAGCGGACGCGACGCCGGACGCCGCGGACGACTACATAGTCGAACACGCCGAAAGGCATGACCTCGCGATAACGAGGGACATACCGCTCGCGAGCCGCCTCGTGGACCGGGGGATTTCCGTCATTAACGACCGGGGAACGACCTACACCGAGTCGAATATCCGGGAACGGCTTTCTATGCGTAACTTCATGATGGATTTGTACAACAACGGGTACATGCCCGAAAAAACGGGACAATTCGGAGCCCGAGAAGTCCGTGATTTCGCCAACGCGCTGGACCGTGAGATCACGCGACTCGCAAAACGGCTCGGTTGAACGGCCGCCGCGAGTCGATTCAGGCTTCTTCCGCGTCGGGGAAACGGTCGCGGATCGCCTTTATAGAGGGAAGGATCTCGAAGAACGCGTCTACGACGGCCGGGTCGAACTTGGTGCCGCGAAGACCCTTAATCTCCGACAAAACCTTGTCCTCGTCCCAGGGTTCCTTGTATACGCGTTTGCAGGAAAGCGCGTCGTATACGTCCGCCAGGGCGACGATGCGCCCGGCTATCGGTATCTCTTCGCCCTTGAGGCCGACCGCCTTGCCCGTAGAGGGATTCGTCCTGAGAGGTTCGCCGTTGTCCACGGAGACCTTTCCCGGATAACCCGAACCGTCCCAGTTTTCGTGGTGCGTGAGCGCGACCTCGCGCGCGACCTTGTCGACGGGCGACTCGATCTCGTTGAAGAGCTTCGCGCCGAGCCAGGTATGACCCTGCATGATGCGGTATTCTTCCTCGGTGAAGCGAGCCGGTTTCTTGAGTATCAAATCGGAGATCGCGACCTTGCCGACGTCGTGTAACATGGAAGCGATTTTGAGCGTATCCCTGAATTTCTTCGACTCGTTCTCGTCGACCGAGTTATTGAATGCCCACCGATCGTAGACCTCGACCGCGTAACTCGACACGCGGTTGACGTGCGGTCCCGTTTCCTTCGGATCGCGCAATTCAGACATGCGTATCATCCTGAGAACCATGGATCGGGTAAGATGAGCGTGCTCGAGGGCAACCGTCGCGTTCGCCGCGAAATGGCTCATGTAGAGCTCGTCGTCCTTGTCGAAAGCCGTCACGTTATCCTGTTCGTCGAGGGCGTTGAGAACCTGCAGGACGCCGAGTATTCGGCCGCCGGACGTGCGCAGGGGAATGGTCAGGTTGGATACCGTCCGGTACCCGGAAACGGCGTCCGTTTGACGCCCGAACTTGTACGGTTTTTTCGGGGAAATTTCGTATACGTCAGGCTCGTTTACGAGCTGATTCGTGAGGGCGCTGTATCCCGCTATGGTCTTCTCGTTGATGGGAAAGGAAAAAAAGGAATAGAGTATCTTCTGGCCCGGAGGCAATTGCTTTTGCAGGGTAGCGTTTTGCGCGTAGTGTATGGCGAGCCGGTCACCGTCGCGGACGTATATGGAACCGGCGTCGGCATGGACCACCTTCCTGGCCTCGGTCAGGATCTGTTCCATGAGGACGTCAACGTCCTGTATCTTGTTCAGGCGCGACTCCGTCTCTATGATCCCCGAAAGTATCTCCTCTCTGGTCTGACTCTTGTACGCCATCGACGACTGCTCCTGGATGCGAAATGGACTTGATTCTACACCAGTTTTTTTTTTGCGTCCATACGCCTTTCATGCTATACTATACATCATGATCCAGAATGTTTCACAGATCGAGCGGGAATTCCTGATCAAAACGGTCTCGCAAAACGAGCAACCGGTCAGGTTCCACGGCGTCTCGACTGCCGGAACCGGGATAATCAGCACGATAGACAAGTCGGGTCTCGCGGTCACCATCCTGGAAACCATAGACGGAAGCGGTTTTTCCGTCTGCGAGCATATAACGGGGTATTTCGATTGCCACGGAAAGACCTACGCCTTCGAAACGACCGTACGCGACAGCAAGCAAAGGACGCTGCGCGTGGACGTCCCGTCGCAGCTTCTCAGGAGCCTCCAGCGCAAATACGTGCGCGTGCGCCGCCCGCGGGACATCCGCGTGGTCTTTCACCTCGCGAACGAGGATATAGTTCTCGATTACCCGACCTGCCCCGAGTACATCAGCGTCGAGGACTGTTCGGGAGACAGGCGGTTCGCGGGCTCGACGATCCAGGAAATCGTGGCGTCGTTCAAGGGCGAGCTCGCGCTGAAGGCGCAGAAAAGCACGATAATCATGTTCCGTAACCGCGCGCCGTCTTCTTTCGAGGAAAAACTCCTCAGCGCGACTGGCAAGGTTCTTTTCGTTCCGTCCGTGGATTCACCCCTTCCGAAAAGCGATCCGTATCCCGAGGGACGTATCATCACCGAAGCCATAGAGGAGTCGTTCGAGGACCCGAACTTCTTCATCGAGGGTTCGCATTTCGGAAGGCTTCTCGCGGAAAAGAAGACGCGCGGAATTTCGTCGGAAATTTGGTGTCCCGTCGTCTACTATCAATACGTCGTCGGGTACATTTACATCGCGAACCGGGAAGGAGAATCCTTCGACGTCGCGATGGTTGATTATATCTGGGATTTTTCGAGGGTTCTCGCGTATCACCTTAAGAAGACCGGATATTTCGAGACGGGCGAGGATAAGAAAACCGCTCCCGGCCACGCGGCAACCGTGCTCGACATGAGCCCGGGCGGCATGCTCATCTCCCTTCCGCGCTCGGACATCAGAACGCCCATTCACGAGGGCTCGGTATTCAGCGTGGACATTTCCCTCGGCGACCGTTGCGTTCCCTGCACCGCGAGAGTCATTCGCAGGTTCGACGACACGGATACCGTGTCGTACGGAACGACGTTCATCAACATGACTTCCTCCGACGTCATGACCCTTTACGAGTTCCTATACCGGAAACCCTACGTGGCGAACGATCCGATAGCGTACGAACGGGCGTAAAGGAAACCGTAAGCGTTTACTCCCCTTCCCGCTCCGCGCTTCCTTTAGCGAGTATCGCTATATACAGCGGGCCCGCTCCGGCCGAGGTATCGGGAAGTATATGCACGCCGAACTCCGTTCTCTCTGGACGCAACTCCGGATACCTTCCCGACACCGAATAGGCGACGGAAGAAACCTCGTCCCCGTATTTTTTCGCGAGCCGGGCAACGACCCCGTCGTTCTCCTCGGACGAAAGGGCGCACGTCGCGTAAACCAGCACCCCTCCCGGCGCGAGCACGAGCCATGCCGAGGAAAGAAGCGACCACTGCCGCTGGGCGAGGTTCCTGATACGGGCGGGACTCCAATCCGACAGATGACGGCTGGACGCGAGAACGTGGCGCTCGGAGGAACACGGCGCGTCAAGCAATATCCGGTCGGCGGCGTCCCGTTCGTGACGCGCCCATCTCGCCGCGTCGAACCCGGTGACCGTCACGCGGGATAGCTTTGCGGGATCAAGATGCTCCCCGAGAACGGCCGTAAGCCGACGTCGACGTTCGCGTGAAAACTCGTTCGAAACCAAAGTCGCTTCGTTCCCGAGAAGGCTCGCGAGCACGAGCGTCTTGCCTCCGGGAGCCGCGCAAAGATCGAGGGTCTTGCCGCCTGGAGGCGGAGCCGGTAACGAGAGGGCGGCTTCGACGCTTCCCGAATCGAGAAAGTACGGCTTGACGAGCCCTTCTTCCCACGAAACCCGGGTCGCGGGGAGCGAAAGGGCCGACTTCAGGGCGGGCCATCGCGCGCCGAATCTCGCGGAATACCATCCTTCGAAGGCGATCTCACCCGACTCCCTCTTTTTGGCGCTCATGTCGTAGTTCCGGGAAAGGCGAGCCAGAGCGGATCGGGATTGTTGACGGGGGCTTCTACCGAGACGTATTCGCCGGTACCTACGTCGCGAAAGGCTAACCTCGCGGCGTGAAGACGTATTCCGCCCGAACGCTCGCTTCTGCGCGCGCCGTATTTCAGGTCGCCCTTAATGGGCATGCCGACCGCGGCCAACTGTGCCCGAATCTGGTGTGTCCTGCCCGTATGGGGGAGTACCTCGAGGAAACCGTAGCTCTCACCCAGGCCGACCAGGGTCCATTCAAGCGCGGCGGCCTTCCAGCCGGGAGAACGCGGGGTTTCGGACAGGGGTAGCACGCGCGCGCGCGCGGCGAGTCTGTCGAATCGGATGCGATGCTCGAGCGTTCCCGTGGAAGCGGGAAACCCTTGCGGGGGGATTTCGACGATCGCGCGATAGAGTTTTTTCACCCGACGGTCGCTGAACTGCTCGGATAGCGCGGCGCACGATTTCCCCGTATACGCGAGCAGTACGCATCCCGAAACGGGCTGGTCTATTCGGTGAACCGCGGCGAGTTCGGGAAGCGGTTTTCCTGCGAGACGTTCGAGTTCCGCCCGCACGGCTTCGACGACCGAATGCCCCTTGTCCCGTTCGCCCGTCTCGCATGTCTCGCCGATCGCCTTGTTCACGACGGCGCAATCCGCTCCGAGAAACAGAATCCTGCGTGAACCTGCCGTATCCGGTATATTCTCCATGCTACCCCCAACATCGAAATCAGTATTCTGCTTCCCTTCTAGCGGCGGACGGTATCCAAATACAGCGACCGAAGCGGAGTCGGAACGAGGCCGGCGGATATCTTTGTCGCGACGATCCTCGTTACCGCCCTATCAAGCGCTCGCGCGAACTCGGGGTCGCGTTCGGCTTCGGACACGATCGCCCGTGCGATTTCGCGCAAGTTGGGCGCTGACGTCATGACGAGATCGCATCCGGCCCCGATCGCGAGAACCGCCGCGCGCGCGGCGTCATCCCCGCCCGACGATATCGAACGCATCGCGATGTCGTCCGTGATAACGAGGCCCGAAAATCCGAGGCCTTCGCGCAGATACCCCGTGACGCCGCGACGCGAAAGGCAAAAGGGAACGTCCGGATCGATGGCGGTAACGCGAACGCCGGAAACGAGAATCGCCTGAAGGCCTTCGGCGACGAGCGGGGCGAACGACGCGAGATACCGTGAGTCAAGCTCGCGGAGGGAAACGTCAAGCTCGGTCGCCGACTCGTGAGGATCGGCTACCGAGCTTCCGGGAAAATGCTTCGCGACGGGAACGACTCCCGCTCGCCGATACCCCTTCATCGCCGCGAGCGCGTACGAAGATGCTATGTCCGGCGTGGCGCCGTACGCTCGGTCTCCCAGGAAGTCCTTGCCCTCCCCGAGCCCCGGCTCGGCGACCGGCGCGAGATTCATAGAAATACCCAGGGATGAGAGCGAGCGTCCGGCGGCGAAATACAGGTCTTCCGCCGCCTCGGGCGCGAGATTCGCGCGAACAGATGCCGCCGAAGGAAGGCGTTTCGTCACGGCCGACGTCCTGAACACGGAACCACCCTCGTTGTCAACCGCGAAGAAGGGCGGTACGGGCGCGCCCAGTCGGGAAAAGGCGGCGTCGCAGGACGCGATATAGGAGCGAACGGCGGCGGGAGACGGCGCGATATTATACCCGAACAGGATGACGGCGCCAGGAACGGTTCCCCTGAAATGCTCATGGAGATGCGGCGGAAACGATTCCCTTCCGTCTATTGAAGTCATCAGCGTCTGGGACGCCTTTTCAGCGAGGGTCATCCCGGAGACGATCCCCGTCGCGATGGCGGAGTACCATTCCGTCCGGGAGTAGGCGCGGGCGGCCCGAAGCCTTGCCTGACCGGAAGGCACGCACGAGACGAGACAAGCGAGCAGTGAGACGGAAACCGCAAGATGAATACGCATCGAACGACAGTATAAAAAAAAGGCCGTCCTCTTGCAAGGACGGCCCAGTACCGGACGAACCCGGTCAGTAAGCTACAAGCGCGAACAGACCATCAGTGTGCGACGACGGTCGTAATTACCTTCGCGGCGGCGTCTCCGTAGGTCGCGATAAACACGCCCGCGGCGATAGCCGTTCCGATGACTCCCGCGACGTTCGGTCCCATCGCGTGCATGATGAGGAAGTTCGAGGGATCGTACTCGAGCCCGACCTTGTTCGAGACGCGCGCCGCCATCGGGACGGCGGACACTCCTGCCGAACCTATGAGAGGGTTGATCTTATCGCGAAGGAACAGATTCATGAATTTCGCCATGAGCACGCCTCCCGCGGTCGCGACCGCGAAGGCAAGAAGTCCGAGTACGATGATTCCGACGGCGTTAGGGTTCATGATCTTCTCGGGCGTCATCTGAGAGCCGACGCCGAGGGAAAGCATGATCGACACGATGTTAAGAAGCTCGTTCTCCATGGTCTTGGAGATTCGTTCCACGACTCCGATTTCCTTGACGAAGTTTCCGAAGGCAAGCATACCGATGAGCGGAGCGGCCGGCGGGATGAGAAGTATCGAAAGGATGAGAAGGGAGATCGGGAACATGATCTTCTCCGCCTTGGATACGTGCCTCATCTGCTTCATCTTGATGGAGCGCTCGTGCTTCGAGGTAAGAAGCTTCATTATGGGCGGCTGAATCATCGGGACGAGGGCCATGTACGAGTACGCGGCGACGGCGATGACGGCCATCATGTGCGGGGCAAGCTTACCAGAAAGGTAAATCGAGGTGGGACCGTCGGCGCCGCCGATGATGGCGATGGCGGCGGCCTCGAACATGTTGTACTCGACCCCGGGAACGAGGTTGAGTACCGCGACGCCGAAGAGGGTGATGAACACGCCGAGCTGGGCGGCTCCACCGAGGATCGCGGTCTTCGGGTTCGCAATAAGCGGGCCGAAGTCGGTCATCGCGCCGATACCCATGAAGATGAGCATCGGGAAAAACTCGTTTCCGACGCCCGCGTCATAGATAATCTTAAGCATGCCCGAGTGCTCGGCGTACATGCCGCCCCCGGGGATGTTGACGAACACGGTACCGAACCCGATCGGGACGAGAAGGAGGGGTTCGAAGCCCTTCGCCGCGCCGAGATAGATGATGAGAAAACCGACCGCCATCATGAGAAGGCGCTGCCATCCAGGAACGATGTCGATCTTGGTGGGATCGACGAGATCCGGCACCTCTTCCTGTCCGTTGGCAATGGCGTTAATACCGGTATTCTCGACCGTATTCTGGAGGAACTCGCCGACGGAGACCTTCGGCACGCCCTCGGATCCCGCTATGGGAACGTCAAGGTTAAAAATCGAGGGTCTGGGACCTTCCGAATCGGAGGCGAAGACCGTGCCGGCAACCGAGTACACAAGCGCGATCGCCAGGATCGCGAGCGTCACGTTGAGGACATGGCGGCTTTTTGCTTTTGATCCAATCATTGTCATTCTCCCTTACTTAATCTCGGCCAGGATCTGCCCGGCCGAAATCTGGGTTCCGGGCGCGACGAGGAAATGCACGGTTCCCGCGGCGGTCGCCTTGATTTCAAGTTCCATCTTCATCGACTCGATGATGATGATCGTCTGTCCGACGGCAACGGAGGAACCCGCGGCCGCGACGTGCTTGAGAAGCGTACCCGCGACGGGAGCGGGAATCGCGACTCCGCCGGAGGGCGCCGCAACGGCTACGGGAGCAGGGGCGGCTGCGGGGGCCGTGGCGACGGGAGCCGCCACGGGGGCTCCTCCGCCGATGGTCGCGATGACCTGCCCCGCGGTGATCTGGGTTCCGGGCTGAACGGCGAACTGCACGGGGCCGTCAGCGGTAGCCTTTACCTCAAGCTCCATCTTCATCGATTCGATGATAATGATCGTCTGCCCGGTCTTGGCCTGGGAGCCAGCGGCGACGGCGTGCTTGAGGAGGGTTCCGGCGACCGGGGCGGTAATGGTCGCGCCGCCCGAGGAGGCGGGAGCGGCTACGGATGCGACGGCGGAACCGGCGGCCTTGAAGCCAACGTTATAGGCGGTGCCGTTCACGTTGACGCTCATGGCCTCGCCGGGGGGACCGGCGACGACGTTGTAGTCCACGCCGTTAACCGACACGACGTAGGAGCCGCCGGAGGAAGAGGCCGAACCACCGGCCGCGGGAGCGGTGAACTTTACAGGGCCGTTGGCGCGTTCCTTGAAG
>JAEWMY010000056.1 GCA_023393015.1 Spirochaetota bacterium
GCGTGCCGGCAGTCGGCGCGCGGCGTGCCGGCAGTCGGCGCGCGGCGTGCCGGCAGTCGGCGCGCGGTCGGTCCTCAGTCAATTTTGAGAAAAATGAAACGACCCGAGCATCCCCTCGCGAACCGTCATGAAACGGACGCGCGGGAGTATGCTCGTCGAGTCGAGCTCGACGAGGGCGAACGAGGGGGCCGAGCCGCCGCGGGGACGCGCGGGGCTTCCGGGATTCAGCGCCAGAATCCGCGAGTACGTCTCGTGGAAGGGCATGTGCGTATGGCCGAACACCGCGACGTCGCAGTCGAGACTCTCCGCCACGTTAACGAGAATCTCCGGGCTCACGTCGACGGAGTGGCGATGCCCGTGCGCGAGAAAGATCCTGAACCCCGCCACGGTAAGGATAAGACGGTCGGGAACCGAGAAGGCGAAGCCGGGACTGGTTTTCGCGCCGTCTCCGCCCTCGGGCAAACCGACGCGGTATTCCTCGCCGTCCCCGTTTCCCGACACGAAGGCGAGTACCGGAGGAAGGGCGCTCGCGAGCTTTTCGGACTCGTAAGCGCGCTCGAGGTATTGCACGATATCCCACATCCCGTCCCCGGCGAACGCGAGGGCGTCGCATTCGGGGCCGAACTCGCGTATGACCGACTCGACGACCGAGTAATGGCCGTGCGTGTCCGAGAGCGCGAGCACGCGGGCTCCGTCGACGGCTGCGAGCGCCTCTATCGCCGCGACGGAACCGAGAAATCCCGGTACGGGCCGTTCGAGGGCGTTCATGGCGCGACGCCTCCCGCGGGGGCGGACGAGAACACGATATGGTTGGCGGACCGCAGGCCGGTTTCGGGATCGACGAAGGGCGCGAAGGCCCAGGACGCGCCGGCCGTCCTGTTTCTCGAGTGGGAGCGCGCCCTGACGAGGGCGTCGGCGAGGAGGGTCGCGGGTCGGCGCTCCGCCGGCGTTTTGTCGTCGAAGCCCTCGACGTCGAAGGCGAGCGCGGCGGTATAAAGCAGGAAACCGAGTTCGTAATCGGAAAAAACCGAGGGAGAGACCGAGGTCTCGTCGGCGAGCAGTTCGCCCCCCGCGGCGAGGTCGACGACGATATCGCAGGCCGACTCGAGGGGAAGGGCGTCACCCTCGGAAAACAGGGACACGACGAAAAGCCGCCCGACCGAGTCGCGCAGCCGCACGAGATCGCGAATCGCCGAATCGGGCGCGCCGAGAAGGAGGAGTATCGACCCCTCGGGAAGCGTCTCGACGCCGCGCAGGGTTTCGGGCCTGAGCAGCATCCCGCCGTTTCCGGCGTCGCCGTATTCCGAAAGCAGGAACGACGCGACGGCAGGGCGATCGGCGTAGTCGTCCCCCGCCAACAGCACGACGCGGAAGTCGGCCGGTGCCCTGCGGGGCTTCCGGACCTGCGCCTCGGCGGGAGCGGTTTCGGACCCGGTATCGGCGTCGACCGAGGGAAAGAACGACGGATTCCGGCCGGAACAGCCGAACGAGGCGAGGGACAGCGAGCACGCGAGAAAAAAAACTACTCGTTTCATGTGATTTCGATAGTATACCAAGTTTATCCCGTTGAAAAGGGACTGTCCATCTGGTAGTCTGGCGGCATGAACCATGCGATCATGATCCTTGAAATAATCGGAAGCCTCGGGCTCCTCCTCTACGGAATGAAGCTCATGAGCGACGGTATCCAGAAAAGCGCCGGAGAAAGTCTCCACCGGATACTCAACTTCATGACGGGGAACCGGTTCCTCGCCGTTTTAACGGGGCTCGGGGTCACGGCCATCGTGCAGTCGTCGAGCGCGACGACGGTCATGACCGTTTCCTTCGTCAACGCCGGGCTCCTGACGCTCAAGCAGGCCATCGGCGTCATCTTCGGGGCGAATATCGGAACGACGATCACGGCATGGATCGTCTCCCTCTTCGGGTTCAAGTTCAAGATCGCCCTCTTCGCGGTTCCCGTCTTCGGCTTCGGCTACTTCATGACATTCTTCAGGCGCCTGAAAAAGGAGAATCTCGGCGAGGCCCTGATGGGTTTCGGCCTCCTCTTTATGGGACTCGATCTCCTATCACATTCGATGCCGAACGTCGACGCCGCCCAGCTCGGGTTCGTCGCCTTCTTCGCCGACAAGGGAATCTGGGGCCTGTTCGTCGGGGTCTTCGTCGGCCTCGTACTGACCGTCATACTTCATTCGTCGAGCGCGGCGACGGCGATAATCCTGACCATGTCGCACAACGGCATGCTCGGCTGGGAATTCGCGGCGGCGATGGTACTCGGAAGCAACATCGGAACGACAATCGACGCCATCCTCGCCGCGATCGGAACCAAGCTCAACGCGCGCAGGGCGGCCACCGTTCACGTCCTCTTCAACGTCGCGGGCACGGTGCTGGCGATGATCTTCTTCCACCCGTTCATCAAGTTGGTCGAATTCGTCGTTCCCGGCGAGCTCGATCTGGAATCGATCACGCTCCACCTCGCGATGCTCCACACGATCTTCAACACGGTCAACACGCTCATCTTCCTGCCCTTCGTAAACCATATCTCGGCCTTTGTCGAGTTCCTCGTCAAACCCGGCGACCACGAGCCGCCGACGGAATACCGGCTCGTCCTGCCGACGGTCGGCGGAAGGGAGACGGCGGAGTCTTTCGTCTTCACGGCCGAACGCGAAATCCTCGCGATGTCGGAGCTGGTGCAGGAGATGTTCGACACCCTCACAACGGTCGTCTCTAAGCCGTCTTCGGCTACCGAGGTAATCCAGCGCCTTTCCGCGCAGGAGGACTACGCCGACCAGATGCAGGAAGCCCTCTCTGCCTACCTCGTCAGGACCTCCCAGCTTCCGCTTTCCGACCGGACGCTCGGCAACGTCCGGCTCATGCTCCGCATCGTCGACGACCTCGAGAGCATGACGGACAACGTATTCCACGTCGCGATGCTCTTCGACCGCGGCACGGGGAAACGGCTCGATTTCGGAAAGGAAGATACCGAATTGCTCGAGCCCTATTTCGCTCTCGTGGGCCGGTTCCTCCGGTTCATCCACGCGCACCTCAACAAGCCCCTCTCGGCGGAGGCCCTCGCGGAGGCTACCACGATGGAAGACCAGATCGACATGTTCCGGAAAAACCTCAAACGAGTCGCCCGCAAGCGGCTCGAGGAAGGAGCGAACGTCAAGGCGGAGCTTCTGTACATCGATATCGTGCGCTCGGTCGAAAAGCTCGGCGACCACGCCTTCAGCATCTCGGAATCCCTCGCGGAAATCAGATAAGGGGTCGCTCGGCCCCGATGGTCGTCGGCTCCCCGTGACCGGGGAGCACGACCGTGTCGTCGCTCAGCGCGAAAAGCCTCGCGAGGCTCCGCTCCATCGCGACGGGGTCCCCGCCGGGGCTGTCCGTCCTCCCCCATCCCCCTCGAAACAGGGTATCCCCCGCGATAAGCGTCTTCGCTCCGGCGTTATAGAGGCACACGGAACCGGGGCTGTGTCCCGGGGTATGCATGACCGTCCATCCCTCGACGACGTCCCCCTCGAGAAGCGTTCCCGTGGCGGCGGGGACCTCGTCCCGGTATCGCCTGATGTAGTTTCCCGCGCCGATACGGGCGAAGAATTCGTGATGGCGTCCGATCGCCCCGGGCCCGTAAAACTCGGCCTCGGAAGGATGCGCGAGGACGCGCGCGTCGGGAAAGGCCGCCGCGACGGCGGAAAGGGCCGCGATGTGGTCAAAATGCCCGTGGGTGCACGCGACGCACGAAACGCGCAGGCGCGCGGCGGATAGGTATGCTATAATCGAGGAGGCCTCGCCGCCCGGATCGACGAGCATCGCGCGGCCGTCGCCGAGCGGCACGCACCACACGTTTTCCGCGAGCGGGCCGGCGACAAATCGGGTTATTTCCATACTGACCGCAGTATACCCGAAAGGAGCGTCCATGATAATCAGGATCGCCCTCATCGCCGGCGTCGCGGTAACCGCGTACGTCATCGTGCCCGCGCTCTCCGCGCGACTGTCGGCCGCGCGCCGGTCGCGCCTTCTCGCCCGCCTCAAGGACGGGATTCCCTGTACCCTTACCGACATCGTCGACGGGGAACCGGCGTTCAAGCCCGACCGACCGCGCGGGACCGACGCGCTTCCGCCCTCGCTCCCGCCGGCCCGCACCTCGTTCCTGCTGCTCGAGAAATCGGGAACCATTCGGGAGACGGCATGGAAGGAGGTCTCGGCGATTCTGGCCGGAACGACCGCGATCGTCTATCGACTCGAGAAGGACCGGTTCGCCTGTCTCTTTCACGAGGAACTGCGCGCGCAGGACGCCGAAAAGAGGCTCGCCGCGGCGGTTCTCGACGGTGTCGCGCCGGAACGTCCCGATCCCGTAAAACCGATCTCCATCGCCGCGGGCGCCTTCGCCGAGTTCGCCATCCTGGTCGACGCCCTCAAGCGACCCGAAAGCGACGCGATCTCGATCCTCGCCCTCCTTGCGATATTCGGCAAGGCCCTTCCCTGGTGCCCGCCGGGACTTCTGCTGACGCTCGCGGCGAAATCGCTCTCGCGAAAGTCGCGAGGCGGAAAAAAAAGCCGACGGCTCGGAACCGTCGGCTTGCTTCTCGCGGGATTGGCGGTCGCGCTAAACGTCGCCCTTATCCTCTTCGTCATCGTCGGAGTCTGGCTCCCCGTACCCTGAATCGCCGTCGCTGTCGTCTTCGCTCCCGAAGGAATCCGCGTCGTCGTCGGACGCAAACGAGTCCGAACGCGAGTCGTCGTCGAACTCGGTCGGCTCGTCGGACGATCCCGAATACTCGTCGGCGCCGATCGCGTCCTCGGCTCCGGTCCCGTCCATTGCCCCGGTCGCGTAGCCGGCCTCGTCGTTCGCGCCGGAAACGCCGTCGAAATCGCGCCGCGCGGGACCGTCCTCCCGCTTGCGCGAATGACTCACGACGAGCTTTCGCCCCCGGTATTCCATGTCGTTCAGCGCGGCGATGACCGTCTCCGCGTCCTCGGTAATGACCTGGACGAAGGAGTAGTTGTCGAGCACGCGGATGTCTCCGACGTGGTCACGGTCGATCCCGGTGGTTTGCAGGATGAGGCCGATGATATCCCGCGGGAAGACGCGGCGGTTCCGGCCGATGCCCACGAAGAGCGTCGTGGAAACATCGTCGGGCAACACGTTCCTCGGCTCGCTTTTTTCCGTCCGCTCGGCTCGTTCCTCGCGCGCGGGACGCTCGTCGCGCGCCGCCCGTTCCTCTCCCCTCGCTCGCTTGTCGCCGGACTTGCGCTGATCCTGGCGGGATGACGGGGAATCGCCCGCGGTTTTCGCGCCGTCGTTACGTCCGCGCGAGTTCCTGTCTCCGCGATCATTGCGTTCGTTTCGATCGCTTCGATCGCCTCGTTCATTCCGTTCGCCGCGTGCGTTGCGATCGTTCCGATCGTTGCGATCGCTCCGATCGCCGCGATCGCCGCGGTCTGAAAACGCGGCACGGTCCCTTCGGCCATGTCGTTCGCCTCTCTGGGATGAGATCGAAGGGAGGTGCCCCTCGGCGAGCATCTTGACGAAATACGCCGCGAAGTAGGAACGCAAGGTCAGCGGGACGGACTTGCGGAAAAGGCGGCGATAGACATTCAGCAAAAACGGATCTTCTTCCGTCTTGATCCTGGTCACGATGTCCTGAAGGCTTTCCAATATACGGCCTTCGTCGAGTTCATCTTTTCTGTTAACAGCCACGATACTCTCCTAAAACGGAATAATGTCACACTTTCCGGGCTTGCTCAATGGCACGCGGATACGGAAAGGTCGAGGACCGAAACATGGCCCTTCTGGATAAACCCGGCGCGATGGAGCGCCGGAAGGAACGACGGCGGAACGAGCGGAGCGGCGAAGACGATCCAGCGAAACCCGCGGCCCGTCCAGTGGCCGACGGTGCGCCCGAGCAGCTCCTTGCCGATGCCCATCCCGCGAAACTCCGGGCGAACGACGACGGCCGAGAGCATCGCGACGCGCGCGCCGTCCGCCGGAAAGGCCGCCGAGGACGCGAAGGCGACGACGTCGCCCTCGAGGCTTTCGACCGCGAGAACGAGGCTTTCCCCGCCGATTCGCGCGTCGGGCGACACGGCCCCGGAAAGCGCGGCGATCGCGCCGGCGAGATCTCCGGGAAGCGACTCCGCGATCTCCGCGGCGGCGTCGGCGCGGATTTCCGCGATCGCCTCCGCGTCCGCCCCGGTCGCCGCCCTGAACTGGAAATCCTGCGCTACGATCTCGTCGGTTTCCTCCGGCTCGGAACCGATCCTCTCGAGTCCCCAAAAATCCCTGAGCCCGTTATACCACTCGAGGACGATACCGCGCATCTCCCGTTCCTTGAAGAGATACCACATGCGCTCGATCTCCGGGTATCCCTTGAGGATGTTCTTGAAACTCCGGAAGACGCCATGGCCTGAGGCGAGGGCGACGCGAAGGTCCTCCCGCGCGACGGGATTCCTCAGCTGGGCGGTAAAACGGTCCATCATCCTGAATCCGCTCACGGAATCCCACACGGGAACGGAATAATACCGGTCATTAGAGTCGTCGAACACGGATTTTTCGGTCGACTCGGTCCGATCACGCTCCGCGACGCAGCGTCCCTCGACGGAATCGAAGAGAAACCGACCCGTCTGGTCTTCCATCGCGAAGATTATCTCGTCGGTCAGCTCCGTCGTCAGCTCGAATTCCATCGGATTTGATTTTACCACAGAATACACGTATTATAAAGACTGCACGGACACGATATAAGGAGGGGAAAGATGAGCTCGATTGCGTTCATTGACGGACGGGAGATTCTCGACTCACGGGGAAACCCGACGGTTGAGGTAGACGTATATCTCGAGGACGGAAGCAGGGGACGGGCCGCCGTTCCCTCCGGCGCCTCGACGGGAGAGCACGAAGCCCTTGAGCTCAGGGACGGGGATTCCGAGCGGTACAAGGGAAAGGGCGTCCTTGACGCCGTGGCGAACGTGAACGACGTGATAGCCGAGGAACTGGACGGCGCCGACGCCCTCGACCAGGCGGAGATAGATCACCTGTTGCTGAGCATCGACGGTACGCCCAACAAGGAAAAACTCGGCGCGAACGCGATACTCGGCGTTTCGATGGCGGTGGCCCGCGCCGCCGCTGACTCGCTCGGTATTCCGCTGTACCGCTATCTCGGCGGGGCGCACACGATGCAGCTTCCCGTGCCGATGGCGAACATCGTCAACGGAGGGCAGCATTCCGACAACAAGATTGACTTCCAGGAGTTCATGATAATGCCCGTCGGGGCGGAATCGGTCCGCGAGGCGGTTCGGATGACCGCCGAGGTCTTCCATACGCTGAAAGGCATACTCAAGGACGCGGGCCACGCGACATCCGTCGGAGACGAGGGCGGCTTCGCCCCGAACCTCGGCAACGAGGAGGCGCTCGGCTACATCATGAAGGCGATCGAGAAGGCGAAGTATCGCCCCGGAGAGGACATCGTGATCGCTCTCGACTGCGCGGCGAGCGAGCTCTTCGACGCGGGCGGGCGCAAGGGGTACTCCTTCTGGAAATCGAATCCCGGAAAGCTCTTCACCGCCGACGAGATGATCGACCTCTACAAGAAGTGGATGGCCTCGTACCCGATCGTTTCGATCGAGGATCCCCTCGACCAGAACGACTGGGAGGGATACGTCCGGCTCACCGAGGAGCTCGGAGGCCGCGCGCAGATCGTCGGCGACGACTTCTTCGTGACGAACACGGAGCGGCTCCGGAGGGGAATAGACGCGGGCGCGTGCAATTCCATCCTGATCAAGCTAAACCAGATCGGGACCGTAACCGAAACGATCGACGCGGTGCGCATGGCGCAGAACGCGGGGTACACCGCGGTCATATCGCACCGGTCGGGCGAGACGGAAGACACCTTCATCGCCGACCTCTCCGTGGCGCTCGAGACGGGTCAGATAAAGACGGGCTCCATGAGCCGCTCGGACCGCGTGGCGAAGTACAACCAGCTCATGCGGATCGAAGACGAACTCGGGCCGACCGCGC
This sequence comes from Spirochaetota bacterium, assembly GCA_023393015.1. Taxonomy (GTDB): domain Bacteria; phylum Spirochaetota; class Spirochaetia; order Treponematales; family Treponemataceae; genus Teretinema. The sequence continues at coordinate 8,009 of JAEWMY010000056.1, forward strand.
GGTACGCGGGGAACACGGCGTTTTCGAAATACGGAAAATAGCGTTTCGGCGCCGGGTTAGCCGGGCGCGCTACCAAGCCCCGAAGGCTCGCGCCTTCGGGGCTTTCTTTTCGCGAAAAAAGTTGTGGACACGAGCCGGACCATTCCCTATACTCGCGAAACCATGGAAAAATCGATCAAATCGGGCCCTATCGCCCCCACGCTCGTCAGGCTCTCCCTTCCCGTCCTCGCGGGACAGGCGTTCAACCTGCTCTACAATATCGTCGACACCTGGTTCATCGCGCGCATCGACGCCTCCGATCCCTGGCTCGTCGGCGCCACCGGGCTCGTGTTCCCCGTCTTCTTCCTCTTTCTCGCGATGAGCTTCGGCATTTCCGGAGGGGTTTCTTCGCTCGTCGCGCGCGCCATCGGCGCCGACCGCTCGAAAGAACTCGACCGCACGGTCGAAAGCGGCTTCTTCCTCGCCATCGCGGCTAGCGTCGTGACGCTCGTCGCGATCTATCCCTTCGCGACCCCGCTTCTCCGGCTGTTCGGCGGAACGGACCGGATTCTCGACTACGGCCTCGAGTACCTTCTCTGGCTCCTTCCCGTCGTACCGTTCCTCTTCCTGAGCGCGGTATTCATCGGCATCCTGCAGGGCGAGGGCCGCGCGAAGCACATCATGGTCGCCATGATGCTCGGCACCGTCGCGAACATGATCCTCGACCCCGCGCTCATCTTCGGCGCGGGCATGGGAATCGCGGGGGCCGCGCTCGCCACGACGATCGGAAACGCGGTCACCTTCGTCTACCTGCTCGTCGTGTTCCTCACGAGAAAGTCCCGCGTCGCGGTACACTGGAAGGTCGCTCACGTCTCGTTCCCCGTCGTCGCGGAAATCCTCCGCGTCGGAATCCCGCAGAGCCTCGTTAATTTCCTCGCGTCGGTCAGTTTTATCTTCTACAACCGCATCATGATCGCGATCAACCCGATGATACTCACCGCCTTCACGCTCTACTCGAGACTCGAGCAATTCGCGCTCATCCCGATCTGGTCGCTCATGAGCGCTCTTTCCGCGGTGGCGGGACAGGCGGCGGGCGGGCGCGACTTCACGCGCCTCAGGCGCGCGTCGAGGACGGCGAGCCGCATGGCGATGGGGGTAAACGGCGTCCTTCTCGTCGTCTATGCCCTGTCGAGTCGGTTTCTCTTCAGGCAGTTCCAGTCCGACGCGCGCGTGCTGGATCTCGCGGGGATCATCGTCCCCTGGATGGCGATCGCGACCTTCGTGACCGTTCCGGTATTCATCATCACGACGATCATGTCGGCGGCGGGATTCGCGAACCGGAGCCTCGCGCTCACGGCCGTTCGTATCTACGGTTTCAACGTTCCGGCGTGCGCGATAGCGGCGTATGTCTTCAAGGGAGACATACTGGCCGTCATGCGCGCGATCCCGGTGGCGTCGGCGTGCGCGCTCGTCATGGCGCACTTGGTCCAGGGGAATTTCTTCTCGGGACTCGAGTCGGGGAAACTGAAGGTACGGTACTCCGCGGACGCGGACGCTCCCGCTCCCGCCGACGCGACATCTCCGGCTGAAGCCGAAGCGGTCACGACGACTTAGGGAAGTTCCTTGCGGGTCTCGATCACCTTGGATACGAGACCGTAGTCCCTCGCCTCGGCCGCGTTCATCCAGAAATCGCGGTCGGTATCGCGCGATACCTGGGCCGGGTCCTTGCCGGTTTCACGGGAGATGAGCTCGTTGATCCTCACGCGCATCTTCTCGAGCTCGAGGGCGTGTATCTCGATCTCGGTCGCGACGCCCTTTATGCCGGAAAGCGGCTGGTGAATGAGGTAGTGGCTGTTGGGAAGGGCGAAGCGGCGCTCCTTGGGAGCGGCCAAGAGGATGATGGAGCCCGCGCTCGCGACGAGTCCCATGCCGATCGTGTAGACGGGCGCGGCCACGAAGCGGATCATGTCGAAGATGGCGAATCCAGCGTCCGCGTCGCCGCCGGGCGAGTCGATGAACACGCGAATGGGCTCGTCCGAATCGGCCTCGAGCACGAGGAGCTGGCGCACGACCTTCTCGGCGAGGGGCTTGTTGATCTCCCCCGAGAGTATGATCTGGCGGGTCTTGATGAACTTCTGCATGAGCGGGTCGGCTTGCGCCTCTCCCTTTGCCCCGCATTCCCCTTCGTCGTCGTCATCCTCGTCGTTTCGCATGGCCCGAATCCTCAGATCGTCCGTATATGATGATTTCATGTCGTTTACTCCTTTTATAAGGCGCGCGGCGCCGTCCGTTCAATGTACCAAAAAAAAACCCCGTCGTACAGTGCGCGCGTCCCGTACGGGCCCTACTCGCTCCGTTTCGCCTCGCTCCGTTTCGCTTCGTCCCAAAACCCGTCCATCTCCGGAAGATGATCCGCGTCCATCGGAATGCCGGCCTTCTTCATCGAGGCTTCGACGTGCTTGAATCTCCTCGTGAATTTCGCGTTCGTCCGGGTCATCGCTACGCCGGGATCCACCTTGAGGTGCCGGGCCACGTTGACGATGGCAAAGAGGAGGTCGCCGAGCTCGTCCTCCACGCGGTCGCGCTCCCCGGCGGCGACCGCCTCGCGAAGCTCCGCGAGTTCCTCGTCTATCTTGGGCCATACGTCGTCGAGCCGCGCCCAGTCGAAGCCCGCCTTTGCGGCCTTCTTCTGGAGTTTATGCGCCCGCTCGAGGGCCGGCATCCCGCGCGACACCTCGTCCAGGATCGAGTCCGCCTTCCTCCCCTCGACGCCGCGCTTGATGAGGTCCCACTGGGCCAGCACCTTGTCGGCCGTATCGGTCCGCCCGTCAGATCCGGGACCGGCGAAGCCCTCCGTCCGGCCGAAAACGTGCGGGTGACGCCTGATGAGCTTGTCGGAGACGGTCTTCAGGGCGTCGGCGACCGTGAAGGCGCCCTCCTGCTCGTACATGTACGAAAGCATCGTCGCGTTCAGGAATACGTCGCCGAGCTCCTCGCACACGTGGGGGGCGTCGCCCTCGGTTATCGCCTCGACCGTCTCGTACGACTCCTCCACGAGGGTTTCCCTGAGAGAAAGCGGCGTCTGCTCGATGTCCCAGGGACAGCCGCCCGGACCCCTGAGTCGCTTGATCGTCCGATAGAGCCGGCCGAAGGCCTCGAGCGCCTCGGGCGGGGCCGCCTCTCCCAGTATCGCATCCGTTTCGCGCGTATCCATCCGATTACCGTCCTTTAGCGCAGTCTGTCACTGCCTTTTTGGCCCATTCCTTGAGATGGGATTCGGGAGCGTCCCGGAGCAATCCTTCAAAAAGGCCCCCGGCCGCCGCGAAGGCGAGCGAGAGGCATATCCGCTCGTCGGCCGAAAAATTAGACAGCACGTACGCGGCGACGTCCGGGTGTTCGGGCCGGCCGATGCCGAAGCGGAGCCGCCAAAAATCGGCCGTGCCGAGCGAGGCCTTGGCCGACCGCAATCCGTTGTGCCCGCCGAGCCCGCCCGACCACTTCAGGCTTACCGTACCGCACGGAAGCTCGAGCTCGTCGTGCACGACGAGTATCTCGTCCGGTTTGACCCGATAAAACGAGGCGACCTCGGCGACGCTCTCCCCCGAAAGGTTCATGTAGGTTTCCGGCTTGATGAAATGAACGACGCGACGCGTGCCGTCCGCCGACGCGACCTGAAACGGGGCGTACGAACCCCGGAATTTCGATTGCCAGGAAAGGGACGGCGTCAGGGACAGGGAATCGGCGAAGAGCCAGGCGACGTTATGGCGGTTCGACTCGTATTTTTTTCCGTGATTGCCCAAAAAGGCCACAAGCGAGATCATGATGTGGGGCATTGTACCCGAAAGCCGTCAAATAGTGTATACTTTCGGGTAACCACCTATGGAAACAAGCGCAAAAACCAAAAAGGTCTACGTAATCGGCCACCGCAATCCCGACACCGACTCGGTCGTTTCCGCCGCCGCGTACGCCTCTCTCAAGCGGTCGGGCGGCGCCGAACAATATGTCGCGGCACGGGCGGGAAAGCCCACCCCGCAGACGGAATACATATTCTCCCGGTTCGGCGTACCCCTGCCCGAATTCCTTCCCGATCTCGTGCCGAAAATCGAGTACTTTTTCAATCCCGACGTCAGGACCATAACGGACGAAACCTCCCTGTGGGAGGCGATGGAGATCCTCGAAAAAAGCGAGGTGCGCGTCCTACCCGTCACCGATTCGCAAGGAAGGTATCACTCGCTCCTCCATTACAGCTCCTTCGCGCAGAAGGTGCTCCGGATGATCAACCCGAGGCAAAAGACGATCATCGAGACGAGCGTCTCGCTCCTGGCGTCGGCGCTCCACACGCAGGCCCTCGTCGTGCGCGACGCGGAAACCGTCCGCAAGAGCCCGGTCATCATCGCCGCGGCCGAATACGAAACTTTCACGGAACACCTCGCCGCGCACATACCGGAAAGCACGATCGTTATCGTCGGCAACCGGGTCGACGTCCAGCGACACGCGATCGGGCGGAAGGTGCGCGCGCTCATCATCACGAGCGGGACGCCGATCGCGCGCGAGCTCCGCGAGGAAGCCGAAAGGAACGGCGTGTCGGTCCTCATCAGTCCCTACGACACCGCCTCGACCTCGCTTCTCATCATCTACTCCATGCCCGTGGCCTGCGTCTCGAACGCACTCGTCAAGCCGGTGAACCGGAACGACACGACCCGGAAGATAGCGCCCCTGCTCGCGACGGCGCCGGGAAAGAGCCTGCCGGTCGTGGACGACGAGGGGATCGTCGTCGGCGTCGTCTCGGAGGGAGACCTCTACCGCGAGCCGAACGTCGAGCTCATCCTGGTCGACCACAACGAGAGCGCCCAGGCGATCGAGGGGGCAGAACACTACCGTATCCTCGAGATCATCGACCACCACAGGCTCGGGCCGGTCTCGACGAAACAGCCGATCACTTTCATCAACAAGCCCGTCGGGGCGACGAGCACGATCGTCGCGGGACTCTTCCGCGAGCAGCGCGTGCCGATGAGCCCCGAGATCGCGTCGATACTCCTTTCGGGAATCCTCGCGGACACCCTCGTCCTGCAGTCGGCGACGACGACCGAGGAAGACCGCATGACGGCCGAATACCTCGCGAGCATCACGAACATCGACGTCGCCTCCCTCGGCCGCGACCTCCCTTCCGCGGCGAGCAACGTCTCGGCGCGTCCCGTCGCGGACCTCGTCATGCAGGACATGAAGCGGTACGAGGAAGACGGGCTCACCTTCACCGTCAGCCAGATCGAGGTGGAGGAGCCGCACGGCCTTCTCGAGCGCAAGAAAGAATTCCTCGACGCGCTCGAGGCCCAGCGCGAGCGGGGCGGCCATCTCTTTTGCGCGGTCCTCGTCACCGACATCACCGAGCTTTCGAGCCTTCTCGTCGTCTCGGCCGAGAAGGCCTTCGAGCAGACGATCGGCCTGCCGCGCATGGAGGAGTCGGTGTACGTCCTCAGGGACGTCGTGTCCCGGAAAAAACAGTTGATGCCGATTCTGTCGGAAATCGTCGAGCGATACCGGAGGCGGTAATATGGAAAAGGCGGGGGGACTCGGAATTCTTCACGAGGACGAGTGGATCGTCGTCGTCAACAAGCCGGAGGGGATGCTCTCGGTCGGGTATCCGGGCTTCCGGGGGCAAACCGCCCTCGACGCCCTCGAGGAGCGGTATCGCAGCCGCGGCAAGCGGCGCGTCACGGCCGTCCACCGGCTCGACCGGGAAACCTCGGGCGTCATGATGTTCGCCTGCTCGGCGGCCGCCGCGGGAAAGATCATGGACGAGTGGCAGGAAATGGTGCAGGAGCGGCGCTACCGTTGCGTATGCCTCCGCGCCCCCGGCGCGCGCGAGCTCGACGACGAAGGGACGATCGACCTCCCCATCGCCTACAACAAGCACGACGTCGGCTTCGTCCCGACGGGCAAGGACGCGGACTCCATCAAGGTAAGCGAGCGGGCGGTAACGCGGTACCGCGTGATCGAGCGCGGGGTCGACTGCGACCTCGTCGAGTGCGATCTGGAGACGGGACGCAAGAACCAGATCAGGGTACACCTGTCGCACCTCGGGCATCCCGTGGCCGGCGACCCGGTATACGGCTCGGCCGCCCCGGGCGAGGCGCCGATTGACCGGCTCGCTCTCCACGCTCGCGCGCTCGCCTTCATCCATCCCTTCACCGGACAGGAGATGCGCTTCGAGATACCGGACCCCGCGAGTTTCGCCAAGGCCCTGAAACGGAAGGTCGTCAAGAAGGCCGCGAAGAAGGCCGAACCGAAAGAGACGGGCCGCGTCGCGGGCCGCGTTGCGGGCCGCGCGGCAGGAAGCAAGTCCGTCAGGGCCGACGCCCTCGAGGAGGGAATCACGCCGCGAAAACGCGAGGGACGGTACGCGAACGGAAGCAAGTTCATACCCGACGGGAGCGGCGCGGGTCCGCTCGGGAAGGGAAGGCGGTAAGCGTCGGCTCAGTCCTTCCAGGGGAAGATGAAATTCCTGAGGCTCCGTTCGCCGAGGGTCTCGCGCTCGTCGGCGAGCAACTCCGTCCAGGGCACGGACTTCCGCGCGACGCGGTACTCGAGCTCGGGATGCCGTTCGATCCAGTCGTACTTGTGCATGAGCAGGCGAAAGGCCTCGTTTTGCGCGAGCACGACGCCGAAGACGCCGGGGATCATGAAAAACGTGACCAGCGAAAGGGCGCCGAGCGCGATCGAATACGCGAACAGGAAGAGGGAAATCCCCGGGTTGTCGAAGAACACGATGAAGCATTTCTTCACGCACTTGATCGCGCGTTTGTCGAGCTGCGAGCGGATCGGCAAAAGCCACTGCAGGGACAACAAGAGGATCAGCGAAAGCCAGAGCATGAGGGCGAACAGGGCGAACCCGACCCGGCCGCCGATCGCGCGATAGTACGGAAGGGCGACGGAGAACACGAACGCGACGACGCTCGCCAAGATCGCGAAGAGGATCCCGTGCGGCGCGGCCGCGCGGAGGTCGCGCGGGACATCCTTCCAGGAAAAGGCCTTGAAGGCCGAAACCCGAGCGAAGGAGAACGAGACCCCGAGCGCGAGAACCCCGAGCGCGGATACGGCCACCGCGGCCGCGGCGATCGCGAGGAGGGGGACGCGGGCGAGGCTGTCGATCAGGAAGAACCCGCCGAAAACAATCGAAAGGAAGACGACGTTGAGAGCAAGGACGGTAAGCAGGTTGTCCCATCCGTCGAACAGGGCCTTTTTGATAAAAAATCCGATCATGCGGCTAGAGTAGCATAACCCGGCCGATTTTACTATATTTACCGTGCTTGCAGGAGGATACCCGGTATGACCACACGCCGTTTCGCGATAAAAACCCTCTGTGTCGCCCTCATGACCCTCGCGTTGCCGTCGCTTGCCCAGGCGAGAGCGCGGGCCGACCGTCCCGAGGGAAAATCGATAGCCGTGTTCGTTCCCGGCATCGTGTCGGGAAGCCCCGTATACGAGATGCTCGTGGCCGGCGTTACCGAGGCCGTCAACGAGGCGAACGCTCGAGGTGATTCGGTGCGCCTTACCGTCGTCGAGGCGGGAACGAGGCAGGCGGACTGGGGAACGCGGATGACCGCCCTCGTCGCCGAGGGGAATCACGGACTCGTCGTCACGTCGAATCCGGCCATGCCGGAGATAGTGGCGCCCGTGGCGGAGCGATTCCCGAATCAGGACTTCCTCGTTTTGGACGCCTGGCATTCCGGATCGGGGCGGATCACGACCTTCAGGTACAACCAGCGCGAACAGGCCTATATATCCGGTTACCTCGCGGCCCTCGTCAGCAAGAGCGGCATGCCGCACGCCAACAAGGATACGGTCATAGGACTTGTCGCGGGGCAGGAGTATCCCGCGATGAAGAACGTCATACTTCCCGCCTACATCGAGGGCGCGCGCGCCGTGGACCCCGCGTTTCGGGCGGACTTCCGCGTCGTCGGCAACTGGTACGACGCGGCGAAGGCGGCCGATCTCGCCCGCGCGATGAAACGCGCCGGCTGCGACGTCATCATGCCGATCGCGGGAGGGGCGAACCAGGGAGTCGTCGCCGCCGCGAAAGAGGACCCGTTCTATCTCGCCTGGTTCGACGACAACGGTTACGCGAAGGCCCCGGGTCTCGTAGTCTCGAGTTCAGTCATGGCGCAACGCCGCCTCGCGAGGGAGAAAACGGCCGAATGGATCGCGGGAACGCTCGTCAGGGGCGTCCCCTCCACGGTCGGCCTCCGCGAAGGCTACGTCTCCTTCGTCTCGGACGACGAGCGGTATCTCGCAGCGGTTCCCCGGGAGATTCGCGCGCGCGTGGACGAGCTCGTCTCGCGCATCGCCTCGGGAGCGCTGGCGCTTCCGGTCGAGTAAGGAAAGCCCGCACGGATGCGCGCGGCCTCACGGGTAACGCTTGACGGCATAAGCGTCCTCTTTCCCCAGGCGCCCGGCTCGTCGGAACCGGCCGGATCTGGCGAGCCGGCCGGATCTGGCGAGCCGGATTTCCGCGCGCTGGACGGAGTTACGCTTTCATTCGCGAGAGGAGAACTTCACGCCGTCCTCGGCGAGAACGGGGCCGGAAAGTCTACGCTCATGCACGTGCTTTCGGGACTCATTCGGCCCTCGGCTGGTTCGGTCATCATAGACGGAAGCCGTGCCGGTTTCGCGTCGAGCGCCGACGCGCTCGCGGCCGGCATCGCGATGGTACACCAGCGGCCACGTCTCGCAGACGGTCTTTCCGCGCTCGACAACGCCCTGCTCGGCGAGTCATCGGCCCTCCTCAATCGACGCGAGAGCTCGCGCGCGCTTCGCGAAATAGAGCGCCGATGGGACGTCGATCTGGACATCGCGCGCGTGGCCGGAGAACTCTCCCCGGCGGATCGGCTCAGGGCCGCCCTTCTCGGGGCCTTGCTGACCGACCCCTCGTTTCTCGTGCTTGACGAGCCGACCGCCGTCCTCGATCCCGCCGAACGGGATCGCTTCCTCTCGGCGGCGCGCGCCATGACGCGCGGAGCGTCGGACGGCAAGCCGCCGGAAACGCCGCGCGAGGCGTCACGCGACCCCATCGGCGTCGTGCTCGTTACCCACAAGATAGACGACGTCCTGAGATGGTCCGACCGCGTGACCGTCCTCCGGAAGGGACGGATCGTATCGTCACTCGCCGTGGACGATATTCCCGGCGGGAGAGAAGACGGCGGGCCATGGCTTTCGTCGCTCCTTTCCGGCGTAACCCAGGCGACTCGGGCGACCCCGACGGTCCGGACGGACGAAACGGGCGTGACACGAAACGCCGGACATGCGGAGAAGGCGGCGGAATCCGCCGGAATCTCCATCGAGGTCCGATCCCTTACGGCACGGCCTTCGGACCGGAATCATATCGTGGACGTGTCGTTCACGGCCTTTCCCGGCGAGATCACCGGCGTCGTCGGGCATCCGGGAAGCGGGATCGACACCCTTGAGGACGCGCTCTGCGGGATGAGCCCGGCGCAATCGGGGGAGATCGCGCTCGGACCGCTATCCGTCCCGGCGCGACTCGTAACGCCCGCGTGGCTTCGCGCGAACGGGGTCGCCCTCGTCCCCTCGAACCGGACCGTTCGCGGGTCGCATCCCGCGCTGACCGCGCGCGACGTCCTGCTCGCCGGGAGGACGGACGCCCCCGAACGGAACAGGGCCGCCGAAACCGCCTTCGCGAAGGACTTGCTCGCCTCCGAGGGACTTGCCGTATCGCCCGACCGCCTCGCGGGAACCCTTTCCGGTGGCCAGCTCCAGCGGCTCATACTCGCGCGGGAACTCGGCGGGCGGACGCCTCCCCGCGCGCTCATACTCGCCGAGCCCGAATGGGGCCTCGATATCGCGAGCGTCGCGCGTCTCCGCGACCGGCTCCGCGCGGCCGCCGCTTCCGGCATCGCGGTACTCGTCCTGACCGACACGCCGGACACGATGGCGGTCCCGGGCTTTTACTCCCGCACGATAGCGATTCGCGAAGGGAGGCTCGCGTGAAAGGCCTTCTCGCGCCGGTCGCGGCCCTCGTCGCGGCGATAACCGTCATTACGGCGTTCCTCGCGCTTTCGGGCGATTCGCCCGCGGCCACGCTCGCCTTGTTCTTCTCGCGCCCCTTCTCTTCCTGGTGGCATTTCGGGAACCTCCTCAACGGCGCGGCCCTCCTCATGATCGCGGCGACGGGGTCCTCCCTCGCGCTCAGGTCGGGTTCCTTCAACCTCGGAGGAGAGGCGCAAATCTACGCGCCCGCGCTCGTAACGGCACTGATCCTTTCTTCGGACCTCTGGCCGTCTGACCTTTCCGCCGCGGGAGCCGTCCTCCCGTTCGCGGCCGCCGCGCTCGCCGCGACGATCTCGGGCGCGGCACTCGCCGCGGTTCCCGCCGCCCTCCGCTCGCGCCGCGGGGTAAGCGAACTTCTTTCGTCGTTCCTGTTCTCGGCGGCGACCCTCCCGATACTCGATTACCTCGTCGGAGGGCCGCTTCGCGACCAGTCGAAAAACCTTCTCGCGACCGCGCCCGTCGCCAAGGCATTTCGCCTTCCTCCGCTCGCGGACCCCTCGCTTTTCAACGTCTCGTTTTTCGTCGCCCTCGCCGTCGCGGTCGCCGCGGCGCTCTTCCTGACGAAAACGAAGGCGGGTTTCAGGCTCGGCGTGACCGGGGTCGCCCCGGAGTTCGCGCGATTTTCCGGGTTCCGGACCGGCCGGATCGCAGCGGCGACGCTCACCGTCTCGGGCGCCCTCCACGGACTCGCGGGATTCTTCTCCGTCACGGGAACCTGGTACCTCTGCCATCAGGGACACTCGGGCGGCATGGGGTGGAGCGCCCTCGCCGTCGCCCTTATCGCGGGCAAGGGTCCGTACGCGATCATCCCCGCCGCCCTCGTGTTTTCATGGCTCGAGGCGGCCTCCGACAGCGCCCTCCTTTCCGCGCGCTTCGGTTTCGACTCGACCTCGATCGTGCAGGCGATCCTCCTGCTCGTCATTTCCGCGAGGCTGACGCGCGTCCGTAGCGCGACCTCCCGCCCGAGGAGCGCGTAAATGGCCGACGTCGTCTTCACGATCGTCCTCATGTCCGTACCCCTGGTTTTCGCGACGCTCGGCGCGCTCGTGTCCGAGCGGGCGGGAGTGCTCGCCGTTTTCATGGACGGCGCGATAACCCTCTCCGGATGCGTCGCGGTCGCGGTAACGCTCGCGACGGGAAACGCGACGGCGGGATTCCTTACGGCGTGCCTCGCCACCGTGGCCCTCCTCTTCGCGATCGCGGTATTCACCGAGCGGACGGGGGCGAATCCCTTTTTGACCGGGCTCTCCGTCAATCTCCTCTCGGTCGGGCTCACCTCGTGGCTTTCGGCCTCGCTGTTCGGCACGAGGGGCGTCGTCGATCTCGCCGAACGAGGCCTCGTCGTATCCTATCCGGAGGTACCGGTCGCGGTCCTTGCCCTCTCGCTCGCGCCCCTCCTCTCCCTCGCGTTCCGCCATACGCCCTGGGGGATGCGCCTCTTCGTTTCCGGCGACGCGGGTCCCGCCCTCGAGGCGAAGGGCCGCTCGCCGGCACGCTATCGCGTCGCGTCCTGGTGCGTCGCCGCCCTCTTCGCCTCCTTCGCGGGGGCATCCCTCGCGTTCAGGCTCGGGGCCTTCGTCCCGAACCTCTCGGCCGGCCGCGGCTGGACGGCGCTCGCCGCCTGCTACCTGGGATACCGCCGCCCCCTCCCCTGCCTCGGGGCCGTGTTCGTTTTCACGGCCGCGGAGTACGCCACGAACGCCTTGCAGGGAACCGCCATACCCGGCACGGTCATCCTCGGACTTCCCTACGCGCTCGCGCTGTTCGTATTCGCGCTCGTTCCGTCAAAACGTCCGTTTCGGGGGAAGCGCCGGACCCGGTGACGGGCGCGAACGGGGCGCCCGACAAAAAAAACGCGATTTCCCCGCCCGCTCCGTGAAAACCCGCGGATCAGGCGCTATGCTTGGTAGTGAATACTCTTTTTTTATCATCGGGCAAAGTGGGGACATCATGGCCGAAACCGCCGAAACGCACCTGACACGACTTTTCAATCCCGCCCAACGGGACGTCGTGATAGGCGAATGCCTCGAGCTCGCGACAGGCGCGCTCGACGGCGACTCGGCGAGCCTTCTGGAACGCCAGTGGCGGCTCACCGCCGATCTCTACCGCGGAACCTACCCCGGATACAAGGCCTGCAATACCGAGTACCACGACTTCGCCCATACCTGCGACGTCCTGTGCGCCACGATTCGCATGTGCGACGGGGCGCTGTCGCAGGGGATGCGCCTGGATCCGGGTCTCTACCGGGATACGGTCGTAGCGGCGATGTTGCACGACGCGGGCTACATCCAGGAAGCGGACGACGACTCCGGCACCGGCGCGAAACACACGAAAGAGCACGTTTCGCGCGGCATCGCCTTTACCGCCCGCGAACGCGAGAAGTTCGGCCTGACCGCGGAGCAAGCGGCCCGGATCGGGCGACTCATCCTGGGCACCGACCTTTCGGTCGATTTCGAGGGTATTCCCTACGAGAGCACCGCCGAGCGTTTCGCGGGACAGTTATTGGCCTCGGCCGACCTCCTCGGCCAGATGGCCGACCGTACCTACCTCGAGAAACTGCTCTTTCTGTACTACGAGTTCAAGGAGGCGGGATTTCCCGGCTACGACACCGAGTTCGACATCCTCAAGAAGACGCTCGGCTTCTACGAAATGACGCGCAAGCGCCTCTTTATAACCCTCGGGAACACGGCCGTGATGGCCCTGCACCACTTTACCGCGCGTTACGGCGTGCACCGCAACCTGTATATGGACTCGATCGAGCGACAGATAGAATACCTTACGGAAATCATCGATGACGACACGGTCAATTTCCGGAAAAAACTCAAGCGTCTCGATCTCGAGGCGGTCTCCGAGGCGCATCGGCATCGGCATTGACGTCGGCGCCCGTGAGGACGCGCGGCGACTCGAGAGAGCGTGGGAACGCGCGGCGACTCGAGAGAGCGCGGGAACGCGCGGCGACTCGAGAGAGCGCGGGAACGCGCGGAGACGACGATCGCGCGGGGGGAAAAAAACGACGGACAGAAGTTCGTCGTTTTTTTTGTTTTCAGGATTCGCGCCGGGAAATCAGGGAGTCATCGGGACGATCGTGCCGTCCGCGTTATAGGAAAGCTTGCAGAACTTCACGCACCGCTTGTGGTTGATTCCCTTGGACAGCTCGCAGTCGTGATAGAAGAGGTACCACTGGCCCTTGTACTCGACGATCGAGTGATGGGTCGTCCAGCCGAGCACCGGCGGAAGGAACATCCCGCGGTAGGTATACGGTCCGTAGATCGTCTTCGAGGTCGCGTACACGAGCCGATGGGTGTCGCCCGTGGAATACGAAAAGTAATAGGTTCCATTATACTTGTGGAGCCAGGGACCCTCGAAGTAGCGGCGGTCGTGATCGTTCGCCCGGAGCGGCTTGCCCGCCTCGTCGACGATCACGAGGTCGCGCGGCTTCTCGGCGAACTCGAGCATGTCGTCGGAAAGCCTGGCGATCTTCGGGCACACGGCGGGAACGTTTCCCTCGGGCTCCTTGCCGTTGGGATCGAAGGAACCGGAAACCCATTTGTCGAGCTGTCCGCCCCAGATGCCGCCGAAGCCCATATAGGTCGATCCGTCATCGTCGGTAAAGACGCACGGGTCGATGCTGAAGCTGCCCTTGATATAGTCCTTCTGCGCCTTGAACGGGCCGCCGGGGGCGTCGCCGACCGCGACGCCGATGCGGAAGATACCGTCCTTGTCGCGCGCGGGAAAATAGAAATAGTATTTCCCGTTCTTGGTCGCGGCGTCGGGAGCCCACAGTTGCTTCGAGGCCCACGGCACGTCGTCCAGATGAAGGGCGAGACCGAGATCCTTCGGGCTCTGGCTCATGTCGTCCATCTCGAAGACATGATAATCGTTCATGTCGTACTGGTCGCCGTTGTCGTTGGACTCCATCTCGATATCGCGGTCGTGCGACGGATAGACGTAGAGCTTTCCGTTGAACACGTTCGCCGAGGGATCGGCGGTATACATGTGGGTGACGAGGGGTTTCTTCTCAAGCATTGGTATCTCCCGTGCAATTGGTATGCTTGTCATTATAACGCCTTATGACGCCGCGCGCCATAAGGCTTTACACCGAAAAAACCGGAGGCTAGCCACTTAGTAGGCGGCGAGGATCGAAGAGAGCCGTTCCTTTCCGATGATCTTCATGAAATTCGCGAGTCGGGGACCCTGATCCTTGCCGATGAGGGCCTGGTAGGTCGCGGTAAAGAGGGCCTTCGCCTCGAGACCGCAGTTCGCCGCGACGGCGTACACGAGCTCCGAAAGGCCCTTCTCGTCGACGCCGTCCATCTTCGGCACGACCTCGTCGCGGATGGCCCTGACCGCGTCGAGCGCGGGACCCGAGAGCTCGGCCTTCGAACCGTCCTTGCGGAGGGCGAAGCGGAAATCCTCGGGCGCGCATTCGTTGATCCAGTACCAGGCGCAGGCGGCGCGCGCGCGAAGCCGGCCGAGCTGGGATTCCCTGACGTCTGGAAGCGAGGCGATTACCGCCTCGATGTCGCCGTCGTTCGTCTGCAGGAGATTGCAGAGGTGACGGAAGGGAATCTGGTAGGATATCTCGGACGGAAGTTCGCCGACCTGCGAAAGCTCCCATATGCGGCGTTCCTTCCTGAATATCTCGTCGTTCTTGGCGGTCTCGACGCCCCAGGCCACGCGCTCGGTCTTGTCGTAATCCTCGTATATCTTGATGACGTCGAGGTCGAAGCTGATGACGAACTCGGTATTCGGCCGCGTGCCCGCGAAGAGATACCGCGCGATCTCGGGCTGGTAGACGCGGAGGATATCGTAGAGGTCGACGACCTTTCCCTTGGACGATGACATCTTTCCGGGCGTACCCTTGATGCCGATGAAGTCGTAGCGGAAGGTAATCGGCGGCTCCCAGCCGAAAATTTCCTTCGAGACGAGCTTGGCGGTGTCGAAGGAACCGCCCTGGGAGTGATGATCCTTTCCCGCGGGCTCGAAGACCGTCTTCTCGTGGTTCCACCTCATCGGCCAGTCGACTCTCCAGCCGAGCTTGACGCCCTTCGCCTCGCGAAGATCGACGGTATCGCGGAAGCCGCACTCGCACGAATACGAAAGGCCCCAGTCCCCGTTCCAGGCCTCGACGGTCGTCGTGTCCTTGTTGCACTTGTCGCAAAACACCGACACGGGCCAGTATTCCTCGTCCTCCGGGATCTTGTGGTCGTCGTCGCGGTAGCGGTTGAGGCAGTCCTTGATTCGGACGCGGTTGTCGAGGGCGGTCTTCATGCCCTCGTCGTAGGTATGCGCGCGGTACCGCTCGCTTTGATAGAGGAATTCGGGGAAGATGCCGACCGCGGGAAGGATCGACTCGACGTCGACCTCGTGATGGCGGGCGTAGCTCGCGTCGCGGCCGAAGGGGTCCGGCACCATGGTTATGGGGAATCGAAGATGCTTTTCGAGCAACTCCGGGTTCGGCATGTTCGCCGGTACCTTGCGAAAGACGTCGTAGTCGTCCCACGAGTAGATGAAGCGGACTTTCTTGCCGCGCGCGCGCAGGGCCCTCACGACGAGATCGACCGAGATGATCTCGCGGAAGTTTCCGATATGGACCGTGCCCGACGGGGTGATGCCCGAGGCGCAGGTATAGAGGTCGAGGTCGCCCCGTTCCCGTATGATTTTGTCGGCGGTTTGGTCCGCCCAATGCGAAAGGGTTTCTTGTGCCATAGGAAACGAGTATAGCGTTTTGGCGCGTTTGGGACAATGAGGGACCCGACGCGCCCGCGAAAAAAACCGGCCCGGACGCGACCGTAAGGGGTCGGACGCGAACGGGCCGGCGGGGGAGAAGGTTGCCGCGGCGCGCCTAGGCGCCCGCTTGCTCGACTATATCGGGGAAATCGTGGTTGACGTCCACGAAATACCGCAAGTCGAAATCCTCGTGGGTCACGACGACGAGGATCGTCTCGTGCGTCTCGAGATACGCCGAAAGCGCGCGCATGACCCGGGTTCTCGTCTCGAAGTCGATGTGCGCGAACGGCTCGTCGAGAAGCAGGACCTCCGGTCGCGCGGTAAGCGCGCGGGCTATGTCCATCCGCTTCATCTCGCCCGAGGACAGGGAGTGCGGATAGGCCTCGAGATGCGCGGGGGTCAACCCGACGCGGGCGAGGTTGTCGGCGAGGCCGTCGGGAAGCCCCGAGGCGTCGCGGGCAAGCGGGGAGATGTGCCGGAAGGAATCGGCGATCTTGAGGTCGGGAAAGAAGGAGTAGCGCGAGTCCTGCTGGACGACGGCGATTCTCCGGCGGAAGGGCCGGAACGGGGCGGGGTCCCATCCCCGCTCGTCCGGTTTCAGGGCGACGAGGTCGGCGCCGTCGAGGACGATTTTCCCCTTCGTGCCGTCCATGAGCCTGAGTATCGCCTTGATCATGCTCGACTTCCCGCAGCCAGAGGGCCCGGTTATGCCGTACACGACGGAACGCTCGAATTTCACGCCGAGCCCGGAGAAGGCGACGAAGGGACGCTCGCCGAAGATACCGCGCTTGAAGTACTTCTGCGATACGCGGGTAAGCTCCAGGGCCCCGCCGTCCGACGGCTCGCGGGTCGCCTTTTCGTAGCCGTCCGATTCCGGAATCGACTCTATCCTCGCGAGTCGGCCGCCGCCGAGGGCCCAGGCCTCGTCCATGCGGAGAGAGCGGATGAAGTCGAGATCGTGGCTCGCCATGAGCACGGTCTTGTCGCGGTCGTTCAGTATCTCCGAGTTGAGGAAATCCGCGAAACGCCTGCGGAGGTTCCGGTCGAGGTTGACCGTCGGCTCGTCGAGGAGGACGAGCCTCCCCGGCCGCGAGAACAGCGTCATGATCGTGACCCGCTGAAGCTCCCCTCCCGACACCTCGTCGGGGTAAAGCCTCGCGAAGGCGTCCAGGTTCAGGTTGAAATACTGTTCGAGCCTGCGCGCCACGACGGGAAGCATACCCGGGGCGATGAGGTTGATGTTCTGCTCGAGCGTCAGGGCCGGGTTCATCGCTTGGGCGCTCTCGGCGGGAACGAACACGAGACCCGAGCGCATGATGAGTTCCCAGTAAGAGTGCGCGGTCTTCTCGCCGGAGCGGTACGCGTCGATTCCGTTTACGCGCATGGAGCCCTTGAAGCGGAAGACGCCGTTCGGCAGGATCCCCGCGACGGCTTTGAGGAAGACGGACTTGCCCGTCCCGGTGGGGCCGATTATCACGGTGGAACCGCCGACGACGGGCTCGAAATCGCTCGCCGCGAGGAGCGTGCGGCCGCCGAGTTCGATGGAAAAACCCCTGAGTGATACGGGCGTCATAAGCCCTCCTTTGCGCGACCGCCCTGGATCGCGAGCATGAACGCGCCCGTGATCGCGACGAGCGCGAGCGAGGGAAGCCAGAAAAGCGCGGGATTCCCGCCCTCGAAAAGCGCGTCGCGGTTCGCCGCGATGAGCGCGCCGGGACTGAGGTGCGCCGGGGTACCGTAGCTTCCGAATCCGAGCTGGATGACGAAGCCGAACGAGCAGTCGAGCACGAGGGTCTTCATGAGCACGGTGGCGGCGACGCGAGCGATCGACCCGCGAATGGCGCGGCTTCCCGTCAGGATCGCGAGGATGCGACCCTTGGTGAAGCCGTAGGAACGGAACGACACGCTGTACTTCCGGTAATAAAGGTCGGTAAGCGGGATCGCTATCCCGCGAACGGCCTCGGGAAGCGCCGTCACCGTCGCCGCGCAGATGAACACCGCGAGCGAGGCGACGGCCGAGGCCTCGCTTCCGTGACGCGCGAGGTAACCGGAAACGGGGGCGTAGAAAAACAGCGCGACGAGAATCGACGGTATCGACTCGACCATCGAAAACGCGCTCTTTACCGCGCGGCCGAAACCCATCGAGAGCACGCTGAAATACGCGAGACTCACGGACAGCGCCATGGCGACGACGAGCGTGGCGCCGAGCGTTACCGACAGCTCACGGAACGATGCGAACACGGCGCGCGAGTAGGAAACCTCCCTCGCGCCGATCAGTGCGTACACCGACGAGGGTTCCACGGGAGCCCACGAGAGGGCAAGGGGGGAGATCAAAAGCGCGATAGCGAGATACCGCGCGGGACTAGACCGATTTTTCATACCACCTCGGATAGACGAGAAAGAGGACCGTCTTCACCGCGAAGGTGACGACCGCGTTGAGGCACAGGAGGATAAAGACGGAAGCCACGAGAAGGTCCGTGTTCGTCGCGAGCAGGGCGTCGAGAAGGGTACTCCCGAGCCCCGGAAAGGAAAAGACGATCTCGGCGATCGTCACCGAGCCGACGATGGCGGGAACCTTGCCCGCGAGATACGGAAGGAACCTCGGCAGGCTCGACGCGAAGAGGTAGCCGGACCAGGTACCCGGCAGGGGAAAGGCCGAGCCGAGGGGATTACCGAGCGTGCCGAACACGATCGCGTGCGTCGTGTCGGCCTGCGCGAGCATGTCCGCGCCCAGGAAGCGCGCCGCGTCCCAGGAAAGGCCGCCCAGGAGGACCGTGACGACCGCGATGAACACGAACGGCGTTTCGCTCCCGAAGGCCTGCGCGAGCGCCCAGAACCCCACGAAAAGGGGACAGGCGGCAAGCGCCGAAACGACCGCGTCGAGGACGGCGTAGAGCCCCGCCGCGCCCCGCGAACCGTGCCGGTTGACGAGGTAGCGCGAGGCGCTCGAGGCCGCCGCGAGCGAAAGCGAGATCGCCGCCAGGAACGCGAGCGACACGAGCGCGAGGGGCAGCGTCACCGCCGCCCCGCTCGCTATTATCCGCCCGGCGGTGAATCCGGGATGCGCCGTCGAGAAATCCTCCGAACCGGTCACGAGCGAAAAGAACGACCGGGCGGTATCCGCGTAGCTCTCGGGCGGCGCGCCGATCGACGCGAGATAGAGGAGCGCCAGCGCGCACGTTCCCGCGAGGGCGAACACGATTCCGTGAACGAAAAATTCGCGGGCGAAGAAACGCAACAGTCTCATGCCGCTAGTTCCTCAGCGTCCAATTCTCGACCGACAGGAAGGGATTGTCGGTGGCGATGGCCACGTTGCCGAGTCCGCGAGTGTAGACGTCCTTCTCGAGAGAGCACAGGTACATGGCCGGCGCGACGGAAGAGATGCGCTCGTTGAGCGCGAGCGTAAGGTCCACCCACTTCGCGGTCACGACCTCGCGGTCCCAGCGGTCGAACAGCGCGTCGATCTCGCGGTCGGACACTCCGGTGACGTTGAGGTCGCCCTTGCTCCGGTACCAGCGGCCCAAGTCGGAATAGAGGTTGTCGAAACCGTCGCAGTACACGAGCGCGAGCTCGTACGACTTCTCGTCGAACACCATGCGCCTGAATACCTGATCGCCGGTGCGTTTCGCCTCGACCTCGAGCCCGATGGAAGCCATCTGGCGCACGATGCCCTCGGCCATTCTCGTGCCGAACTCGCCCATCGAATCAGGGTACAGGAGTATCGCCGTCTGTCCCGCGATGCCGCCGGATTTCGAAAGACGGCGCGCGAGGTCCGGGTCGTGCGGAAGGTGGTTCGGTATCTGCTCGTTCACGTACTCGGGTATGTTTCGGGTGAACAGGTCCGAGGGAAACGGTCCCGGATTCAGCACGACGCCGACTTCCTGATCGGTGATCGACGGCACGAGCGAGGGACGGTCGAGCGACATGGCGAGCGCCTTGCGCGCGTCCACGTTCGGGAAGGACTTGAGGTTGACCGCGACCTGGTAGAAGGCGTAGGGCAGGTAGGAGTTGATGTCCACCTCGCTCATTTTCGCCACCTTGGACCGGTCCATCGGCGAGGTCTCGAGGACGAGATTGACACGGCCCTTCCTCAGTTCGTTCATGCGGATGACGGGGTCGATCATCTTCTTGATGACGATTCCCGTCGCCTTCGGAACGCCCTTGAAGTAGGCGCCGTTCACCTCGAACCCGACCCACTTGCCGATTTCCCATCCGGAAAGGCGGTACGGACCGGTACCCACGGGCTCAACGGCGAAATTCCGCTCGTTCTCCCCGGAGCGCATGTTCGCGTCCATCGCCTTGCCCTGATACGTAGAGGGGATGATCTTGAACGTCAGCACGGGATACGCCCTGAATTCCGGAATCGGATTCACGAACTCGATCTCGACAGTGCTCGAGTTGACGGCCCGGACGTCCTTGATGAAGGATTCGAGATACGCCTTCTTCGGCGAGGCGTTCTTCTCGTCCATGTACGCGTCGAAGGAATACTCGACGTCCTCGGCAACGACGGGATTCCCGTCGTGCCAGAAGGCCTGCCTGATGAGCACGGTGTAGGTCTTCTTGTCTTTCGGGTCCTGCTCGATGCTCTCGGCGAGCGCGAGCTCGGGATACAGGGATCCCGACTCGGCGTCGACCTCGAAGTTGACGAGTCCGTCGAACACGAGCTCGGAAGCGTTCATGCCGGACACGTTCTGCTCGAGAACCGGATTGAGCGAGTCGGGAAGGTTCGAAACCGCCACGACGATGCCGCGCGGCTGGTTTTTCCAGATCACGAGCGCCGCGACCGAGGCGAGCACGACAGCGAGCGCCGCCCCGCCGACAATGACGTTTTTCCTGGTAAGCAAATTCCTCTGATTCATCATCCTACCTCATCCTCATGATAAACGAGCTGTATACGACGGCTTCGCCTTCGTATTCCGCCGTCTTTCCCGGCTGTATCTCGAAGAAATACTTGTTCGTCGGCAGCTGTCCGCCAGCGTTGAGAACCGGCCACGAATTGCCGACCTTGTAGTTCCGGTTGACCAAGTCGCTCATCTTGTTCTTCTCGATGAGCTTTCCCGACCTGGTGTTCTCGCCGAACACGCGAACGACGCGGTTATCCTTCATGGTGATAACGAGATCGTTCATCTCGCCGCGGGGAATCGAGACCATCCCCCACCAGTATTCGTCTTTCTTCGCCTTCTTGGCGGAGAAGACCGCCGGGCGGCTTTTCTTTCCCTCGTCGCCCGTCGAGGGCGCCGGATTGAAGAGGCCGATCATGACGGGCATGACGACCTTGCCCCGGCTCGCGATTTCCTTCGCGGTCCTGATCTCGTTGTTGATCTGCGCGATCTTCAAGTCCAGGTCGCGCTTCTGTCCGTCGACCTCGTCGAGCACGTCCTTTCCTATGCTCTCCGGGTAATTTCCCGCGAAGGCGATCATTTCCTTGTGCACCGAGTCGATGTTCGCCTTCACCGATTCCTGGTGCGCGAGCAGTTCCTCGAGGCTCATGGCGCCTTCCTTGCCCTTCTCCGGGACGCGGGCGAATTCCTCGCCGATCCGGTCCTTGTAGTGATAGGCCTGCGCCCGTATGGCGCCGTCGCGCTCGACGGAAACGTTCTGCGTCTCGCGGCGGAGCAGCTTGCGCTCGGCGGCCACGCCGGCGCCCGTCGCGACGCCGGCGGAAGAGGATTCGGAAGCGAGGGCGGACTCGGCCTTCTTGTACGCCTCGAGCGAGGAATCGAAGGCCGAAAGGCGCGCGGCGAAGTCCTCGGAGGAACGGCCCTCCTCGGCGAACGCCTCGGCCTTCGCGGCGCGTGCGCGCGACGCGGTGACGATCTCCGCTTCCTTGAGGAGGATGGCGAGACCCTCCGTCTCGCCGTAGGCCTTTACCGACTTCCGGCCGATGTCGCGCGCCCGCGCGGCGTTTCCGCCCGCGAGCAGGGCGCGCATGCGTCCCTCCGAAAGGACCGCGCCGTCCTTCCTGACGCCGCCCGGCAACGTCAGCCGTTCGTCGAGCGAGGAAAACGAGGCAAGGGCCTTTTCGCACGCCGCGAGCAGCTTCGCTTCGGACTGCTTCCCGCCGTCCGTCGCGTCGGACACGGCCTGCTCGCCCTTGTCGTACGACTCGATGTAATCGAGGTATCTCTTTCGCGTCTTGGGCTCCCCGATGTCGGCCCAGTATCCGCGCGCCGCCTCGGGATTCCGCTTGTTCCAGGCTTCTATTCCCTTCTCGACGCTCCGCTCGTCAGGGCTTCCGCCCTTTCCGGTCGTCGCGCACGACGCAAGCGCGACCGCGACGGCGGCCGCGATCGCCAATCTTCCGATATATGCCCGTACGTTCATTTCTTGACCTCCATTACGACGCGGAATCCGACGTCCGCGTATGTCTTGGCGGGATCGGTTTCCCGCCTGTTGGATATTCTCAGGTCGTTCGGCCCTTCCATCCACGAGCCTCCCTTCGAAACCTGCGCCTCTCCGGCGGGAGACGCGACGAGCTCCCAAACGTTTCCGGCCATGTCGCGCATTCCCCAGGGATTCGCCCCGTTCGGGAACGAGCCGACCGGGGAAGGCCGCTTGTATTTACCGTTTCCGCGGAAGTTGCCCCGCTCGCCGTCGGCGGCGTTTTCGTCGCCCCAGGGAAAGGCGACGTTCCGTCCGGCCTTCGCGGCCTTTTCCCACTCCGCCTCGGTGGGAAGCCTAACCGTCGATCCGGTCACGATCGAAAGCCAGGAGACGAAAGCCTCCGCGTCGGCGCGCGTGACGCCGACCACCGGCTGATCCGGTAGAGTATACTCCGGGTTGTCGAGAAAATCCGGAACCACGGCGTATCCGGTCGCGTCCAGGAACGTCCTGTATTGCGCGTTCGTCACCGGGTCGGCGGCGATCTCGTACGCGCCGGTTTCCGCTTCGCGCGGCGCCTCGCGCTTCGACGCCCGTTTGTCTCCGGCGACGGCGCCCATGGCGAACGGGCCGGCCTCGACGCGGACGAAGGGACCGAACCGGCTCGCGAGCGAATCGCCTACGACGAAGGTCGCGTCCGCGGCGATCCTCTCGTCTATCGATGAAAGTCTCGCGGCGGTACGACGCGCGTCGGCCTGAGCGAGGGTGGATAAGCCCGCGGTAACGCGGAGGGTGACGGACGGAGAGGCCGCCACGTCGAGGGCGGGAACGCGAAAGAGGGCGTTGCCGCGCGAGTCCGTCCGCGCGCTTGCGGCGGTTCCGCCGATCTCTTCTCCGTCGCGCGACCAGACGGCCGCGAGCGGAACGCCAGCGATCGCCGCGCCCGCCGAATCGACGAGGCTCGCGGCAACGGACGCGTCCGCCGAAAGGATGCCGTTCGCGGGCGATAGGGCGAGCGACAGCGTAGCCGACTGACCCGCCAGGGTCTCGACGATCGCGTCGGAAAGGAGCGAATCCCCGCCCTCCTCGACCGTCAGGAGACCTTCAACGCCCGCGAGCTCGAGCCGCGAGAGCGTCTCCGCCGCGGAAGCGACGCGTTCGGCGTAGGGACGCGAATCGGAAAGACGTCCGAGCGCCGGAGCGAGTTCCTTTCTCAGGGACGCCTCGCGCGTCGCCTCGAATTTTTGCCAGTCTTCCTCGCGTACCCGAAGCGTCACGCTCGTCGAATCCGAACCCTTGAGCTCGGCGACGCGTTTCGTCTCGAGGGATATCCCGCGCGCGGCCTCGAGCGTCACGTTGACTCTCCTCGCTTCGCCCGAACGCTTGCGCATCGACGACTCGAGGGCGTTCGCGATCAAGTCGCGTTTCGCCTCAAGTTCGGCCTCCTCGAGCGAGCCTCCTTTTCCGTACCCGTACAGGTATCCGTCCTCCTGCTTGACCCTCTCGGGATCAACCGAGGAACAGGACTGCAGGGCGAACGCCGCGAGGCATGACGCGATGGCGAACCACGCGCGGGATTTTTGTTTCCACGTTCTATTCATACGCACACTCCATGAATCGTTTTCTTCTGGCCGGCGACGCCGGCACGCCGAAAAACACTCCATCCGCGGACATTCTCGCGGTATTGGAGATTCTGGCGATGGAACTCCGAGCGGGCCGAGCCCGAGCGAGTCCTTACGCCG
Source organism: Spirochaetota bacterium (assembly GCA_023393015.1). Classification (GTDB taxonomy): domain Bacteria; phylum Spirochaetota; class Spirochaetia; order Treponematales; family Treponemataceae; genus Teretinema. Next base: position 31,843 of record JAEWMY010000056.1, read on the forward strand.
TCGTCTTGCATGAGTGTAGTCGCGATATGTCAACGAAACTTCGCGGGATTGTCAAGATTTCGCAAAGATTCTCCCGTCGTAGCGCGGGCGGGATGGCGTTTCGCGCTAAAAACGGCTAGAAATAAAACGCGAAAGATGTACACTGATGTCGATGTATCGCGTAACGGGTTTCGTCTTTGCACTTACTTTCGTCTTTGCGGCCGCGACGGTCCACACGAGCGAATCGCCGCTTCCCGAAAGCCTTTCGGGCGGCTTGCGCGGAAAGGTATCCCAGTTCATGGAGTTCGAGCGCGACCAACGTTCGCTTCTCGTTCTCAAGAGAAGCGTCGTATTCGGACGCGACGGCAAACCGACGGCCGAGCGGAACTACGACGAGGCGGGCGACCTCACCGGGGAGACGCGATTCGCGTACTCGAAGGACGGGCTCCTGTCCGGCATCAAGGGAACCGATTCGTCCGGCGCGCTTACCTGGCGGTACTCGTATTCGTACGACGCCGAGGGACGGCAAAGTTCCGAATCCGCCTTCGACTCGTCGGGAGGCCTCGAGGGACGCGTGACCTATTCGTACGACGGCAAGGGACGCCTTTCCGGAAAGACGCGGTACGACAAGGCCGGAAACGCGAGCCTTCAGGACACCTTTCAGTACGACGAGAAATCCCGACTCGTCGCGCGGCTCACGCTCTATTCCGACGGGAAGCTCCTCAAGCGCGTCATGTACTTCTACGACGCGCTCGGGCGCGCGACGGTCGAGGAGCGGTATGACGCGAACGGCCTCTACGAACGCGAGGAATACGCGTACGGAACGGACGGCTATCTCGCCTCGAGCAAGACGTTCGCGGCGAGCGGCGCGTTGAAAAAGCGCGTCAAAAGGACGAACGGCAGCGACGGGCGAATCATAGAAGAAAGCGTCTTCGGCGCGAACGGAGCGCTCCGCTCGCGGACGGAGTATCAATACGACGGGGCGGGAAACTGGGTCAGCAGGCACGAATCGGGAGGGAGTTTCGTGTTCAGGGAATACATCTACGCGGAATGAGGTTTTGGCGATGGCGTGCATAGTGCTCGTTGAGGATAACGCGTTCATACGGGAAGCGGCCGCTGGGTACCTCCAGCTGGACGGACACAAGATACTCGAGTTCGACTGCGTCAAGGACGTCGTAGAGACGGTTCGCCGCGGCGTCGTCGACCTCGCGATCCTCGACATCATGCTTCCCGACGGGAACGGGTTCAACCTCGCGAAGTCGATCAAGGAAATTGCCGACATCCCGCTCATCTTCCTCACGGCGAAATCCTCCGAATCCGACAGGATACTCGGCTTCGAGCTCGGCGCCGACGACTACGTCGTGAAGCCGTTTTCGCCGAAGGAACTCGCCCTCAGGGTTCAGGCACTGCTCAAGCGCTACGCCCAGACGTTGCGCCAAACGGGCGAATCGTGCTCGTGGACGCTTGACGGGAACGCGCTCGAACTCGACTCCGCCTCGCACCGCCTCACGGTCAACGCAGAAGAGCTCTATCTCACCGGGGCGGAATGGAAGATACTCGAATACCTCGCGGGACAGGAGGGTCTCGTGGTCTCGCGAGAGCGTCTCCTCTCCGAATGCCTCAACTACTTCTTCGAAGGTTCGGAACGGACCATCGACACGCACATAGCGAATCTCCGCGCGAAGCTCGGCTCGTCGGTATGGATCGAGACCGTCCGGGGATACGGATACCGCTTCGCCGGCGCGCGTGGCAAGAGCGATGCGACGTAGGCTGCTTTTGCCCAAGGGCATATTCGCCAAGGTTTTTTCCGGGCTTCTCGCGTCCTCCCTCGTCGTGCTTCTTGTCATGTCGTTCATGACCGGTTTCGCGATCAAGGCGTCCATCATGAACTGGAACCGGGAGAAGAAGGAGGACCTCGAGGCGATTCTCGTCCCGATGATAGCGAAAGCGCACCGTCTCAACGGAGGATTCACCGAATCCGCGCTCGAGGCGTCTCTCCTTCCCTACATGACCGACTCGCTCTTCGTGTACGTCTTCGACGAGCGCAAGCAGCCGGTACTCCTCATCGAGCAAGGAAGGCGCGTGAGCGCGCAGGACCTGCGCGACGAGGGCCGGGCGCCGCAGTCGCTCCTCAACCGAAACCCGCCGCTCGCGATCAAGGACGGCTCGAGGGTGATCGCGTACCTTTCGGTCGACAGCGCGGACTTCCTCGCGTACAAGGCGAACCGCCAGTTCGTCGACACGATGCGGAGCGCCATCACCGTGGGTATCCTCATCGCCGTCGGTCTCACGCTCGCCGTCTCGCTCGTCTTCTCCACCTCGTTCTCGAACGAGACGAAGGCGCTCGCGGCCGGGATCGTCTCGATCAGCGAGGGCGAACGCGACGTATCGTTCCCGAAATCGGGCACGAGCGAACTCGCGAGCATCGCCCGATCCGCGGAAACGCTCCAGCTCAGGCTCGAGCGGGAGGAACGACTGCGCCGGCAATGGATGCAGGACATATCCCACGACCTGAGGACGCCGATCGCCGCGATAAAGAGCCAGTTCGAGGCGATGGTCGACGGGGTGCTCGAGACGAGCCCGCGCAGGCTGGAGCGTCTCCTGTCCGAGCTGAACCACGTCGAGGCGCTCGTGAGAAACCTGCAGGAACTGAGCCGGTACGAGTCTCCCGAGATGACGATCAAGCGTACGCCCATCGGCTCGCGCGACTTTCTCGACAACATCAGGGAACGGTTTCTCTTTCTCTGCGGGCAGGCGGGAATCGCGCTCGAGTGCTCGGGAGAGGACGTCGTCGTGTCGATGGACGAGCTTCTCATGCAGCGATGCGTTTCCAACATCGCGCAAAACGCCCTTCAACACACCGAACGTGGAGGGACCGTGCGCGTGTCGCTCGTTACGGACTACAGCGACGTTCGCCTCTCGGTCGAGAATACGGGGCATATCCCGAAGGCCGACATAGACCGGATGTTCGACAGGATGTACCGGGGAAACTCCGCGAGGCCGGAAGGAGGCTTCGGCCTCGGGCTTTCGATCGCGAAGGCGATCGTCGACCTGCACGGCGGGTCCGTATCAGCCGAGAACACCGGAAACCTCGCGCGCTTCACGATCGTGCTTCCGCAGGCCAGGCTTTCCTGACTCGGCGCCGCCGCGCCGCGATTCTGCCGTCGCCGCGCCGCGCATCGGCACCGCGCGGCGCATCGGCCGCCGCGCCGCGGATCAGGCGCTTCCGCGCTCAACGAGCTCCGGCATGATGACGAGATCACGTCCCTTTCCGTTCACGGCGGACTCGAGGGCGAGAACGAGGGCGCCGGCTCCCGCTATCATGAGGCGCTGGCGTATCGTCGTCAGGCCCGGCTGGACGAGGCGCGCGACGGGGAGGTCGTCGTATCCCATAACCGCGATATCCTCCGGAACGCGCAAGCCCGCCTCGCGGGCGGCGTTGACGAAGCCGATGGCGCTCATGTCGCCGGTCGCGCACAGGACGGCGTCGGGAAGCTTTCCGAGCGAATCGAAGTGCCTGAAGCCCGCGATACCGTCCTCGGTGTCGAAATCGGCCGATTCGAACACGAGGGATTCGTCGAGCTCGAGGCCGACGCGTTGCATCGCGTTGACGTACCCGAGCAGCCGCTCCGCCGGGACGGCGGCCTTGTCCCTTCCGCTCGTCGGGCCGTTGAGAAGGGCGATCCTGCGGTACCCCCGTTGATAGAGGTAATTCACCGCGATGGACATCCCCTTCTGGTTTTCGAGAAGGACCGACTGCCCTCCGGGAACGCTCGTCTGCATGAGCACGAGCGGCTTGCCGACACGCGCGTACGTCTCGACGATCTCGCGCGAGGGCGAGAGGTTCATGGTAATGACGGCCGAAACCATGTTGAACCGGAGCAGGGTAGAGAGCAAATCCTCGCGGAGAGCGGGCGAATGCCGGGTCGGGAAAACGACGGTCGTTGCGTCGAGACCGAGGGCGGAAAGCACGCGGTCGACGCCCTTGAAGGCCTCGGCGTCCGACGCGGAATCGAACCCGAAGGTAAGCACCGCTATGCCAGTGCTCTGCTTTCCGGTTTTCCATCGAGCGAAGGTCTCGAGATACCCCGTCTTCCGGATCGTTTCCATCACGAAACGGACGACCTCCGGTTCCAGTGACGAAGGGCTGATGAGTCCTTCGAGAATCGTCTCGCACGAGAGGGAGGCCTCGCGCGCGACGTCGTGGATCGAAACCGCCATGGGGCCCGTCCTAGAAGCGATCGGTCGTGCTCAGGCCGTTCGCCTCTACCATCTTCATTCCCTTCTCGATGTCCTCGACCTTGAAAATGATGACGGCCGTCTCTCCCGCCTTGTCGAGGGCGGCGTAGAGGTACTCTATGTTCACGCCGTTTTTCTCGAAAAGCTGGAGCGCGTCCGCGAGACTTCCGACCTTGTCCGAAATGGTCACGGCGAGTACGTCAGTGGTCTTCGTCGTGAATTTAGAGGCGCCGAGTATGGCTATGGCCTTGTCGGGATCGTCGACGATCACGCGCAGGATGCCGAAGTCGGCGGTGTCCGCAATCATGATGGCGCGGAGGTTCACGCCGCCGTCGCGAAGGACCCGCGTTACCTCGGCGAGCCGGCCCGCCGCGTTCTCAAGGAATATCGAGATCTGCTGTATCTTCATGCTTCGCGCTCCTTCTAGATTTGCCGTTTGTCTATGACGCGTTTCGCCTTGCCGATCGACCGCTCTATGCTCTTCGGCTCGACGAGCTTGACCTTAAGCGAGATGCCGAGCTTGCTCTTCATCGTCGCCTCGATCCGGTTCCGCAAGGCCTCCATGTCCTTCGTCTCGTCCGAGAACGCCGCCGGGTTGACCTCGACGTGAAGCTCGACGTCGTCGAGGTGCGTCTGCGCGCTCCGGTCCACGATGATGAGGTAGTTCGGGTCGACGCCCTGAATCTCGATGAGGGCGTGCTCTATCTGGCTCGGGAAGACGTTGACGCCCCTGATGATGAGGAGGTCGTCCGTCCGCCCGAAGAGCCGGTGGATGCGCCTCGTGGTGCGCCCGCAGCCGCACTTCTCCTTGATGATAAAGGTGATGTCGCGGGTACGGTAGCGGATGAGGGGCGTACCCTCCTTCGTGATCGTAGTGATGACGAGCTCGCCTTTCTCGCCGTCGGGAAGCGGCTTTCCGCTCGCGGGATCGATGATCTCCGGGTACCACAGGTCCTCGTTGACGTGCATGCCGTACTGGCCTTCGCACTCGAAGGCGACGCCCGGACCGGTGATCTCGGTAAGGCCGTAGATGTCGTATGCCTTGATGCCCCAGGCCTTCTCGATCTCCTTGCGCATGTTCTCGCTCCAGGGCTCCGCGCCGAAGCATCCCGCGCGGATGCCGAGGGACTTCGGGTCGATTCCCATTTCGTCGGCCTGCTCGGCCATGTAGAGGGCGTAGGAAGGCGTGCAGGTGAATATGGTCGACTTGAAGTCGCGCATGAGCATGAGCTGTTTTTGCGTGTTGCCCGAGGAGATAGGAATGATGGTCGCGCCGATCCTCTGAGACCCGTAATGGGTTCCGAGCCCGCCGGTAAAGAGACCGTACCCGTAGGCGTTCTGCACCGTGTCGTTGCGGGTGGCGCCCGCGCCCGAAAGGGTCCGCGCCATTCCCTCGGCCCAATCGTCCATGTCGCGCTTAGTGTAGGCGTCTACGACGGGGACTCCGGTCGTGCCGCTCGACATGTGAATCTCCACGATCTCGGACTGCGGAACCGCGAGGAGCCCGTAGGGATAGGTTTCGCGAAGATCGTCCTTGGAGGTGAAGGGCAGTTTGGCGATATCCGAAAGGCTCTTGATGTCGGCCGGGTTGACGCCGGCGGCATCGAGCTTTTTCCGGTAAAACGGAACGTTGGTATAACACCGCTCCACCATGTTTTTAAGCCGGGCGAACTGCAGGGTTTGCAGCGCCGTCGTGTCCATACATTCGTGTTCGGGATTCCAGATCATAATGGAAGGATTATACACCGAATTCGCCCCGCGCGCCATAAAATACTCTTACGGATAGAAACGGCGCGAACCGCGTTCCGGGCCTTCGCGTCAACGCTCGGCTTCGCCGAACAGGCGCTCGAGCGTCTCCCTCGCGATCTCCGCGATTCGACCCGACCGTTCCATCTCCGCGAGCGCGGCCGAAACGCGAACCGCGACTTCCGAGTTCCGGTTCGACACGAAGTGGTAATTATTTACGGTCGCGAGGGTATCGCCGGCGTACCGGACGTTCGCAAGCCCCAATCGCGCGATCATGTATTTGGCGATGGTGCGGGAGGTGACGACGACGTCGGTTCGGTCGGTGTCGAGCATCCTGAACAGTTGTTCTACGGTTTGCGACGGAAAGCGCTCCGCGCCTGTCGGTACGTTATTTTCAATTATCAGCATCGCGGTCAGGTACCCGACTCGCAGCCCCTTCAATTCGTCCCAGGATCGGACGGGACGGTAATCCTTCGAAATGACGGCAAGTTCGTCTATCCATACCGGGGTAACGATCCGGATCACGCCCGGAATTTCGCCCTCGAGACCGGACTCGGCCAATACGATCGCGTCTATCGTGCCCATTTTCAGCGAGGCAATCATCCGTTTTGGGGGATACACGGTGAATTCGGCGCTATATCCCGCCTTATCGTAGGCCTCGGCCAGAATCGCGCTTGAGACCAGCGTCGGAGGCATATTGTCGCCCGCCGACCCGATAACGACGCGGCTCCGTTCCCCGGGCTCCGACGATGAGGGCAAACAAGCGAGCAAGGACACGATTACGAGCACGATCATTCGATTACCCATCAACCGAAGTGTCGGCAATCGGCGGTCAGTTGTCAAACGCCCGAATTATTCCTTCGGCCGCCGGTCGTCTACCCGTTTCGCCTTTCCTTCGGACACGGGAAGGCTTCCCGGCTCGCGGATCTCGATAACCGGGTTGATCGTAATGAGGGCGCTCATCTCGGCCTTGAGGCGGTCCCGGAGGGCGTTGATCACGCGGGCGTCGTCGGCGAAGGTCTCCGCCGTGATCTCGACCTGCACGGTGAGGCGGTCGAGAACGCCGTCCTTCTCGACGACGATGAAGTAGTTCGCCCCGACGCCCTTCGCCTTGAGCAGGACCTCCTCGATCTGGCTCGGGAAGACGTTGACGCCGTTGATGATGAGCATGTCGTCCGTGCGTCCGGTAAAGCGCGCGAGGCGACGGTGCGTACGCCCGCACTCGCACTCCCCGGGGATGAACCGGGTGAGGTCTCGCGTGCGGTAGCGGATGAGGGGCATCGCGTCGCGGCAGAGGATCGTCAGGACGAGCTCGCCGGTTTCCCCGTCGGGGACGGGTTCGAGGGTCTCGGGATCGAGTATCTCGGCGATAAAGCGGTCTTCCCAGACGTGCATGCCGGCGCGGAAGACGCACTCGAAGGCGAGTCCCGGCCCGTTCATCTCGCTCATCCCGTAGCAGTTATACACCTCGATTCCGAGCTTGTTCTCTATCTTTTGCCGAAGCTCCTCGGAGTGCGGCTCGGCGCCGGTTATGGCCTTGCGGAGCCTGAGGTCCCCGCGCGAGATATCCGGGGATTCCTCGATCGCCGCGTGGAGGTGCAGGAGGTAACTCGGGGTCGCGTGGATCATGGTGGTCCCGAAGTCCTTCATGAATTTCAGCTGGCGGAGCGTGTTGCCCGCGCTCGTCGGGATGACCATCGCGCCCATGAGCTCGGCGCCGTAATGGAAGCAAAGGCCACCGGTAAAGAGCCCGTAGGTCATCATGTTCTGAATGACGTCGTCCTTCGTGCCGCCGGCGGCCATGAGGCTCCTCGCCATCGTGTCGCTCGCGGCGTCGAGGTCCTTTTGCGTGAGGTAGATGACGGTCGGCGTGCCGGTCGTTCCGCTCGAGGCGTGTATGCGCACGACCTCGCTTTTCGGCACCGCGAGGAGGCCGAAGGGATACGCGTCGCGGAGATCGCCCTTCGTCGTGAAGGGGAGCTTCCGTATGTCGTCGAGCGTCCGTATGTCGTCCGGCGAGGAAATGCCGCGTTCCGCGAACCGCTTCCGGTAGTAGTCGGTCTTGAGGCCCTGGGCGACTTGCCTCCTGAGGCCCTCGAGTTGCACGCGCGCGATCGTCCCGCGCGACGCCGTCTCTATCGCGATGTCCCGGAACGGGATTTCCGCCTTCGTCATGCCGTCGCCTCCTCCCCCAACTTGAGGGCCTTCATGTTGATTTCGACGAGCCTCGGGTCCTTGCGGGCGAAGGTGTCGTGGACGCTCCTGGCGAGCGAGGCCTCGCCGATCGGCAGGTCGCGCGCGGCGGCGCCGATTAGCACCATATTCTCGGCCTTGGCGTTTCCCGCCTCCTTCGCGAGCTCGGAAGCGCGCACGATGCGGCTGCGCGGCAACTTCCGGATCGCCGCGTGTATGCGGGCGAGATCGGGATAGTCGGCGATGTTCACGAAGGGCTCGGCGGCGGTCACGAGGATGCCGTCCCTTTTCAGGTACGACAGGTACCGGAGGCTCTCCACGGGCTCCATGGCGAGTATCATGTCGGCGCCGCCCGAGGGAACGAGGTCCGAGGCGATCGGCCCGTCCGATATGCGCATGTGCGCCTGGACGCCGCCGCCGCGCTGGCTCATCCCGTGAACCTCCGACTGCCGCACCGAAAGCCCGTCGATCATCGCGGCGCGCGCGATTATCGTCGCGAGGGAAAGGACTCCCTGTCCCCCGACTCCCGCGAGAATGATGTCATACGTCATGTTTCCTACTCCTCACCGACCGGCGCCCGCGACGCGCGCGGCGACCAATCGTTCGAATTCGTCTATCTGCTCGAGAAAAAGGGACACTCCCCTCCGCCAGAACTCCGGCGTCTCGATGTCGAAGCCCGCGCGCGCGGTTACGCGCACCGCGTCCATCCGTCCCGTATCCACGAGGATCCCGTCGTACGTCTCCGCGAAGGAAGGACCCTCGGAACGGAAACGGTCGTACAAGCCGAGCGCGAAAAGCTGCCCGAACGCGTACGGAAAATTGTAGAACGCGAGGTCGCACGAGTAGTAATGGGTCTTTACCAGCCACATGTACGGATGGTACTCGCCCTCGGCGATCCCGTCGCCGTAGGTCTTCCTCTGGGCGTCCTCCATGAGGGCGCAGAAATCGGCAGGTGAAAGCTCGCCGGACTTTCTCGCCTCGAACACCGCGCGCTCGAAGTAAAAGCGCGAGAGTATGTCGACCAGTATCTGGCATCCGTCCTGCAGCCTGAGCTCGAGGAACGCGAGCTTCTCGTCGTCCTTCGCGCGCGCCGCCTCCGATTCGAACACGACCGTCTCCGCGAAGATGGAAGCGGTCTCGGCGAGCGTCATCGGATGTGAGCGAAGCATCGCCGGCTGGTCCTTGAGCGTCTCGGCGTGGTACGCGTGCCCGAGTTCGTGCGCGAGCGTGAGCGTAGAGTTGAAGGTACCGTCGTAATTGCACAGCACCCTGCCCTCCCGCGCGTCGGGCATGTAGGTAAAGTACGCCCCGCCTATCTTGCCCGGCCGAATCTCAGCGTCGATCCAGCCGCCGTCGAAGGCCTTGGTCGCGAACGCGCCGAGCCGGGGGGAAAAACGGGAGAAGGTTTCGACGACGGTTTCGCGGGCCCGCGCGAACGGGCGCGTACCGCCGTCGCGTCCGACGGGCGCGAACAGGTCGCTGAAGGAACACGCCGGCACGCCGAGAAGCCGAGCCTTCGCCTTGAGGTAGCGCCGCCAGTGCGGCAGGGACTCCTCCATGACGGAGACGAGCGCGTCGAGGGCCTTCTCGGTGAGAAGTCCCTGCTTAACGGACTTTCCAATCGCCGCGGCGGAAGCGGGGCCGTCCCAATGCCGCCGGCCGTTGAGGGCTATCGTCGTTCCCTTTACGCCGTTGAGCGCGGCGGCTACCGGTATGCAGATGTTCCGGCACGTCTCGAGCTCCAGGCGAAAGGCCTTCGCGCGCACGGCGCGGTCGAGGGAATGCGCGAGGGAACGGAGTTCGACGAGGGTTTTCCTTTCTCCGGTCGTCTCGTCCCAAAGGCAATCTGCGGTCGAGGTCATCTGCTCCTGCAGGCGCCCCCAGGCGGAGGCTCCCGAGCGCGCGAGGTCGGCCGCGAGGTCTTCCTCCGCCGCGCTCATCTGCCTCGTCTGCCAAAAGAGGTCGTCCTCGAGCGCGTAACGGTACGGCTCGAGGGCAGGGTCCGCCGCGGCAAGCGCGCGAACGGCGTCATCGTTGGAGGCAAGGGCGTTGAGGTACAGCGAGCGGATTTTACTGAAGGGCACGCCGAGTTCCTCGACGGAATTGAGCTCTCCCATCGCCTCCTTGGCCGTCGTGTCGGAGGAATACCGCGCGTAGCAATACGAAACGAGAGTCTCGAAGAGGGAATCGGAGCGGTCCAAAAGGTCGATCATCGCGACGAGCCATTCGCGTACCGAGGCGAGGTACGCGGCGTCGCCGGCGGGCGCGGCCTCCCCGGGCGCTCCGCTCGGAGGGCGCGGCGCGGACGCGACGTGCGCCAGCTCGCGCCCGGAAAGACCCGCGAGTTCCGCCTTCGCCGCGCGATACTCGGCGGAATCGAATCCGGGATAGACCGACTCGAGGCGCCAGCGAGGCGCGTCGGCGACGGAGTTCATATCCTCTTCGCGCGCGTCAGGCATCGGAATCCCGCCCGCCCGAGGCCTTCGCTATCGCGTCCCGCTTCTTGCGCAGGCGGAAGGCCTCGAGACACTCGCGCACCATGATGACGACGGACACCCCGCGCCACTCGGCCTCTTCCATGAGGATGCGCGCGTTTTCCTCGACCATGTTCGGCTTCGCCTCGATGACGCGCAGGTGCGCGGGATCGACGCCGACGCCGAGGACGATCTTCTCGAGCTGGCTCGACGGAAGCATCGTCGGCTGGCATCCGGTCATCGCGACGATGGAATTGTCGAGTATGAGTATGGTCACCGGCGTCTTCGACGACACCGCGTCGACGAGGCCGGTGATGCCGGAATGGAGGAAGGTCGAGTCGCCGATGACGCCGAAGGCGTACTTGTACCCGGCCTCGGCGGAACCGCGGGCCATGCCGATCGACGCGCCCATGCAGACGATCGTCTCGACCGCCTTGAGGGGCGCGACGGCGCCGAGCGCGTAGCAGCCGATATCCGCCGCTACGACGGTGCTGACCTTGCCCTCGCGCTCGTTGAGCCGCGCGCAGGCGAGGTTAAGGGCGGAATAGGAGTCGTGGTGCGGGCATCCCTGGCAGAGCTGGGGCGGCCGCGCGGGCAACTCGGGTGTCTCGAAGGAATCGAGGACGCTCGCCCGCGGAGGCAGGGGCTTCGCGCCGACTTCCGCGAGCGCGCGGGAAAGCCCTTCGCGCACGTTGTCGGGATTGAGCTCGCCTGAGCGGGGAAGGTGACCGGTGTACTTGCCGATGACCGCCCCTTCCTTCGGGAGAATCCCGCGGAGCTGTTTTTCGAGGAAGGGCATGCCCTCCTCTATGACGAGAACCGTCCGCGCCGACTCGCAGACCCTGCGCAGCAGAGAGACGGGAAGCGGCATGACCGAAACGTGGAGCGAGCCCGGAAGGCCCGCCGGGCCGCACGCGGCGGCGAAGTCGGCGAGATTCTCGGCGTAGTAATTTCGGCCGAGGCCGCTCGTGACGACGACGATATCCTTCCGCGCGGGATTGAGAGCGAGGACGTTGCGGGCGTAGCCGTCGGACCATTCGCCGAGCGGCCCCTGCTTTTCTATCATCTTGGCGTAATTCTTGCGGGCGAGCGCGGGAAGGAGCATCCAGTCCGCCGGAACTCCCTTCTCGAGAGGATTCTGCGCGCGGGCGGAATCGGCGACTCGGACGACGGCGCGCGAGTGCGCGAGGCGCGTGACCATCCGCATGATGACGGGCACGCGGAAGCGCTCGGAAACCTCGAAGGCCTCGGCGACCATCTCGTAGGCCTCCTGCTGGTTCGTCGGCTCGAACAAGGGAACCATCGCGAAGTCGGCGTAATACCGCGTGTCCTGCTCGCCCTGGCTCGAGTGCATGGACGGATCGTCGGCCACGACGCACACGAGCCCGCCCTTTATCTGGCAGAGCGACGAGTTCATGAACGGGTCGGCGGCCACGTTGAGGCCGACGTGCTTCATCGTCACTATCGCGCGCTTTCCGGCGAACGAGACGCCGAGAGCCGACTCGTACGCGGTCTTTTCGTTCGCGCACCATTGTGCCACCGGTCCGCCCTTCGTCTCGTGGTTGTCGACGAGATACTCGAGAATCTCCGTCGAGGGCGTGCCGGGATAGCCGAACGACCCCGAGACGCCGGCGTGCAGGGCTCCGAGGGCCAACGCCTCGTCGCCGAGAAGTACATGTTCCTTCATCAGATTAACTCCGGATTCCCGGACGGTCGCTTCGCCGCCCGGGCAGTATAGATTGACTAGGCCCCGAAGGCCCCGGTTACGGTTTTTTCGTCGAGCCGCGGGCTCATGAGGCTCACCAGCGGCACGACGATAAAGGGCACCACCATCGCGACGCTCGAGGCGAGCGGCGAGTTGGCGGGTCCGAGAACGAAGAAGAGCGTGACGGCCGTGCCCGATCCAGCGAAGAAGCCCGCGTAGGCGCCCGCCTTCGTGACGCGCTTCCAGAATATCCCGAGGATGTACGGCGCCATGAAGGCTCCGGAAAGCACGCCCCACGACAGGGACATGAGGGTCACGATAAAACCGACCTGCATGCGGGAAATGGCGTACGAGCAAATGATGAACACTCCAGACAGGACGCGGATCATGAGGAGCGACTGCTTCTCGGTAACCTCGGGACGGAGATAGCCCTTGTAGAGATCGATAGTTATGGCCGAGGAGGACACGAGAATCATCGAGGAAAGGGTGGACATCGACGCCGAAAGAACGAGAAGCATGATCACCGCGAGCAAGAGCTCGGGCAGATGCGCCGTCAGTAGCGTCGGTATGATGAGGTCGTAATTGACGCCGCCCGAGGCGAGGCGCGGGACGGTATCGGCGTCGAAGAAGACGTGGCCGAGCACGCCGGTCGAGTACGCGGCGACGCCGATAACGAGGGCGAAGACCGTCGTGATGACGGCGGCCCTGCCGATCATCTTCTCGTCCTTGATCGAGTAGAATTTCTGGACCATCTGGGGAAGCCCCCAGGTCCCGAAGCTCGTCATGAAGATGAGGGATCCTATCGTAAGCCATGACGGGCGAGCGCCCTCGGGAACGTGCTCGGGGTACCGCGTCGCGACGGCCGCGATGGCCTCGCCGACTCCGCCCGCCTTGGAGACCATGATGACGACCATGAGGGACGCGCCCGCGAGCATGATGAAGCCCTGGATGAAGTCGGTCATCGTGACGGCGAAGTAGCCGCCGAGTATGAGATAGAGGCCGGTGATGCCGACGAGCACGATGAGGGCGAAGTCGTAGGAGATGCCGAAGGTGCTCTCGAAGAGATGTCCGAGTCCCTTGAATACGGAGGCCGAGTATGGAAGGAGAAAGACGAAGATGAGGACGGCCGAGACCATCTTGAGGTGATTCGAGCCGTAGCGGGCCTCGAGAAACTCGGGCATCGTCATGACTCCGAGCCGTTGGGTCATGACCCGCGTCCGCTTGCCGAGCACGAGCCATGCGAGCATGGCGCCCAAAAAGGCGTTACCGACGCCGATCAGAACGGCGTTGAAGCCGAACTGCCAGCCCTGCCGGCCCGCGAAGCCGATGAAGATGACCGCCGAGAAGTACGTCGTTCCGTACGCGAACGCGGAAATCCAGGGGCCGAGCGAACGCCCGCCGAGGAAGAAATCGTTCAGCGTCGCGGTTTTTTTCATACCCCAGACGCCGACGGCTACCATTATAAAGAGAAAAACGAGCAAAAGGACGAGACTGTACATACCGGACTCCTCGCGTTCGCGTAATCGGACGTCTCAGTATATACCAAAACGAGCGGACGCGAAACCGGAAAACTACAGTCCGTACAGGAGTTCTTCGACGAGCCGGTTTCCGGCGGCGTCTTTCCGCGCGGCGTCGAGGGCGAGGGCCTCGGTTTTGCCCGTCGAAACGTGCGCGAACTCGGCCGTCAGGGTCTTTTTGTCCCGCGTGAAGTCCCATACGGAGACGGAAACCGCGAGGGAGCACGACCACTGTCCGTCCTCGCCGGGCGCGAGCGACTCGACCCTGGTCGTGCCGAAGATAAACCGCTGTACGCCGGAGCCGAACTGCGCGCGGGCTGCCTTGAGTAGCGCGGCTTCGTCGCCCGAGGCGAGCTGATTGGGGAAGTCGGCCATGCCGATCCGGCTGAACCCCCGTTGCACGAGGGGCTTCAGGAGCGCCGTCGCCGAGACGTTCGCGGACACGATCGGCTTTCCGTCTTTCGAAAAATCGAGGATGGATATGGTCGTCGGCACGCGTTTGGCCGAGGTGTGCACGAGATGCGCGAGGGAGGCGACTAGCTCGCCCCGGGCGCTCCGCTCGCGAAGCTCCTTTTTGAGAAAGTCGTCGGCCGCGACGAAGTCGGGCGTCACGACGACGGATCCCTTGCCCGCGCGCGCGGGTACCGGGGCCGTAAAGGAAACGATGCCGCCGGCGTCCGCCCTTTTCGTCTCGGAAACGGTCACGGGCGAGCCGTCCCCGTCAACGGACGGATAGGAAACGAGGCAGGGGAAACCGGCGGCAGGTTTCTCGCCCGAGGGAGTCGAAACGCTTACGGTAAAGGAAAAGGGAGTCGCGAAGGCCGTACCGGCGCTCGTATAGCGCGGCGCCGCCTTTGGCGCGAGAACGAGGGAGTCGAGGGCGAGCGATACCTTCTTCCGCAACCCCGCGAGGCGGGACGACGAAGAAGACACCCCGGAAAGAAGCTGTGAGGCCTCGGTATACGACGAGAAGGCGGCGGTATAGTCGCCGGAGGCGATAGCCGCGTCCATGTCGTCCTCGAGCGCTTCCGCGCGCGCGATAGCCTCGCTCGATTTGAGTTTCCGTATCGCGGCCGGAGCGACGGCCTTGTCGGCGTCCGGGGAATGCCCGGCGTCTCCGGACTCGGACGAGCCGGAATACGGCGACATCGCGCCGCCACCCGGGTATTTCATGGAAGAAACGTTTCCGTTCGACGGGGTACCCGCGCAGGAAACGACGAAAACGACACAGGCCAGTACGCCCGCGCACAGGGAAAGACTACGATTCATCGGTATTACCTCATGACTTTTTGTTGGCTCCATCGTAGCATGGAAACAACTTGATTTCCAGCGGGTTTCACGCCTTGCGCGGAAGTTATCAGGGGGATACAATACCCCATGCGCGCGACAAGGGCAATCATTCACCTCGAGAATCTTGCGTACAACCTCTCGAATATAACGAAACTCCTTCCCGCACGGACATCAGTCTGCGTGCCGGTAAAGGCCGACGCCTACGGGCACGGGGCAATACCGGTAGCGCGGAAGGCGATAGCCCTCGGAGCGACCCACCTCGCGGTCGCCACGGTCGGAGAGGGAATCGAGCTCCGCGACGCGGGTATTCGGGCGCCGATCATCCTTCTCGGCATACCGCATCCCGACGAGCTCGACGACCTCGCGCGTGCCGGACTCGAGGCCTTCGTCACGGATGACGAATACGCCGAATCTCTCGCGCGCGCGGCGCGGAGGGCGGGAGTGACGGCGCGCGTCCACCTCAAAATCGACAGCGGGATGGGACGCATCGGCTGTACGTGCGGCGAGGCCACCCGTCTCGCGGCGACGATAGCCGAAACGGCGGGCGTTTCGCTCGCGGGGGTCGCCACGCACCTTCCCGTCGCGGATTCCCGCGCGGAAGACGACATCGCGTACACCGAACGCCAGATATCGCGTTTCCTCGAAGCGGTCGAATCGATCAGGAAGGCTGGCGTCGACCCGGGGATCGTGCATGCGGCGAATTCGGGCGGCATACTGCGCCACCCGTCGTCGCATCTCGACCTCGCCCGTCCCGGGATTATCGCGTACGGATACCTTCCCGACCCCGCCCTCGCGGGAATCGTCGACCTGAAGCCGGTCATGGAACTCGAGACGGCTATAGCGGCAATCAGGAAGGTCGCGGCGGGAACCGCCGTTTCGTACGGACGAACCTGGACGGCTGAGCGCGACACGGTCATCGCGACGATCCCCGTCGGCTACGGCGACGGACTGCCCCGGCGCGCCTCGCCCGGCCTCCTCGTCGGCGTCGGCGGGACGGCCCGCCCGGTCGTCGGCAGGATCTGCATGGATCAGTGCATGGTTGATCTCGGACCCGACACGAGCGCGCGCCGGTGGGATCGCGTCACCGTCTTCGGCCCCGCCCCCGCGCCGCACAGCGCGGCCGACATCGCCTCGCTCGTCGGGACGATACCCTACGAAATCACCTGCAACGTCAACAAACGCGTGCCGAGGGCGTACGTCGGGGAATGATCGAGGCGGCCTCGTACGTCCGTTCCCACTCGACCGTTTCGCCCGGCTCCGCGCGTATCGGAAAGAAGACCTCGGGGCTGATGACGTCCTTCCAGCCCCACAGGTGAATGGCCGCGGGCGCGAACGATCCGCGCTCGGAAAGGCTCACGCCGAGCCCCGTATGGGCGAGCGTCCATTGGGCAAGAAGGCCGCAACCCGCGGGGATGCCCACGCGCGCGACATCGTCCGCCCTGGCGTCGTCCGCCCGGGCCGAAATGCCGCCGATATAAAACTGTTCGCGCGTTTTTCCCCCGAGCGCGACGCGGTTACCGACGACGGAGAGGATCCCGTCGGGGTCTACCGTCTTCGAGAATCGCGCGGGATCGAGCTCGCGCGAAAAGGAAAGTTCGTACCCGCGTTCCATCCGGCGGCCGCCGAAGCGGAGGAAGTTGTGCGTATACTCGTCGGTGACGATCGGCCTTTCGCCTGAGTTCTCGAGACGGTACCGCACTGAGAGTCCGGTATCGACGGCGCGAATCGTCTTTTCGTACCTATAGGCGTAGCCGTTCCGGTTTCCCGACTCGCACCGAAAGGCGGCGGACGATCCGTCGGCGGAACGGTCGCAGTCGAAGGATATCGGGTCGCGCTCGTACTCGGTGAAGAAAAAGTAGGGCTTCGAATCCTTGCGAAGCCAGCCGACGCCGATCTTGGGAAACCACTCGCCGACGGAGCAGTCGTCGTAGCCGACGCACGCGCTGATTCCGAACTCGTTATGGAGGCCGCGGCCGAACTTCCGGTCATTCCGCGAAAGGAAGGGCTTTTCCTGGCCGAGCAGTTCGACGCCCCGGAATTTGAGGGACGACACGAGCCCGTTCCAGTCGAAGCGGCACCACCGGTACCGCTCCCCCGCCCGCTCGACCGCGAGCTCGACGTCTCCCGCCGAAAGCGAAAAGGCCACGCTCAGGCCCTCGCCTTTTCGAACGTCTCGCGCAACTTCGCGGTTTCCGCCCGCGCGGTCTTGATGAAGGGGTTGTCCTCGACGGTGCCGAGCACGGCGTCGCGCTCGGCCGCGTTACGGTAGGTGATGCCCCGGTACGCGTTCGCGTAGTCCTTCTTCTTGGTGACGTACACCTGGTTCTCGACGTAGTCGCGGATCTCGGCCGCGCGGACGAGAAGGGCGTTCCACCGTTCGGCGGGAATCGCGTCCGCGTCCTCGACGATCTTCAGGCACTCGTAGGCGTTTTCGGCCTTGTCGCGGGGATACGAGGCCCACCACTGCTCGTACTGCGCGTGGACGTCGCCCCACGCGGCGAAAAGCCCGGAGCGTATTCCCGCCCGGAGGGCGTCGACGCGTGTCTCGGGAACGAGCTGGCCGCCCATGTTCACCCAGGCGAGGCTCGGCCGCGCGGGCGCCTGCGCGGCGAAGTATTCGTAGTGGATGCCGTAGGTCACGAGGTATTCGGCGACGGTGCGGACGCCGTAGTAGAGCAGCATCTGCCGGTACGCGTTCCAGGCCTTGACGACCTTCATGATCCTGACCTCGCGCGTGAAGCGCTCCATCATCTCGCCGCGGACGACGAGGGAGTTCGCGACGTCGGGACTCGTCACGATGAGCTCGCGGCCCTTCGCCTCGAGCGTCGCCTCGTCGAGCGAGGATACGTCCCTGATCCCGGCTTCCGAGGCGAGGGCGCCGACGCCGGCCTGCTGGGCGAACCAGGCCTTGCCGGTCCAGCGCTCGAGGAGCCTCAGGGAGGCGAGCATTTCGGAAGCCGTGTCCGGCGCGAGGTGATCGGTCTCGATTCTCTGGGACACGCGGACGCGGCGGTCGCGCGTGCGGTACTTCCAGCTGTTACGCTCGAGGGCGTACATGTTGTAGAGCCAGTAGTACGCCGGCATGACGCACAGGATGTCGTTCTTGCGGTCCTCGTAGACCATCGAGAAGGGGAACATGATGTTGAGCTCGGCGGGATAGCTTCCCTTGGTGAGGAGGGTGTAGCTCGCGAAACGGCAGTTGTGCTTGAGCGTGCTCGAAAGCCCCGGCCAGAAGCCGCGTCCCGCGATTATCTCGCCGTCGTTGCCCCGGCTGTTGTGGTTCGACCCGACGGTCGCGCCCGCGGCCATGTTCGACTGGCCCATGATGAGCGTGGCGATGAGGAAGGAGTTGTTGTGGTGCTGTTCGTGCCCGGGAAAGACGAGGTTGTTGAGGACCTCGCAACACGACACCGTCGAGTTGTCGCCGAGTATGGAATGGATGAGGCGCGCGCCGTACTTGAGGCTCGAATTGTTGCCGAGCACGAAACGCACCGCCTTGACGCCGTAAAAGACGCGGCAGCCGTAGCCGATGATGCCGTTCACGAGCTCGACGCCCTCGCCGATCTGCGTGGGCTCGTCGTCGGCCGAATGGATCGTGAGGTTCTTGAGCTTGTTCGCGCCCTTGACGTAGGAGGACGGCCCGAACTTCGTGTCCTTGATTACCTGGCAGCTCTTTATCACCGAGTGGTCGCCGACGGTGCCGTACCAGCCGCGCCGCGGGTCGACGACGTTTTGCGTGATCTCCTTGAGGCGTTCCATGAGCGGCGCGTCGTCGCGGTACGTCGCCCAGAGCCAGGCGTCGGCGCAGGTCATACCCGCGAACGCGAGGACGGACCTCCCGCCCGCCTCGTTCATGGGATCTATCCATATCCTGACCGACTCGTCCTCGCCCTCCTTCACGACGCCCTCGCCGAACTTCGCGTGGTCGGTGCAGGACATTTCGTCGATGCGGCTCATGATGACCCGTTTCCCGACGATGTAATGCGACAGGTAAGCGCAGTCGTGGATGGCGCAGTCGGCGCCGATATCGCAGGATATGACCCTGCTGTTCGTTATACCGGCGGGGACGGTAAAATCGTGAAACCTGAGGTACTCGGCCGTGAGCGGCCCGAGCCGGACGAGCCCGGCGAAGAGGCTGTTCTTTATAAGGGCGGGATTGAACGGGTCTTCGACAAGGAATTTCCCCCAGTCGACGCAACTGTTCCCGTTTTTTTCGAGAAACGCGATCTCGTCCGGGGTAACCGCTCGCCAGGAACGGCGGGAGGCCTCGCTCTGGACGTTACGGAGGGAGTATTCGGTATCGCCCGGTTTCAGGAATTTCGGGTCCACGAAGCCCGATCCGAAGCGGTCGGAGGGCACAATCTCGATTTGGCTCATACAAGCAGTATGGGGCAAATTTGCATAAACGGCAATTACCTGTTACTATCGGGCTTCTTGGCGGTTTTATGCTTGCGCCAAAGTACGTTTACGCCGCGATCGGGGGTTATTCGCCGAAAGCGACGGCAGGAGTCCATGATGAGCACACATATCGGGGCAAGACAGGGAGACATCGCCGAGGCGGTACTTCTGCCCGGAGACCCGCTCAGGGCGAAATTCATCGCCGAGACCTATTTGGAAAAACCTATATGTTATAACGAGATACGGGGCATGCTCGGGTTTACGGGCACGTGGAAGGGAAAGCGCGTATCCGTTCAGGGTACCGGGATGGGTCAACCGTCCCTTTCCATATACGTGAACGAGCTCTTCCGCTTTTACAACGTCCAGCGGGCCATCCGCGTGGGTACGGCCGGCGGCTTACGCAAGGAAACGAAGCTCCGGGACATCGTACTCGCGATGAGCGCCTCGACGGATTCCGCCCTCAACACCCACCGATTCGCGGGGCGGCACTACGCCCCGACGGCGAGCTTCGCCCTTCTGAAAGCCGCTTGGGACGCGGCAAAGGCGCGCGGCATCGAGCCCGCGGTCGGGCCGGTCGTCTCGTCGGATACCTTTTACGACGACGCGGAAACCTGGAAACTCTGGGCGGAATACGGCGCGCTCGCGATCGAGATGGAAGCGGCCGAGCTCTATACCCTCGCGGCGAAATTCGGCAGGGAGGCGCTCGCCATCCTGACGATCTCGGACCATATCGCCGAGGGAACCGCGACGACGGCGGAAGAGCGGCAAACGACCTTCCGTACCATGATGGAGATCGCCCTCGACGCGGCGACGGGGAGCGAATCCAAATGACCGAACTGCAGCCTACCGAAATCGAGCTTTCGCCGAAACGCCGGCGCCCCGTGTCCCTTCCGCGGAAGCGGGTCGTCGCGGTAATCGCCTTTCTCTTCCTGGTCGCGTGCATCGCGGCCCTCACCGGCGTCATGGCGCACCGCGCCTCCACGACGCCGGACGCCATCAAGGGAGCGACGCTTCCTTCCGAAACGGCGGAAATCATACTGAGCGAATAGCGGGTCCGCAACGCGCGGTCTCTTCGCGCGCCACCTTGGGACCCCTTCGAGGGGGCTCCGAGGTCCGCGCCCGCGCCCCTTCGAGCGCCCGCTGCCTCGACATAAAAATTCCCACATTCACCGCCTTTATCGCTATACTTGTCGTAAGGAGTACCGGCGATGAAGGCAGATATCGGTTTTATCGGGCTTGCGGTCATGGGAGAGAACCTCGCGCTCAACATGGAGCGCAACGGCTTCACGGTGGCGGTGTACAACAAGACGACCGCGGTACTCGACGCCTTTCTCGCCGGTCGCGGACGCGGCCTCAAGTTCGTGAGGGCCGAGACGCCGAAGGAACTCGTCGAAGCGGTGGCGAAACCGCGGAAGATCATGATGATGATAAAGGCGGGGCCTCCCGTCGATTCGGTCATAGAGCAACTGCTCCCCTTCCTCGAAGCCGGCGATACGATAATCGACGGCGGCAACTCCAACTGGTCGGACACCGCGCGCCGGGTCGAGTATCTCGCCTCGCGCGGGATGCGCTTCGTGGGAACGGGGGTTTCGGGCGGAGAGGAAGGCGCCCTCAACGGGCCTTCGATCATGCCGGGCGGCGACGGGGCGGCTTGGGACGGACTCAAGCCAGTATTCCGGGCGATCGCGGCCAAGGCCGACGACGGAAGCCCCTGCTGCGAGTGGATCGGTCCCGGCGGATCGGGACACTTCGTGAAGATGGTGCATAACGGCATCGAGTACGGCGACATGCAGATCATCTCCGAGATCTACTGGATCATGAAGGAAGCGCTCGGCCTTTCCTACGACGGGATGGCGGACGTCTTCGATTCCTGGAACAAGGGAAAGCTCGGCTCGTATCTCGTGGAGATCACCGCGGAAATCCTGCGCTTCCGCGACGCCGACGGAAGCCCGCTTCTCGAGCGGATTCTCGACGCCGCGGGGCAGAAAGGCACGGGGAAATGGACGGGGATGGCCGCGCTCGACGAGGGCGTGCCCCTCACGCTCATAGTCGAGTCGGTATTCGCGCGCGCGCTTTCGGCGCGGAAAGACGACCGCGTCCGCGCGAGCGGCATCCTGGGCGGAGCTGGCGGTACTGGCAATGCAGCTGACAGTGCGGGCGGCAGTACTCCGAGTTGCGGTGCTGCTGACAGTGCGGTCATCGGAGCTGGCGATGCAGCCAACGGAGCTGGCGATGTAGCCAACGGAGCTGGCGATACCGCCAGCTCAAAGCTCTCAGGCCCTGATCTTGAATGGGCCCTCGCCGACCTCGAAAGCGCGTTGTACGCGGCCAAGATCGTGTCGTACGCGCAAGGCTTCGAGCTCATCCGCGCGGCCTCCGAGGCGAACGACTGGAAGCTCGACCTCGCGTCGATCGCCCGGATTTGGCGGGGCGGGTGCATCATCCGCTCGGTGTTTCTCGACCGGATCGCCTCGGCCTTCGAGGCCGACCCGAGCATACCGAATCTCGCGCTGTCGACCGATTTCGCGCGCGCCCTTGCCGCGGATCAAGCCGGCTGGCGGCGGGTCGTGGCGGACGCCGTCACGCGAGCCCTTCCCGTTCCGGCGCTCTCCTCGGCGCTCGCGTGGTTCGACGGCTACCGGAGCGAGCGGCTCCCGGCGAATCTCCTGCAAGCCCAGCGCGACTATTTCGGCGCCCATACCTACGAGCGTACCGACCGGCCGCGAGGGGAGTTCTTCCATACCGACTGGACCGGTCACGGCGGGGCGACTACCTCGCGAACCTATTCGGTGTAAGCGGAAGGGCTTGAGCTTCCGGAGTCGCCTTAAGCCGTCAGCGTCGCCTTGACAGCGCACCGCCCTTTCCGGTACATTCGACATGCGCCCGTTCGCGCATCCCCGGATGGTGGAATTGGTAGACACACTAGTTTCAGGTACTAGCGCCTTCACGGGCATGGAAGTTCAAGTCTTCTTCCGGGGAAGTAAAAAAAAGGATCGCCTTCAGGCGGTCCTTTTTTTATCCATCGAAGAAGACTTGATGCCCGGCCGCTTCGCAGCGTAGCGAGAAGCGGCAGTCAATAAGCTTCCTTTAGGCAAACGGCCCGAAGGGACGTAACCGGAGGGACCGCCGAGCGAATGCGAGGATTAGCGGCCAGGGATGCCCGGCCGCTTCGCAGCGTAGCGAGAAGCGGCTGTCGATCAATTTCCAACAGGCAAACGGCCCGAAGGGACGTAACCGAAGGGACGTATGGCCGCGACAGGTCCCGTAGGCGTCCCGGAAGACCGAGACACGAAGCCGAGTTCTGTAGGGCAAGTCTTCTTCCGGGGACTATCGATGAAAAAAATCGCCTTACGGCGATTTTTTTTTCGCTCATGCCTCCGGAAGACGACTTGCCTTACCCCGCGAAGCCGCCGATCCGCGAATAACAGCACTCGGGCTTTCGGGGAAAGGGCTCGCCGAGTATCATGCGGTGAATGCGCTTGGTTTCCGTATAGCCCGCCGAAACGAGATAGTCGTAGCCCGTCCGGTTTTCCTCGGGAAGGAATATCTTGCGGCAATCCTTCGTCCGTTCGCCCAACAGGGCGATCCCCGCGTTTTCCGTCAAAGCGGACACGCCGCCGTCGCCGAAGCCGGGAATGTAAAAACCGAGCACCCTCGCGCCATCCGCGTACACGAGGGCGTTCTTTAAAACCGGAAGCAAAAACCCGGAGCGTTCCTCGCCCGAGGTTACGCGATCTATCCTCAATGCCTCGTCATAGTCCCGCTCGTCGATCGCGCGGATATTCGCGCGTGCGCCGTCGGGAATGGCGTGTCCGTCGGCCTTTTCCATGATAACGTACGCGCTCTCGTCGGCGAACCCGGCCTTTTTGTATACGGGATATCCCTGATCGGTAGCCGTCAGGGTAACGGTCCGGCAGCCGCGTTCGTCGCGCAAATACCCGACAAGACGGTCGACGATGCGTGAGCCGATTCCCCTTCTCTGGTGCGCGCCCGAAACGATGATATGGGCGAGCCAGGCGGTGAGTCCGAAGTCGATGGCCGTGCCGATTCCGAGGAGGGTTCCCGCCGGGCTTACGGCTTTCACGCATTCGCAATTCGGGCATTTCAGGTAATGTTCGTGTATCGCGGTAATGTCGGACCACGTGTCGGGCTTTATACCGTCGAGCAAGGGAATGTCCCGCGAATCGAGGTCGACGATGGAATAGTCTGTCATTGTTCCCGCAGTATACACCATAGATGCGGGAAATCCGATTATCGCAGACAAAGGAACCGCGATGGCGTATACTGAGATGCCGATGAAACGGTTTCCCTAAAGGAGGCGAGCCATGAGTCTCGAATCGAAGCCGGACGCGTATTGCGGACTGTATTGCGGGTCCTGTCCGGTATTCACGAAAACGACCGCCGCCGTCGCGGCGGGCAAGACCGACTTTTCGAACCCCGAAGGATTTTGCCTCGGTTGCAAGAGCGAGGTCGTGTCCGGATGGTGCGCGGAGTGCACCCTGAAAAGCTGCGCCAGGGGCAAAGGCTACGATACCTGCGCCGAATGCCCGGACTATCCGTGCGAACCCGTGAAAGGCTTCGTAGAGGCCGCCGATTGGCTGTATCACATCGAAACGCCCTACAACATCGCCCTCATCAAAAAGGAAGGCAAGGCGGCCTGGCTTGAGCATCAGAAGAACCGCTGGTCCTGTCCGGGCTGCGCCGCGGAACAGGATTGGTATTCCAAGACCTGCGCCTCCTGCGGCAGGGAACAACGGGGTTACGACAAGAAGGCGTGAGACGGGCGTGGCGGAACGCCCGTGCGAGGGAAATCAGGCGCTCACGGGATAACCGCCCCGTGTGCCGTGCCTGAATGATCATTTTGTTGACAATTCAAATCAAATGCAGTAAGTTAGTTATTGATAACTAACTTTCGAGTTTGAGGAAGCGACAAATGGAACGAACGAACCGTCAAAAGGAAATTCTCGATGCCGCGATACGCATTATCCGGGAACACGGATTTAGCGCCGTAACCGTTCGTCGTGTCGCGGACGAAGTGGGTGTTTCCGAGCCGGCCCTATATAGGCATTTCCCCAACAAATTGGCGATCCTTGAATGCCTTTTGGATGATTTCCAGGAAGCGGTCCTGGAACGGTTTCACGCGCTTGAAAAAAAAGTCTCAGCGAATCCCCTGGGCGATTTTATCGATGAATTGTTCGAGACGCTCGGAACGCGGGAATCACTGGCTTCGCTATTGTATTCTGAAGAGGCGTTTCACGCCGAACCCGCGCTGAAATCGCGCGTTTTTGCCATGCTTACGCACAATTCCAACATGCTCACGCGCGCGATAACGGCACAGCAAAAAAGGAGTGCCGTCAGAAACGACATCGGCGCGGAAAGCGTTTCTCTGATAGTCATGGGTTGTATTCGGGTAACCATCACCAAATGCGGTCTCAGCGATGGGAAGATCCGCCTTGTCGACGAGAAGAAAAGAGTCATGAACGCGTTAAACGCGGTATTAAAGAGATAACGCAGGGTAAGCGGCAATCGTCGACCTTATGAATGAGGAGTCGTAAATGGAAGAAGCCAGAAACAAGCGTACGGCAACGCTGATCGTACTCGTCTTTGTCGCATTTGCCGTTTTTTTCCTTGCCGGAATACGTTTTCGCGCCCGCTTGGAAACCGATCTTGACGAATATATGCCATCGGACCATCCCGCGTTCGTCTACAGCGATCAGGCGGAAACGCTCTTCGGTATACGGGACGCGGTCCTGATCGCGGTCGAGCACCCTGAAACGGTATACAATCCGGGAACGCTCGAAAAGATACGGGATATAACCCGTTCTCTGGCCGAGCGGTTTCCCGAGATAGAGGAAGACTCGATAACGTCCCTTTACACCGCCGAAAACATATCCTCGGATGAATGGGGATTGACGGTAGAGCCTTTTTACGACGAGATTCCGCGTTCGCCGGAGGAATTGCGAGAGCTCGAGCTCGCGGTTTCGGGCAATCGAATGATACAGGGGAAACTGGTGAGCGATGACGGCCGATCGTCCCTCATCATCGCTGAAATCGGGGACGACGCGTTCTCTCCTGATTTTTATCGCCGTTTGCTGGCGTTCGCCGGGGAGCAAGGCAAACCTGAAACCGTTCACGTCGCGGGACGACCCGTCGTGGAAGGGGAGATGACCCGTCTCGGCCCGAAGGACATGGCGCGGATGGCGCCGCTCGTCTTCGGTATCATGATCGCGCTCCTGCTCATCATCATGCGATCCGTCCGGAGCACCGTTATCAATATGGGAATCGTTACCATCGGCACGCTTGCCGCATTCGGCGGAATGGCGTGGCTCGGCGTTCCGGTCTACACCGTAAGCACCATGATTCCGGTCATGCTCATAGCCGTCGGCGTCGCGGACGGTATTCATCTTCACAATACCATTCAGTCGTTCCTCCGGGAAGACCCGACAATGGATCGAGAGACGCTGATTGCGCGAACGATGAAGGACATGACCCGTCCGGTCATCATGACGTCGCTGACGACGGCGGTTGGTTTCCTTTCCCTCATGACAAGCGAGGTATTACCGGTCCGCTATTTCGGCTTGTTCACCGCGGCGGGCGTTCTGGTGGAAATGGCGGGAGCGCTCCTTCTCTTTCCCGCGTCGATACGGATATTCGGAGTTCCCCGAATCACGGAACGAAAAAATGCGATACCCGGACAAGACGAATCTCGCTGGACTCTGGGGGCCTCGCGGTATACGTCTTTTCTGTACGCCCGTTCGGCTGTAATCGTTGCCGTTGCCCTTTCGATTCTGGCGCTCTTCGCGATGGGAGCGAGCAAGGTATGGATCGACACCAGCTTTTTGGCGAACTTCCGGAAGGACAGCGATATCGTACGTACCGATTCCTTCGTAAACGAACACTTCGGGGGGACATCCACGCTGAATGTCGTGTTGTCCGCGAAGAACGCCGAAGCCTTCAAGGATCCCGAAGTGCTTCGTCTTGTTTCCGCCCTGCAACAAGACATCGAAAAAGATCCGCTCGTGGGAAAGAGTTTTGCCCTGACGGACTACGTACAGCGCATGCACCGGGTCATGCACGAAGACAAGCCCGAATTTGACGTCATTCCGGATGATCGGGAAACGATCGCGCAGTATCTCCTACTCTATGAGATGTCCGGCGACCCCGAAAATCTTGAGCGGGTCGTCGATTATGACTACCGCGAGGCGAATCTTGCGTTTCAGTTGAAAAGCGACAGCTCCGCCGGGATGCAGGCAATTGTGGATCGCGTGGAGACGCATACAGCGGGCTTTGACAAAAAGGACATTGCCGTTAGGTATGCAGGAAGCGGCTACAAGTCCCTCGTTTTTTCCGGGCTTCTTCTCAAAGGACAGATAAGCGGGCTCGCCCTTTCCTTCCTGATCGTATTCCTGCTCATCACCCTCATGTTTAAAAACGCGTTTGTCGGGCTCGCCGGCACCATACCTGTCGCCTTTACGGCGATTGTCAATTTCGGAACGATGGGACTCGCCGGCATTCCGCTCAGTTCCTCGACCGCGATCATTTCCGGAATCGCCATAGGCATCGGGATCGATTACGCCATTCACTTCATCGAGCGGTACGGGCATGAACGAGCCGCCGGCGAGTCGGTCGAGACGGCAGCCGCGAAAACGGTCGCTCATACCGGTCGCTCGATTCTTCATAACGCCCTGGCGGTTATCGGCGGATTCGCGGTTCTGCTTACGAGCCTTTTTCCTCCGAACCGGCACGTCGGAGCGCTTATCGCGCTCAATATGGGAACGTCGGCGCTGGTAACATTGACGATTTTCCTGGCGGTCCTTTCCGCTTTTGATCGCAAGGGACTCATTTCTACAAGACGAAACCAAGGGGGTTCGAAATGAAACCGAAAAAAAGGATTGTAGCGGCGCTTATGATCGCTTCCGTTGCGGTTCTCCACGCGCAAATCGACGGCAAGACTATCATGGAGAATGTCTATAATCGTCCTGCAGGAAAAACTATGCGGGCATCGTTGCGCATGCAGGTCACCAACTCGCGAGGATCGACGAGGGAACGGAACATTTCGCAATACAGCGTTGATACGCCGGAAGGCGAAAAAAAGATCATGTTCTTCGAGAGCCCGGCCGACGTCCGGGGGACCAGTTTCATGACCTGGTCGTGGGATGACGGCAGGGACGACGACCAGTGGATATACCTTCCCGCCC
Source organism: Spirochaetota bacterium (assembly GCA_023393015.1). Lineage (GTDB taxonomy): Bacteria > Spirochaetota > Spirochaetia > Treponematales > Treponemataceae > Teretinema. Next base: position 59,582 of record JAEWMY010000056.1, read on the forward strand.
TCAAACGGGTCAAGCGCATCGCGTCCGACGGAAAGAACGAATCGTTTATGGGGTCCGACTTTACCTACGACGATCTCGGAGATCGTCATCCTTCCGAGGACACACATACCCTTCTCCGCGAGGAGACACTCGACGGCCTGCCCTGCTATGTCGTCGAGTCGGCACCGGTAGCCAAAGACTCCCCGTTCGCAAGGACGGTTACCCGCATCCACAAGGATTCCTGGGTCGGGCTCCGGAAGGAATACTATGACGCCGCGGGCAAGAAAATAAAGGAACTCGAAATCGGGAAGCGCGAGAAGATCGACGGGTTCTGGGTCGTTACCGACATGACCATGAAGGATCTGCAACGGAACAGCCACACGCGTATAACCATGAACGCGGTACGCTTCGACACTGCCCTAAACGAGGAGATTTTCTCCGACCGTCAGATGCGTATCGGTCAGCCTCGTTAATCGGAGGTGAGTCGCATGCGAAAAGAAGCGAGCGTGTTTCTGGCTGTATTCTGCATGATCGCGTTGCCGGTATTCTCGGCAGACATCAAGCTTACCGGGATGACGAGAACCAATCTGACGGTAGCTACCGAAACGGGAGATTTTCTGCTCGCCGAGCAGACGCTGCAAACGGCGATGGACGGGTACGGGAAGAAAAGCGGTTTTCACGTTTCGCCCGCCGTCTCCGTTTCGGTGGACGGAGAACCACGCTTCGCCGTACGGGAGGCGTACGTCGACTTATTGACGGGATTCGCAGATGTCCGAATCGGAAAACAGGCCGTCGTGTGGGGCAAGGCTGAGGGATTCTTCATTACGGATGTCGTCAGTCCCCAGGACTTGAGTAACTTCATTCTTGCGGATTTCTCGGAAATTCGGATCGGTATTCCCGCGGTGCGGACGCAAAAATACCTCGGTAAGATTTCGCTCGATGTCGTATGGATTCCGTTTTTCGTGCCGACGGTCTTTCCGGAACCGGGGTCTCCCTGGCACACGGCCGAGATGGGCGCGTTTACCACCTATGACGCGCAGATGGGCAACCTTTCGGACAGCGAGTTTTTCGGCAAGCTGGCGTACTTCGGAAGCGGATTCGACGCGGAACTGATGGCGGGCTATGCCCGCGACGATCAGCCGGTCCTTGAAGGAAACGCGCCCCTGCTCCAAACGCGTTACCAACGGATCACGGTAATCGGTGGCAGCGTCGGAAAACCCATCGGTCCCGTACTCGCGCGGGCCGAAGCGGTGGTATATCTTGACCGGGCATTTACGACGCGGCCCTCCCCGACGGAATTCGAAAGCTCCCGAAAGGCCGAGATCGTCGGGCTTGTCGGCCTTGACTGGAACCTGGGCGGTATCGATTTCTCCGCGCAGTATTCCGGTCGATATATTTCCGATTATGCGGAAACACTGGTCCTTCCGGAGTATCGGCAAACGGCATCCGTACGCGCGCGCGATTCCTATTTGGGGGATGCCCTCGTTGCGGAGTTTTTCGCCTATGTCGGTCTTGATCCGTATGACGCGCTTCTTCGCCCTTCCGTCTCATACACGATAGAAGACGGAGTAATCCTGAAAGCGGAAGCGGATATATTCCTCGGCGACTCCTCGGGACAATACGGACGGTATCGGGACAACACGCTCTTCTCGACTTCGATCAGTTGGTACTTTTAGTCCGCGTACGGAATACTACTGCGAAAAATCAAATTGGTTCCTTCAGCCGTCCCGCGTGCGCCTCGAGTTCGGCGATCGCCGCCTCGGGGAACGGGTACGAGAGGGCCGTGGCGGCTCCGCGCGCGACCTTCGTGAAGAAGCGGAACGTCGCGTCGAGGGCGTCCAGGATCCCGTCCTTGTCGCACGCCGCGAAGGTGGGCGCGAGGTCGCCCCGGAGATCGTCGTCGATCCATCGCTCGAGGTACCGTCCCTCGTACCGGGTATCGTAGTCCGTACCGTGAACGGAGCGTTCGTACCACTCGAGCGCCGAGAGGGTCTTTCTCTTGAGATACCCGTTGACGCATTGCAGGGCGACCCAGTACTCGCCCCGAAGGCATTTCTTTATCGCCCAGAGATAATGAAAATAAAAGTCGCTCGTCAGGTTGGCGAACTCTGCCGCGGCGGGAAAGGAGAAGGGGCGTATGGCCCCGACGAGTCCCTCGAAGGCGGAATCGAGGCCGTCCTTGTCGAGAATGACGCGGATGCCGCGTGAGCAAATTTCACGCGCTATCACGAGAGACTCCGGATCTGTTTTCAGGCGATTCGCCTCGACCACGACGACGTCTACGTCGAGGCCTCCGGCGAAAAGAAACCGGCGCTCCCGGTGATACGCCTCCGGCACCGACTCGGAGAAGGAAAACCACGCCGGACCGATCGCTTCCGCCCACGCCGCGGAGTCGACATACCGCTCCGGGCTATCGGTCACGAGTACAAGGTCGATATCCGAGTATTCGTCGTTCAGGCCTTCCCCGCGCGCTCCCGATCCGACGAGCGCGAGCGCGCGTATACCTCCGTCAATCCTCGCGGCCGCGAGTATTCTCTCGAGCAGTTCTTCGTGTTGACGAGTCATCTTGTATCCCTTCAATATTGTTTTTTTTCATTCGCCGTTCCGATTATTATGCCTGAACCGCCACCCCCCGATCAATACACGAATACGCGCGATGAGTATTCCTTGCCGAAGGCCTCCAGAAGCATTCGCGAGAGGGTTCCGTCCGACTTCATCAGGGAGAACCCCTTCCTGGCCGCCTCGAGGATCGCCTCGCCTTCCGGTCCCGGCTTTGCGTAGAGACCCGCCCCGATAGTCGTGTACGAAAACTCCGTAAAGTCGAATTCGCGCTCGCGTCCGGGAAATTGCCCGTTTATCGTTAAAAGCCCGCCGACGTCCGCGGTGGAAACGAAATCAACCCTGCCGGCGGCAAGCTTCTGGAACATGGTCTCGAAGGGCCCTTCGTCCACGATGATGCCGGCCTTTTCGAACATGACGCGGAGCGGCGAATTGGTGACCGTACCGACCTTCTTTCCCGCGAGGTCCTCGAGTTTGGTAACGGGCGAAGACGGCGCGTTCGCCTTCAGGAAGAAAAACACGCCCTTCGCCGCGAGAAACAGAACGTGCGGATTGTGCTGTGCGGCCGTGTTGGTCGGCGTGATGTAGACGTCGAGAGAATCCCGCTCCAGAAGCTTCAGCATCCTGCCAATGGGCAGGAACTCGACAACGGGGGTATAGCCGCCCCGTTTCAGCGCCTCGACGGTCACCAGTTTCACGATCCCGCCATTCTCGGTAATGAGCGGCGGCTGATCTCCGGCGTAAATCCTGACCACCGGTCGCTCGCCGGCGGTTTGCCCGTAAAGGGAAACGATACACGCGACACACATGAGTATCAGGAAGCCGAGCGCCTTTCGCATAATTAAAGTATAAGACAGAAATCGGAAAACTCAAGCGACGAGTAACCAAAGGAAGTTTATTGCGCGAGATCCACGGCGGCGTCTCCGGAAGCCTCGAGAAGGCGATTGCCGAAAAAGCGGATGCCGAGAAGGCCGAGCGGCGCGGTAAACAGTATTGCGACGACCGCGATCGCCAGGATCACGTCGCCCCCGACGACGCCTCGGCTCAGGGCGACGCCGCCGAGCGCCGCCTGTACCGTCGCCTTCGGAAGGTACGCGATGGCGCAAAAGGCGCGTTCGCGGATCGACAGGGGCGAGAACGCGGTCGCGGCGAATACGCCGACCGAGCGGAACACGAGACCGCAGGCGACGACCGCGAGCCCTTTCGCCCCGGCGCCGACGGCCACGGCGGGGTCGAGGGAAAAGCCTATCATCACGAAGAGCACGATCTCGGCGAACACCCATATCTTGGAAAGCTTGGCCGAAAGTTCGTGCGCTACGCGCTCGTGCCGCTCGAGGATAACGAAGCCCGCCGTCATGATCCCGAGCAGGGCGGCGAAATGAAGGGAATCCCCGACCTCGACGAGCAGCATCCCGCACACGAGCAGGATCAGGGCCTTCTCGGTCGCCCGTATGGATGCGAAATGGCGGCGGAACAAAAAGGAAAGGGCGAACCCCGCGGCGAAGCCCGCGGCCACTCCGATCCCGATGGATACGGGAACCGACAGCGCGGCGGCGATCACGTCCGTCTGCCCGCCCGTGGCGAGGGCCAGGAAGACGGAAAACAGCGTAATCGCGAAGACGTCGTCGATGGAGGCACCGGCCATGACAATAGTCGGGACGTCGTTCTTTTCTCCGCGTCTCCTGGACTTGAGATCGAGCATGGATGGAACCACGACGGCGGGAGAGACGGCCGCGAGCATGAAGGCGGTCAGGCCCGCGACGCTCCAGTCGAAGGAGAACGCGTGCCGGAAAAGGACGGTGAGGGCGGCGCCCTCGATGACGCAGGGAACCCATGACATGAGAAAGGCGGTAAGGCCGACCTTCTTCAGCGTCGCGCGGCTTATCCCCAGACCCGCCCTGAGCAGGATCACGATGAGGGCGAACGACTTCAAAAAGGGATTGAGCTCCCACAACACGGGGGAGGCGAACGGCTTGAGCAGGAGGGAGCAGGCGACGCCGAATATGACCATCCCGAGGATGGAGGGAAGCCGCATCCGCGAAAAAACCTTTCCCGCGAGCCACCCGCCCGCGAGAACGATCGCGAGGGTACTGCTCAACTGTAGTCTATCCATGATTCCCCCGGGAGGATGAACGTTCCGGGGTTCATGATAGCATCATGAAGCGAAGCGTCTCAAGAGGCTCTATCGTTCGAGTCCGTACGGCCAGTCGCCGATAGCTCCCATATCCCGGACGTCCGTATAACCGAGATCCCGAAGGGAGGAAGCGGCGATCTCCGAGCGCCTTCCGCTTCGGCAGTATACGATTACGGTGGAGTCCTTCGAGGGTATTATCGCGGCGGCGGATTCCCGGGTAATCTCGTTAAAGGGAAGCAGGATAGCCCCCGGAACGCGCGCGGAACGGTACTCGCCTTCGGTACGTACGTCGACTAGCACGGCCGGAGGTGTCGCGGCGAGCAAAGCGCGTGCCTCCGCGGGCGATATCAGTACCTCGGGGGACCGCGCGAGGACTCCGGCCAGGGAGAGGGTAAACGAGCTTAAAGTCATAAGGATTCGTTTCATATTCGCCTCCGTATACCATACAGTTTATCGAAATAAAACGTCCCGCTCCGTGATTACGTCACGTTCCGACGAAGACGCGGGCGTCTCATCGAATTCTAACGATTCGTGGCGTCCTAACCGAATTCTAACAATCAAATCACGCTAAACTCACGGCTCGCGCCTATCCTTCGTATCGTGACGGAGAGGGTTCCCCGGATGGGTAAACCCCCGAAACGCACGGAGGTAGATATGAAACGAATCGCAGCGCTCGCCCTTATCGCGCTCGCCGGAACGCTCGTCGCGACGAACGTCGCGGCCGAGGACGCGAAACTCAAGTACGCCTGGATCGACAAGGTTTCCGACGATCCCGACAAGGTCCTTCCCGGCGTCGACCCGACGAAGGTCACCGGCTCCATCGTGACTTCGGGCTCGTCGACGGTGTTTCCGCTTTCCGAGGCGGTCACCGAACTCTTCGTCAAGGAAGGCTTCACGGGACAGGTAAGCATCGACTCGATCGGCTCGGGCGGCGGCTTCGAGCGTTTCGGCAAGGGTGAAATCGACATAGCCAACGCCTCTCGCGCGATCAAGAAATCCGAGGCGGATAAGGCAACTGCCGCGTTCGGCAGCGCCCCGCTGGAAATCAGGGTCGGAACCGACGCCATCGCGGTGTGCGTTTCGAAGAAGAACAAGTTCGCCAACGACCTGACTATGGAAGAACTCGCAAAGCTCTTTTCCGACGCGACGTACTGGTCCGACGTGCGCGCCTCATTCCCCAAAAAGGAAATCAAGCGCTACACACCCGGAACCGACTCGGGGACCTTCGACTTCTTCACCGAGGTCGTTCTCGCCAAGAAGAAGGAGCCCCTGCTTCTCGCCAAGAACCTTCAGATGTCCGAGGACGACAACGTACTCGTACAGGGTATCCAGGGTTCCGAGTACGCGGTCGGTTTCTTCGGTTACGCGTACTTCGTCGAGAACAAGTCGAAGCTGAACGCCGTCTCCCTCAAGGGGATCACCCCGAACCAGGAGAGCGTCGACAAGGGTACGTATCCCCTCGCGCGACCCCTGTTCATCTACACAACGCCCTCCACCCTCGCGGCGAAACCCCAGGTCGCGGCCTACGTCGACTTCTATCTTTCCAACGTGAACCGCGTCATAAAGAAGGTCGGGTACTTTCCCGCCTCCAAGAATGACCTTATGGCGGCCAAAAAGGCCTTCCTCGCCGCGATAGCCGGCAGGTACTGACGTATGGAGGGCAGGGTGACCAAAACGCTCGGCGCGAAGGACCTCGCGAGCGGGAAACGGCCCGCGGAGGCCGCGATACGGGGATTTCTCTTTTTCGCGGCGACGGTGTCCGTGCTCACGACGGCGGGAATCGTGCTGACGCTCGGCAAGGAATCCCTGCCCTTCTTCCGCGAGGTGAGCCTCGCGGAATTCTTTCTCGAACGGAGGTGGCAGCCCCAGATCGATTCCTTCGGGATACTGCCCCTCTTCACCGCGACGCTCGTGACGAGCCTCGTCGCGATGGCGGTCGCCCTGCCCGCGGGGCTTTTTTCCGCAATATACCTCTCGGAATACGCGCGCCCCTCGGTGCGCAACGCCCTGAAACCGGTTCTCGAAGTGCTCGCGGGCATTCCCTCGGTAGTATACGGCTTCTTCGCCCTCCAGACGGTGACGCCGATTTTACAGGGAATTTTCGGAAGGGACACGGTCGACGTGTACAACACCCTCTCGGCGGGTCTCGTAATGGGAGTGCTCATACTGCCGCTCATCTCGTCCATGTGCGAAGACGCGCTCTCGTCGGTTCCCGGCTCGCTTCGCGAAGGCGCCTACGCCCTCGGCGCGACCAAACTCGAGGTTTCCCTTAAGATCGTTCTGCCCGCGGCCTTTTCAGGCGTGTCGGCCGCGTTCATCGTCGGCCTTTCCCGCGCCGTCGGCGAGACGATGATCGTCGCGCTCGCCGCGGGGGCGGGATCCAACCTCACGCTCAACCCCTTCCGCGCCGCCGAAACGATGACCGGACACATCGTGCGCATATCGGGCGGCGACCTTTCCTACGACTCTATCGACTACAATTCGCTGTTCGCGATCGGCCTCCTGCTCTTCGCGATCACCCTGGCACTCAACATAATCTCCAACCACCTCGTGCGGAAATACCGGGAGGTATACGAATGAACGATATCGCGCGGCGGCACCGCGACGGAAAAATCATGGCGACGGTATTCGTCGCGGCGACGGGTTTCGCCATAGTGTGCCTCGCCATTCTCATCTTCTCGATACTGAACCAGACGGCCGGATACGTGCTCGTGGAATACGACACTCAGCCCGAGTACGTCCTTCCGTCCACCGACGGGGGAGAACCCACGGGAGACCCGGCGACGACCGCGAAACTCGATTCGCTCGATTCGGCCGCGCTCGTCTCCGTGCTGGAGGAAAACGTCAGTTCCCGGCGGCTCAAGGCGCTCGACATAGAACGGCCGCTTCCGGAACGGGGACGCGACGACCTCGCGGCCCTCGTCCTCGAGGAGGTGCTCGACCCTTCCGTCACGAAAACCTGGACCTTTACGGAGTCGGTTCTCGGCCGTCGGAAAGTGTCCGAATGGGCGGAGGAAAACGGCGAGGGCGGAGACCTCTCCTTCAGGTACTGGATGAATCCTTCCTTTCTCGGGGCTTCCCAGTCGTCGAACGCCCTCTTCGCCGGCATCCGGAGCGCGGTCCTCGGAACCCTCATGACGATCGTGCTCACCATAGTCGTCGCCTTCCCGATCGCCCTTGGGGCGGCCGTGTACCTCGAGGAGTACGCCAAGGACAACCTGCTCAACCGAATCATCAAGACGAACATCTACAACCTCGCCGGCGTTCCCTCGATCATCTACGGCATGCTCGGGCTCGGCATATTCGTACGCCTGCTCGCTCCCGTAACCTCGGGGGCGGTTTTCGGCTTGTCCGGGGGCGACTCTTCCGGAGACGGGCGCACGGTGCTCTCCGCGGCGCTCACGCTCGCCCTGCTCCTCCTGCCGACGATCATCATCAACGCGGAAGAGGCCATTCGCGCCGTGCCGCGCACCCTTCGCGAGTCGGGATACGCGCTGGGCGCCACGAAGTGGCAGGTGGTGGCGCACCACGTGCTTCCCGCGTCGATGGACCGCATCCTTACCGGCACGGTACTCGCCGTCTCCCGCGGGATCGGCGAAACGGCGCCGCTCGTTCTCGTGGGAGCCGCGACCTTCCTGACGAAGGACCCGACGGGCGCCTTTTCCCGATTCACCACGCTTCCGATACAGATATACCAGTGGACGGCGCGTCCCCAGGCGGAGTTCAGAAACCTCGCCGCCGCGGCCATCGTCGTCCTCCTGATTCTCTCGCTATCGATCAACGTCACGGCCATTGCGCTCCGCAACAAGTTTCGCGCGGAGAAGAGGGGGTAAGCAATGAACGAATCCAGCTCGACCTTCGCCATCGAGACGAAGGGAATGAATTTCTTCTACGAATCCTTCCACGCGGTCATAGACCTCGACATGAGGATCGCGAAAAACCGCGTAACCGCGATCATCGGTCCGTCGGGGTGCGGGAAATCCACCGCCCTCAGGTCCTTCAACCGGATGAACGATCTCATCCCGGGCACGCGCGTCGAGGGGGAAATCCTCTTCAACGGAATGGACATCTACGACCCGTCCGTCGATCCGGTACGCCTGCGCCGCTGGATCGGAATGGTCTTCCAGAAACCGAACCCCTTCCCGAAGAGCGTGCGGGAGAACATCGCGTGGGGGGCGCGCATCAACGGTTGGAAGGGAGAGCTCGACGAGCTCGTCGAAACGAGCCTCAAGAAAGTCTACCTCTGGGACGAGGTCAAGGACAAGCTCAAGAAGAGCGCGTACGACCTGTCGGGCGGCCAGCAACAGCGACTGTGCATCGCGCGAGCCATCGCGGTCGAGCCGGAGATACTCCTCATGGACGAGCCGACGAGCGCGCTTGACCCGATATCGTCGGGCAAGATCGAGGACCTGATGACGGAACTCAAGGAACGCTATACCATCATCGTGGTGACGCACAACATGCAGCAGGCCGGCCGCGTCTCCGACGACACGGCGTTTTTCCTGAACGGCGTCCTCGTCGAGATGGGCGAAACATCGGATATCTTCTTCAACCCGAAGGACAAACGGACCGAGAACTATATCTCCGGCCGTTTCGGCTGACCGCGGGGAGGGCCCGCCCGCAAACGGGGAAAGCGCCTTCAAAAACGGGCCGGTGTGACGTATACTGGGACGAAAGGTCCCGAAGGAGTCTGACGTGACGATGTCGAGAACGAACCTGGACGGGAAGATGGATCGCATCCGGTCCGATATACTGCAAATGTCCTCGCGAGTCGAGGAGGATCTCAGGAAGGCGATCGAGGCGTTGCGCGAGCGCGACGTGGAACTCGCCGCGTGGGTACGCGACGACGACGGCACGGTCAACGCGATGCAGGCGCGCGTTCAGGACATGGCAGGGACGCTCATGGCGACGCAGGGCCCCGTGGCGCAGGACCTCCGCGAACTCGTGTCATCGATACGGCTCGCCGACAATCTCGAGCGGATGGGCGACTACGCCGTTCACCTCGCCAAGACCGCGATCAAGCTCAAGGACTCGGCGTGGCCGAGGCAATTCGCACTTCTCGCCGAGATGGGCGAAAGGGGATGCGAGATGATCCGCCTGATGACCGAGGCCTATCTGAGCCGGGACGTCGAGGCGGCCGCGGCCTGCGCCGCGATGGACGCCCGGGTCGACGAGATCCATCACGAAATCATGGAGATCACGCTGAGGGACATCAAGGAGTCGGCGGACCAGGCCGAAGAGGCGATTAAGCTGATACGCACGTCCGCCTTTCTCGAGCGGCTCGCGGATCACGTGACCAATTCGTGCGAGCTCGTCGCGTACGTCGTGACGGGTTCACACGCCGAATTCAACGATTAGGAAGGCGCATGACGACGAAGGCATCGATACTGGTAATCGAGGACGAACGCGACATTCGGGACCTTATCGGCTACAACCTTTCCCGCGAGGGATACTCGGTCCGCGAAGCTGACACGGCGGAAAAGGGATTCGAGTACCTCAAGGCGCACAAAGTCGACATCGTCCTCCTCGACATGATGCTCCCGGGCATCGACGGGATAGAGGCGCTCAGGCGCATCCGCGCCGACAAGGCTACCGCGACGCTTCCGGTCATCATGGTGACGGCGCGGAGCGAGGACGCTGACGTCGTCGCCTGCCTCGAGCTCGGCGCCGACGACTACGTCCCGAAACCCTTTTCGCCGCGGGTCCTCGTCGCCCGGGTCCGGGCGCGGCTCAGGGAAACCGGACGCGAGCGCGAAGGCGGGGAAAGCGAAGCGGAGACGATCGTATCCGGCAACGTGGAACTCGACGGCGCCCGCCACGAAGTCCGCGTGGACGGCAAGGACGTCTCCCTCTCCGCGACGGAATTCGCCCTGCTCTCTTTCCTCATGAAGAATCCGTCCCACGTGTTCTCCCGCCAGCGACTCATAGACGCGCTCCATGGTCCCGGCTATCCCGTCACGGACCGGTCGGTAGACGTGCAAGTGCTCGGCCTCAGGAAAAAACTCCTTTCCGCCGGCGACTCGGTCGAAACAGTGCGCGGCGTCGGCTACCGGTGGAAGGAGGGAAAGAACGCATGAGACGAAGCCTGTTCTTCTGGGTTTATCCGCCCTACATCATTACGGCCGTCCTGACCGCCCTCGCGTTCACGGTCTTCGCCGCGCGGGGAGCGAGCGATTTTTTTTACGATCTCTCGTCGATCAAGATGCGCGAGACGGCCATGCTCGCCAAGAACGCCCTCGCGGAGCCGCTCGCCGCGGCCCTCGACGGAGGCGAACTCGATACCGCGACGCGAACCGACGGCGATTTCGCCGGTCTCAGGGAGAAGGCCCTCTTCCTCGCGGCGGGAACGGACATACGCATCACGATAATCGCGCCGAGCGGAAGGGTACTCGTGGACACGGCGGCCACACCCGAGGCGATGGACTTGCATCTCGACCGCGAGGAAGTCAGGAAGGCCCTCGCCTCGGGAGGCGGTTCGGCCATGCGCCGTTCCGCGTCTACCGGTATAACGACGACATACGAGGCGATCCCCGTACCGACCGGCGACGGTTCCATGGCCGTCATACGCGTCGCGACCCCGCTGAGCGTCATAGACGACAGGATGACGGCCCTCGTCTTCGAGGTCGCCTTTTTCGGACTATGCCTTTCGGTAATCGTCTCGATACTCGCGATCTGGCTCACCCGCCGACTCACGGCGCCGATTCTCCGCATCGAAGCGGGGGCGCGCGCCTTTTCGGCGGGACGCCTCGACGAGCGCATTCCGGAAGAGGGACCCTACGAGGTCGCGAACCTCGCCGGAGTGCTGAACCGGATGGCCACGCTGCTCGACGAGCGCATCTCCACGGTCGCCGAGCAAAACGGCCGGCTTACGGCCATACTGAACGGGATGACGGAGGCGGTGGCCGTCGTCGACGGACGACTCGCGGTGCTCAGCACGAACCCCGCGTTCCGCGCGCTCTTCCCCGACAAGCAGGCAGGAAACCTCCTTTCCGTGACGCGGAGCACCGAGCTCTGCGAGTTCATGGAGTCCGCCCTCAAGACGGAAGGCCCGCTCGAAACGGACATCACCCTCTACGGAGAGCGGCCGCGCCAGCTGAGGATCGCCTCGGCGCCCATCGACGGCGGGAAGGCCGTGCTCGTCATCACGGATCTCACGCGCCTCTACCGCCTCGAGACGGTCAGGCGCGACTTTACCTCCAACGTGTCGCACGAGCTCAAGACGCCCATCACCACGGTAAAAGCGGCGATCGAGACGCTGAGGGAATCCGGATGCGACGACAAGACGGCGTGTACCCGTTTTCTCGACATCGCCTCGCGGGGAGCGGAACGCCTCGAGGCCATTCTCGCAGACCTCCTCTCGCTCGCGCGGATCGAGGAGGAAGAGGGCGCGACGGGCATCGAGAAGGTCGAAGTCCGGCTCGACGACGTCATCGCCGCCGCTATCGCTGAAGTAGCCAGGCGCGCGTCCGCGCCGAATTTCGCGTTCAGACGGGAAGGCGAGGCGGGAATCGTCATCCGGGCGAACGAGGGATTGATACGCCAGGCGCTCGTAAACCTTCTCGACAACGCGCGGAAGTACGCCTCCGAGGGAGGGCTCGCCACCGTGTGCGTCGCGGTGGAAAGCGGGCACGCCGTCGTGTCGGTCGTCGACAGGGGGCCGGGAATTCCGGAACGCGACCGTTCCCGAATTTTCGAGCGCTTCTACCGGATCGACAAGGCGCGTTCGCGGGACACCGGCGGAACGGGGCTCGGCCTTTCGATCGTGAAACACATCGCGCTCGCGCATTCGGGATCAGTCAGGCTCGAAAGCTCCGAGGAAAGGGGCTCGACGTTCAGTCTGCTGCTGCCCCTCTATTGACACGAAATCGCCGGACGGGAATCATGAAACGATGAAGAAGACCGCAACGGACTACAAGACGGAAACACGGGACCGATCCCCCGCCCTCGTCGCGGCATGGGCCGTCTCGATCGCGGCCCTCCTCGTTTTCGCGGCCGCCGTCGCGTTCGCCGCCCGCGACGGTTCGCCACGGCGCGACAAGACCTCCTACCGCGCCGTTACCGAGGCCGCCGAACTCGACTCGCTCGTATCGTCGCTTCAGGCCTCCGGCGACTACCCCCTGCTCGTCGACCTTCGCGACGGAAAGGATTACGAGGCGGGCCACGCGCCCGGCTTCCTGAACGTCCCGAACGCGCGCGACGGCGAGCCCTTCGCCACGTGGATAGCGCCCTACCGACGCGACAAGACGATCGTTCTCGTGTGCTACGGCGGAAACAGGAGCGCGCGGGCCTTCGAACGCCTCGTCATCGAGGGCTTCACGCGCGTGATCGACTTTACGCCGGGATACGAAACCTACGAACGGCAGCGCGGCGGCGACTACGCACCCGAGAAGGGAGTATGCGACTGCCCGAAATAGGAACGCCGCCCGCTATCTCTGGATCACGCCGATATCGAGGGCGATGAAGGGGATATAGTCGCGGGAGACGTTTCTCGACACTCCGCCCCGAAGCGCGACGGCGAAACCGTCGTTAAGCCGGAGTCCCGCCCCGAGCGTCGAGTTCCAGTGGAAGACGCCGGCGGGCTCCCGCAGCTCGACGCGGTCCTGGGCCGTAACGCCGCACGCGGCGTTGATCAGCACGAACACGGGCAGGTTGACGAACGCCGAGGCGAGATTCCACCGTCGCTTCGCGCCTATGCCGACGCCCGCGACGTGACAGCCGGTACGCTCGTCGATCGCGAGCGGATTGGGGAAGAGCAGGCGGTCTCCGAGAGAGGGTCTGTAGTACAGCGGCGAGGCGTTCGCGTGGGAAGACGCCTCGCTGAAGTCCGTTCCGGCGGTCCAGCGCACCGTGACGGAATACGGGGAATCGAACGAAAGGGAGAACTCTCCCGACGTCTCGAAAACGGAAAAATCGCGCGAGGAACCGGCCTTGACGGACGAGCTCGTGTATCGCGCGCGAAGGGCGAATCCTTCGGTACTGAACAAGGGCGAATCGAGGGTATTCACGTCGAATCGCGCGCGCGTCAGGAAATACCTGTCGAATCCGTCGGTCGTCTCCACCTCGGGCGGTGCCGAGGAGTCTATCCAGTTCGCGCTCCATCCGACCGAAAACTCGGCGTACCTTGAAAGGAACAGCCCGATGTTTCCTCCCAGCGAGAGAGTCTCCGTCTCGTACTGAAGGCCGACAGACGAGTCGTACCGGTAGGTATCGAGCTCGCGCTCGTACGAAAAGACCGGCTCCAAGAAAAACACCCCGCCGAACGGTTGAAGATACGTCGCCTCGGCGGTAAGCGCTCCGTTGAAACCGACGTCGAGCGTGCACTGCGAACCGACGCCAGTCAAGTTACGCAGCGTCACTCCCTGCGTGACGACAGAAAAATTCGAAATCGTGTCGGAATACGTTCCGCGATGCGAAAACCCCGCATGCGCCTCGTGCACGGGGATTTTCCTCGGTTCAAGCGTGACCACGAGCGTCGGACCCTCGCTCTCGCGCGTCATGCGAATCGTCCTGAACCTTCCGGTCGAGGAAAGCGCGGCGTACGCGGCCGAAAGGGTCTTGTCGTCGTAGGATGTCTTTCCGTCGAGCTCGAGGAGTCTCCGTACCAGGGCCCTGTCGCGCTCCGTTCCTCCCCGCACGCTCAATTTCGCGAACGGCGTCGCGAGCGCCGGGACGTACACGGGAGCGGACGGGCGGGGAGCGCCCTCTGGCGCGTCTCCGGAGTAGGCCGGTCCGTTCATGAAGGCGATCAATCCGGGAATCTCGGCGCGCGCGGACTGCTCGCCGCGCTCGATGATCTCGGCGGCGGAATCGAAACTGTAGGGCCCGAAGCCGGAGATGTCGACGTTGACGACATAGTCCGCGTTTTTCAGCTGCGAGACGACGGTTATCTCCGTCAGGATGTCCAGGGTTCTCGAGAGCGTCTCGACGACGCTCGATCCGATTTCGCCGCTCTCGCGCGGCGTGGTGTCGACGAGGTTAACCGCGATGACGGTCTTCGCGCCGAGGGAACGCGCGACGTCGATCGGAAGGTTGTCGAGCACGCCGCCGTCGACGTAGTAGCGATCCCCGATCCGGTACGGCTCGAAAACCCCGGGAATGCTCATGCTCGCGCGCATGGCGTCGGATATCGACCCGGAGGAGAGAACGACAGCCTCGCGCGACGAAAGGTCTGACGCGACCGCGCGAAACCGGCGCGGAAGCGAATCGAAATCGGCGGGCATCGCGTGCGGCAACGAAAGACGGTCGAATATGGCGAGCGCGTTCCTGCCGGTAAGGATACCCGATCCGAGCGAAAAGCCCTCGCGCGTGAACGCGAACCTTAACCCGTACTTCGAACGGGCTTGCCTGTCGCGGAAGGAGCTCGGGGCGAGCGACTCGGGCTCTGAGAACACGCCCTGCCAGTGGATTCCGCGAACGATCGCGTCAAGCTCCGCGGCGGAATAGCCCATTGAGTAAAAACCGCCCACGATGGAACCCATACTCGTTCCGACGACGAGGTCGGGCGAAATACCGAGCTCCTCGAGCACCTTGATGACGCCGACATGCGCGATGCCGAGAGCTCCGCCTCCCTTCAAAACGAGGGCGACCCTCGGGGGCTCTCGTTCGGTCGGGGGCTCTCGTTCGGTCGCGTCTTCGGCCGAGAGTCCGCAGAGAATCGAGACGATGAAAAGCAGGGGCGATACCGCGCGGGCGAACTTTGCCATATCATCGAGAATACCCCCCGAAAATCGCAAAGTCAACATATCCGCCGCGACGCGTCCCCAAAGGCTTTGCTCAACGGGCGCATTCGTGATATACTCGCCGACAAGCACTGTGCTTACAGTATCAAGGAGAAAACCACAATGAACAAAGCGGAACTTATTGACGCGATCGCCGACGATGCCGGCCTGAGCAAGAAAGACGCCGGTAACGCCCTCAAAGCCCTCATCGACACCGTGTCGAAGGAACTCAAGAAGGGCGGTTCCGTCCAGCTGGTCGGATTCGGGACGTTCGAGGTCGGAAAGCGCGCCGCGCGCACCGGTCGCAATCCCAAGACCGGCGAGGCGATCAAGATCAAGGCCGCCAAGACCCCGAAGTTCAAGGCCGGAAAGGCCCTGAAAGACCTCGTCAACAAGAAGTAATCCTTCCGAAACGACACGCCGCCTGCCGTCCTCGGCCGACGGCGCCCCGCCTCCTTCCCAACTCGTTTCCGCCCCGCCTCCTTCCCAGCTCGTTTCCGCCCCGACACCCGTCAGTCCGAACGAACGCCAAACGCGTCCGACCCTTTGCGCAACGCGGCACTTATGGGGTAGAATCAGCGCACGGGAGGCACGGAACATGTGGTTCATTTTCGCGTTGTTATCAGCGCTTTTCGCGGCTCTTACGTCGATTCTCGCAAAGATCGGAATCTCCGGAATAAACTCGAACCTCGCGACCGCGATCAGGACGGGAGTCGTGCTCGTGATGGCATGGCTCGTTGTCCTACTATCGGGATCGATCGGCGGGATCAAGCATATCTCGGGGAAAAGCCTTCTGTTCCTCGTGTTGTCGGGAATCGCGACGGGGCTTTCCTGGCTTTGTTACTTTCGCGCGCTTCAAATCGGCGACGCGTCGAAGGTCGTCCCCGTCGACAAGTTCAGCCTCGTCATAACGATAGTCTTCGCGTTCGTCTTTCTCCACGAGACCGTTACGATCAAGACGATTATCGGTTGCCTTCTCATCACGGGGGGAACCTTCGTGATGCTCCTCAAGTAGGACTCGAATGAAAGACCACGCCAAGTCAACCATGAACTACCGAAGGGCGAGCCTCTTCATGCTCGGCCTCATAGCCCTCATACTCACCGGCGGCGCGCTGAAGCTCACGGCGCCCGTCGTGTTGCCTTTCGTCATCGCCGTCCTGCTCACCTTCGTGCTCGAACCCCTCGTGGCCGTCCTGACGAAAATCAGGATACCGCGGGCGATAGCCTCGGTACTCATCGTGCTCATGGTCGGCATGGCCGTCTACGCCGCCGGTTTCATCCTCTTCAAGAGCGTCGGTTCCATCGCGACGCTCTACCCGAAATACGAAACGCGCTTTACGGAAATTTACCGGAGGATCGCGGAGACATTCGATTTCGCGTACGACGAGCACCTTTCGCTGTTCGAAAACCTGTGGAGCCACCTGAACGTCCGCACGAAGGTACAGAGCCTCGCGTTCCGTTTCTCGGAGTCGTTCGTCTTCCTTTTAAAAGACTCCGTCATGGTGACGCTCTTCATCGTTTTCCTGCTCCTGGAAATCGGCCACTTCCGGGATCGCGCGGAGATCGCCTTCGCCAAGACCTTTCCCGGGGGCTTCTCGACGATCATGGAATCGGTCGTCGTCCAGATTACCCGGTATCTCAGCCTCAAGTTCTTCCTTAGCCTCGCCACGGGCGTCCTCGTCGGGCTCGCGCTCTCGCTCATCGGCATGGACTTCCCCGTCGTGTGGGGCGTCATATCCTTCATTCTCAATTTCATACCGACCATCGGTTCCATCGCCGCGGGCGGCGGAATCGCGGTGTTCTCGATCGTCCAGTTCTATCCCGACCCGACGCCGATCGGGCTCTCGATCGGGGCCGTCCTCGCCGTAAACATGGTGATAGGCAACGTCCTTGAGCCGAAGATCCAGGGCGACAACCTGGGGCTTTCGCCGTTCGTCATACTCGCCTCCCTGTTGGCCTGGGGCTGGCTGTGGGGTTTCGTGGGCCTCGTGCTCGCGGTCCCGATGACGGTTATCGTCAAGATCTTCTGCGAGAACATCCCCGGGCTCGAGGCGGTCTCCATCATGATCGGATCCTACAAGGCCGCCCGGGAGGCGCGCGAGCAGGACGGGCAGGACGCATGAAAAAGGCCCTCCGTACGGAGGGCCTTGCCTTGCGGTATCCGAAATCGGACAACCCGTAAATCAGAACTTGAAGCCGACGGCGACGCCGATCTCGACGTCGATTCCCACAAGATCGTCTACAACGTCCTTGTAATCGGAAGAAAAATGATACCCGACGATCGCGGTCGGCCGGACGTAGAGCATCTCTGACAGATCGACATCGGCGCCGACGCCCGCCTTGAGATATAAGGCGTCCAGTATCTCGTAATCCGCGTTCATCTGATAGGCGACGCCAAGCATCGGAAACAGTCTGAAGGATGACATGTCGAAAGGATACTTGGCGAGAACGCTGATCTCCGTATAGTTCCCGTAATCCTCGTCGGCGAATATGTAGGCGAACCCGGCCTCAAGATAGGTGATGTCGAAGAACCCCCTGATACCGTATCCTATATAGGACTGGTCGACGCCGAAATCGTCGCTCGAAAGCGAAATGAGCGTGAACACGCCTCCCAGTCCCGCGCTCATCTCGAAATCCAGGGTGAAAGCCGCGGAAGCCGCGACAACCAACAACAGCGCGATAGCGATACACTTTTTCATAGGCAGTCTCCTCTACGGCAAAGTGTAGAACCGCAAAGGGCAAACGCAAGAGACGTTCGTGACATATGCCACAAACGCCGTACTAGCGGGGGATACGCGTCATCCAGGGCGGGGACCCGTGAGCGAGTCCGCGGGCGAAACGCTTACGCCGTTCGCTCCACCTCGCGCGTCGCGCGCTCGGCGGGAAGCGTGACGCGGAAGGTCGTGCCCTTTCCGTCCTCGGACTGAATCCGGATCGCGCCCTTCAGCTCGCGAACGCGGTCCCGAACGTACGAAAGGCCGACGCCCCTGCCCGCGTGCATCGACGCGGATTGCGCGGTGCTGAAGCCCGGCGAGAACAGGACCTGCAGGAGCGAATTCCGGTCGGTAAGCAGGGCGGGATCGGAAATAAGCCCGAGGTCCCGGGCCTTCGCGCCTATAGCGGTAAAATCGAGCCCCTTTCCGTCGTCCGTAAGGGCGATCTCTATCTTGTCGCCCGCGAGGCCGATCGAGAGGGACACGGAGCCTTCCTCTTCCTTTCCCGACGAGGCCCTGACGTCGGGCGCCTCTATTCCGTGATACATGGCGTTGCGCACGAGTTGCACGAGAACGTCCTTGACTATGCGCCTCGGCGCGCGTTCCACGGCGCGCGGGTCTATGGAGCGTATCGTCAGCTTCGCCTTCTTTCCGAGGTCGGCCGCCGCCTTGTCGATCACGCGCTGTATCGACTGCACGATGACGTGCTCTTCCTGCATCCGGCTCTCTCCGCTGTTGAAGGAGAGGATCTTGTGTATGAGACTCTTGAACCCGTCCTTGATCGTCATCAGCTTGTCGAGCTCCACGGTGATGTGGAGGATCTCCTGGAACGATACGTCCGCGTGCTCGCGCAGGTCGCGGATCTCGTCCTCGAGCTGATGCAGCTTCGTCGAAAAGCTCGAGAGTCCGAGTATTACGGCGTTCGACTTGATCGCGTGGACGCCCTGATAAATCTCCGAAACGACGTCGGGCGCCGCGCGCGCCTTGTCCTTCATGGCCGCGTTGATCCGGTCAAACTCGTATTCCGCGTCGGCGATAAAGTCGTTGAGGACGCGCGGCTCGACGTGGATGACCTCGAAAAGCGCGCGCATCTCCTCCTGCCTCTTTCCCTCTTCCTCGGAAAGCTGCTGTCGAAGTTCGGTCTCGCGCGTCTGGTCGTCGATCGTGCCGAGGATATACGAATGGCCGTCGTCGCGGTCTATCGGCGCGAAGGTGCACCTGAGCGTCTTGGTCTCTCCGGAGGCTATGCCGACGTAGGCGAACTCGTGAAGGGGGTTGATGTCTTCCAGCATCCGCGCGTCGTACGACCTGTTGAACACCATCTCGAAATAGTCGCGAAGCGTCTCGCGCTCCTTCTCCTGCACGGAGTTCTTCAGGAGATCGAGGAAGTTCCTGCCGCTCAGCGCGGCCTCTCCCATGATTCCCTCGAGCGCCCGCGAATACTGCGGCTGGATCACGTAGTCCCTGTCCATGAGAAAAAGGCCCGTCTTGAGGTTGTCCTTCATCGCCGCGATCTCGTCGCGCTCGGACTTCAGCTCGCGCGTCAGGCGCGCGACCCATTGGTCTTTCGCGATCTTGGTCCGCTCGTACACCATGGTACACGCGAGCACGAGCACGTACACGCCGACGGCGCGGTGGGCGAACGACGGATGGAAGACCATCGGGGAAACCCCGGGCACGTAGACGGCCGCCACGACGCCGGCGAGAAGCACGAAGGCGAGCGCGGTGCCGACCCTCATGCCGAGAAGGAAGATGGCCAAAAGCGGAAAGGAGTAGATCCACAGCACGCCTGATCCCTGCACGCCGCCGCTCACGGCGAGAAAGCCGCAGAGCATCATGTAGGGAACGACGGTCAAGAGGCCGGACAGGATAAACGGGGCATCGGTCCTGAGAACGACGAAGGCGACGAGGGTCATGAATCCCATGGCGATGTCGAAGGTTCCCTGGGCGAGGGCTCCCGAACGGAGGCTCTCGAAACCGAACAGGAACAGAAGGGTTCCCCCGAGAAAGATCATCGAGTTGAGGAGAATGTAGCGAACCATGGTATCCATGGTCGCCTCGTCGCGCGAGCCGAAATTCCTTCCGCTCGTCATGACGTTCATGAACGGGTTAAATCTCACTTTGTTCATACGGTACTTCCCCCTGAAGGACTACGCGCCGGAAGTGGCCTCTATCGCCACAGACAGGCAAAACACCTCGTTTTCGAAAATATGGAACGGAATGCAGATGATGCGCGCCTGGTCGTTCGGCCACTGGATCGAATGGCCGGTCCCGCGAACGATCGTCGGAAGGGAGATGACGAGTCGGAAGGATTCCTCGAGGCCGCGCTTCGCGTTCCCCGCGATGATGTTGATGATCTCGCCGATGGCGTCGATAACCTCGTCGTCAAGCTCGTCGTGGGTTGCTCCGGTCAGCGCGCCGGTAAGCTTGCGCGCGAGCGCCTGTTTCATGGAGATGACGACGGCGCCACGGGCCTCGCCCGTGAGCCCTATGATGGCGGAAACGTCCCACTCGTGGGGATCGTCCTTGTTGGCGAAATGAGGCCGCTCTGTCTCGAGCTCGACGCCGATAAACTCCCGAAACACGTTCACGCATACGTCTACGAAAGGCTGTATATATTTTTCCACCTTGAACTCCTACAGGGTAATCTTGGAGAGCTTCTCGTGAAAGCTCTTTTCGTTTACGGGCTTGATGATATAGTCGGTCGCCCCGTTCTTGAGGGCCTCGATGACGTTGTACCGGGCCGCCTCGCTCGTGACCATGATTATCGGAAGGTTCTTGTACTTCTCCATGGCCCTGACCTTTTTGAGGAAATCGAGACCAGACAGCTCCGGCATGTTCCAGTCGAGAAGGACGAGATGGACTTCGCGTTCCTCGAGTCGCGCGAGCGCCTCCTTCCCGTTTCCCGCCTCGACGAAATCGCTCGGAATTCCCATCGTGGAAAAGGTGTTCTTGACGATATTTCTCATTATTCGGGAATCGTCCACAACAAGCACGGTACGAACGTCCATGATACCCCCATACGTTTGCGTATATCGAATATCGTAATTATATCCGTTTTCCCCGGTATTTCAACGTATTTATGACATGACAAGCGCGTTTCGTCGGGAACTCCTTGCCTCGACGCTCCGCCCGTGGGTATATTTCGTATATGAAATCGCCAAAAGAACTTTCCATAGAGAAAAAAATACTCGAACGGCTGACGCCGGGCAGCGCGCCGTACCGTATAGCCGAGATACTCACGCAGGACCCCGAGGTGGAGCAGATGCAGGAATACGCCAATACCGTTTCCATATTGCGCCTCGGCTACAACGATCACGGTCCCGTGCACATGCGCACGGTTACCCGGAACGCGGTCCAGATGATGGACCTCTTGCGGAGCGCGGGCATACGGACGAGCATCGAGTCGGAAAACTCTGGCTCCTACGAGGACAGCCTCAGCGCGGTCATACTCGCGGCCTTCCTCCACGACCTCGGCATGGCGATGGGAAGGCAGGATCACGAACTTCACAGCGCCACCCTCGCGACCCCGCTCATCGAGCGGGCCCTCGCTGCCGTATACCCGGACAGCCTCGAGAAGCGGGTCGTGGTCAGGTCGGTCGCGCTCGAGGGGATCATCGGCCACATGGCGAACAGGAAGATCAACTCGCTCGAGGCGGGGATCATCCTGATCGCGGACGGATGCGACATGGAGAAGGGGCGGGCGCGCATCCCGCTCGTGCTCAACACGGAACCGCGCGCCGGAGACATCCACAAGTACTCGGCCAATTCGATCGAGAAGGTAATGATAACGGCGGGGGATCCCAAGCCGATACGCGTATCCGTGGAGATGTCCAGCGACGTGGGCTTCTTCCAGATCGAGGAGGTGATGCTCCCGAAGGTGAACGCGAGTCCCGCGAAACAGTACATCGAGCTCTATGCCGGCATTCACGGACAGGAGCTGAAAAAGTACCTCTGATTACAGGAATAAGACGCCGTACGCGGCACCGATCATCACGAAGAACGCGGGGTGCCAGTCGAGCTTGCGGCTGAGAACGAAGGTGCCCGCGAAGAGCGCGAGCGCGGGCCAGCAGATGAGCGACGCGAGCGAACCTTCGTTCCAGGCGGACGCGCCGCCGGCGGCCCGAAACTCCGCGAACCCGAAAACCGTCACCGAAAGCACGTTCCAGGCGGCTACCGCGACCATGCCGGTAGTGCCCGCGCGCAGGGTGTAAAACGCGGCCTTGACGCCGGGGCGTTCCTGAAGCCTTCCGAAATACCGGGCGATGACGATTATACACACGAGCGAGGGAATGACGGTGCCGATCGTGGTAACGATCCCGCCGACGGGCCCGAACATCCGGTAGCCGATATAGGTCGCCATGTTGATGCCGATGGGCCCGGGCGTCGACTCGGATATGGCGACCATCGTGAAAAAATCCTCGGGCGGGATCAATCCGCGCCCGACGATTTCCTGCTGCATGAAAGTGATGGCGACAAGTCCTCCCCCGATCGTAAACGCCCCTACGTAGAGAAACGTCAAAAACAGGGAGAGAAGGCTCATCGCGGGATACCCGTCAGTCGATACCGGGAACGGGGAAGGACGAACACAGCTTCCCGACTTCCTTCGCGGTCGCGGCGAGGAAGGCCTCGTCGCCGATCTTGAGCGCGACGGCGTCCATCCAGGCGGCGATCTTCTTCATCTCTTCAGCTCCGAAGCCGCGGCTCGTCACCGACGGGGTGCCGAGTCGGATACCCGAGGGATCCGAGGCCTTGCGCGTCTCGCCGGGGACGGTGTTGTAGTTGAGCACGATACCCGCTTTCTCGAGGGCCACGGCCATCTCCTTTCCGGTCACGCCCTTGTTGGTAAGGTCGATGAGCATGAGGTGATTGTCCGTGCCGCCCGACACGAGGTTGAAACCGCGCGCGACGAGCTCGGATGCGAGAACGCGCGCGTTCGCGCACGTTTTCGCGGCGTAGTCCTTGAAGGACGGAAGCATGGCCTCGCCGAGGGCGACGGCGATTCCGGCGGTCGTGGCGTTGTGCGGCCCGCCCTGAAGGCCGGGGAACACGGCCTTGTCGATGGCCTTGGCGTGAACTTCCTTGCAGAGAATAAGCGCTCCGCGCGGGCCGCGGAGGGTCTTGTGCGTCGTCGTCGTGACGACGTCGGCGTACGGCACCGGGTTCGGGTGGGCGCCGCCCGCGACGAGGCCGGCGAAGTGGGCCATGTCGACGAAGAGGATACATCCGGCCTCGTCGGCGATCGCGCGGAATTTCGCGAAATCGAGCTGGCGGGGATAGGCCGAGTGCCCGGCGATGAGGAGCTTCGGCTTGTGCTCGAGGGCGAGCTTGCGGATCTCGTCGTAGTCGAGGAGTCCCGTTTCGGGATTGAGGCTGTAATGGACGGCGTTGAACCACTTTCCGGTCGCGCTCGCCTTGGAGCCGTGGGTCAGGTGGCCGCCGTGCGAAAGGTTGAGCCCGAGGACGGTGTCGCCGGGCTTGGCGAAGGCGAGGTAGACGGCGAGATTCGCGGGCGAGCCGGAATACGGCTGGACGTTCGCGTGCTCGGCGCCGAAGAGCCGCTTGGCCCGCTCGATGGCGACCGTCTCGAGGGCGTCGCAGTTCACCTGTCCCTGATAGAAGCGGGCGCCGGGATAGCCCTCCGAATACTTGTTCTGGAATACCGTGCCGCAGGCCTCGAGGACAGCTTTCGAGGTGTAGTTCTCGCTCGCGATCAGGCGGATCGTGGCCCTTTGGTAGGCCTCCTCGGATTTGACGAGGGCGTGGATCTCGGGATCGTTCTTCTCAAGTGCGCTCATGTCTTCGCTCCTTCTGTTCCGGAAACGCGCGGCATTCGGACGCGTGACGTGAAGTCGCGCATCGCGAGCGTTCGCGGATTCGAAACGTATCGTGGAATATGCCCAGACGCGCGGCAGGCAACGGTCCGCACTTCCCCGGGGTACTCCCCGTTCGCGTCAGTCATGCGGACCGCTTCATACTACCGCCGCGGGAGAAAAATGACCAGCCCTCGGGAGCGGTTTTCTGCCTATTCCGGGCGACGGGCGACCGTGTCAAGGCGACGACGGGGGCCGGGTATCGCGAGGGCGCCAGTCGCGGAATTTTACGAGAAGGCCGAGGACTGCCGACGAGAGCACGACGAGGATCGCCGGCGCGTCGAAAAGGGCGATGGCGACGAAGGCCGCGCAGGCGACCGCGGCGGTAATCCGGTCGTATACGGTCTTTTTCCCTATCCCCCACACGGCCGACACGAGCAGGACGGCGACGACGACGTTGATCCCCCGAAGCGCGCGTTGCACCCACAAGATCTCGGAGAAGTTTTCGAGAAACATGGCAAGCGCCGTGATAACGATGACGGACGGCGTGACGACACCGGCCGTCGTGACGATGGCCCCGACGATCCCCTTGCGCTTGTAGCCGACGAAAGTCGCCACGTTCACCGCGACGATACCGGGCGTCACCTGTCCGATGGCGAAGTAGTCCACGAGCTCATCGCCCGTCATCCATCCCCGTTTTTTGATCAACTCCCGCTCCAGGATCGGAAGCATGGCGAGCCCGCCACCGAAGGTCACGGAGCCGATGAAAAAGAACACGCGGAAAAGCCCGAAATACTCGAGAAACGCGCTCATGCCGGTTAGTATAGGCGCTTTCGCCCGTGCGGACAAGCGATAGGACCGACGGGCGGGCGGGACGACCGGGAAGCGAAGCGCCGTTCTTGTAACGATGCGCCCCTTTACTATAGAATGGGGCAAATATACCCGTGCGTAACGGCTCAGGAGCGGCAATCATGGCAAAATATCCCTTCGAGACCATCGAGCCCAAGTGGCAGAGATTCTGGGACGAAAACAAAACCTTCAAGGCGATCGAGGACGAGTCCGTTCCGAAGGACAGGCGCCGGTACGTTCTCGACATGTTCCCCTACCCCTCCGCCGCGGGACTCCACGTCGGACACCCCGAAGGCTATACCGCCACCGATATCTGGTGCCGCTACCTCCGCATGAACGGCTACTCGGTGCTTCATCCGATGGGTTTCGATTCCTTCGGCCTTCCCGCCGAGAACTACGCCATCAAGACGGGCACGCATCCGCGCGCGACTACGGTGGCGAACATCGACAAATTCAGGGAGCAGATCAAGGCCTTCGGTTTCAGTTACGACTGGGACCGCGAGCTCTCGACCTGCGAGGCGGACTATTACCACTGGACCCAGTGGATATTCATCCAGCTTTTCAAGCGCGGACTCGCGTACGAATCCGAAACCCCGATCAACTGGTGTCCCTCGTGCAAGACGGGTCTCGCGAACGAGGAAGTCAAGGAAGGAAAGTGCGACCGTTGCGGGACGCAGACGACGCGCAAGAACATACGCCAGTGGATTCTCCGCATCACCGAATACGCCGAACGCCTGCTCGACGACCTCGACGGCCTCGACTGGCCCGAGTCGGTCAAGGCGATGCAGCGGAACTGGATCGGCAAGAGCGAGGGCGCGGAAGTCATCTTCAAGGTATCCGCGGACTCTCCCGGGGCCGGCGAAGAACTTCTCATCTACACGACCCGAGCGGACACGCTCTTCGGCGCGACCTACATGGTCCTCTCGCCCGAGCACCCGCTCGTTTCCAGGATCACCACGCCCGAATGCCGCGCGGCGGTCCGGGACTACGCCGACGCCGCTGCCAAAAAGAGCGACCTCGAACGAACCGATCTCGCCAAGGACAAGAGCGGGGTCTTTACCGGCTCCTACGCGATCAACCCGGTCAACGGAAAGAAAATCCCGATATGGGTTTCGGACTACGTCCTCATCTCCTACGGCACGGGCGCCATCATGGCGGTACCCGCGCACGACGAGCGCGACTGGGATTTCGCGAAGCGGTTCGGGCTTCCCATCGTGCAGGTCGTCGCGAGCGAGGCCGAATGGGCGGCGAAGGGTCCCGACGGCGACTACTCGGCGGAGCCCGTCGAGTGCACTCCGGCCGACGGCAAGAGCGTCAACTCGCCCGGTTTCAACGGGCTCGGCACCAAGGAATGCGTCGATCGCATGATAGCCTGGCTCGGCGAGAAGAAAATCGGCCGCAAGGCCGTGAACTACAAGCTTCGCGACTGGGTATTCAGCCGCCAACGGTACTGGGGCGAGCCGATTCCGCTCGTCCACTGCCCGTCGTGCGGAACCGTTCCGCTCGACGAAAAGGACCTGCCGCTCCGCCTTCCCGAGGTGGAAAGCTACCAACCCACCGGCACGGGCGAAAGCCCGCTCGCCGGCATCGAATCATGGGTCAACTGCGCGTGCCCTAAGTGCGGCGGCAAGGCGAAGCGGGAGACGAACACGATGCCCCAATGGGCGGGCTCGTGCTGGTACTATATCCGCTATCTCGACCCGAAGAATCCGCGCGAGTTCGCCTCCAAGGACAAGATCGACTACTGGCTCCCCGTCGACCTCTACGTCGGCGGCGCCGAGCACGCCGTCCTTCATCTGCTGTACGCCCGCTTCTGGCACAAGGTGCTTTACGACATCGGCATCGTGAACTCGAAGGAGCCCTTCCAGCGGCTCATCAACCAGGGCATGATCACGAGTTTCGCCTACCAGCGGAAGAACAAGACGCTCGTGCCCGTCGACGAAGTGCGCGAAATCGCGGCCGCCGACGGCGGTTCCGGCAAGACGGAGGAATTCGAGGAGATCGCAACGGGGGAAAGACTCGAGCGCGTCATCGCCAAGATGTCGAAGTCGCTCAAGAACGTCATCAATCCCGACGACGTGATCCGAGACTACGGCGCCGACAGTTGCCGCATGTACGAGATGTTCATGGGTCCCCTCGAGGTCTCGAAACCCTGGAGCACTCAGGGTCTCGTGGGCGTGAGCCGATTCCTCGAACGCGTGTGGGCGCTTTCCGAGCGCCCCATGACGGGCGCTCCCGACGATTCGTATACCGACTCGTCGGGCCCGGAGGCCCTCGCGCTCACCCGCGCCCTCCACAAGACGATCAAGAAGGTTACCGACGACACGGCAAGCCTCGACTTCAACACCGCCATCAGCCAGATGATGATCTTCGCGAACGAACTCTCGAAGCGGGAGTCATTCCCGGCGGCGGTATGGAAGACCTTCGTCAAGATTCTTTCCCCGTACGCCCCGCACCTCGGCGAGGAGCTCTGGCAAAAGCTCGGCAACGCCGGAACGATAGCCTACGAGCGCTGGCCCGGATACGACGCGGCATACTGCGTCGACGATACCTGCACGGTCGTCGTGCAGGTCAATGGCAAGATACGCGACAAGCTCGAGACCGCCGTCGGGACCGGAAAGGCCGAACTCGAGCGCGCGGCCCTCGCGTCGGCGGGCGCCGTGAAGTTCATGGAAGGCAAGACGCCCAAGAAGGTGATTGTCGTCCAGGACAAGCTCGTCAACATCGTCGTGTAACGGAGGAAGCATGGTCGAAATACGTCGCGGAAACCGCGGAAACGTTTCCATCGCGGTGCCTCCTTCGAAGGCGCATACCCTCAGGGCTCTCGTGCTCGGCGCCCTCGCCGAGGGAACGACGAGGATACGAAACCCGTTGCTCGGCGAAGACCAGCTCCATCTCGTCGAGTGCCTCAGGGGTCTCAGCGTCCCCGTGCGCGTCCTCGGACCGGACGGGAGCGGCGGTCGCCCGGCAATCGAGATCGACGGGCGCGCGGGTTCGTTCGATCCCGCCGCGACGACGCTCGACTGCGGGGAATCCGGCGTCGCCATGAACTTCCTTTCATCGCTCGCCTGCTTCGCGTCGAAGCCCGTCACGCTCACCGGAAAGGAAGGACTCCTTCGCAGGCCCGTCTCCGAGATCGTCTCGGGCGTGCTACAGCTCGGCGGCGACGTCGCCTACGCCGCGACCGAGGGCTATCCCCCGCTTCTCGCGCGTCCCTCCGGGCTCGCTGGCGGAACCGCGCGCATGAGCGGCTCGAAGACGTCCCAGTATTTCAGTTCTCTTTGCATCGCGGCGGCGCTCGCGGACGCCGACTCCCTCGTCGTCTGCGTCGACGACATGGCCGAAAAGCCGTACTTCGACATTACGGTCGAGATGATGAGACGCTTCGGCGGTACCGTCCCCGACGGCGAATACCGCGAGATAGCGATACCGGGCCGACAGCGGTACCGCGCCGCGGAAATCGACGTCGAGTCGGATTACTCGAGCGCGTCTTACTTCGTCGCGGCCGCCGGCATCCTGGGATCACGCGTCGCGCTCTCGGGCCTCGTACCGGATTCCGCGCAGGGCGACCGCGCGATACTCGAGTACGCGCGCGCGATGGGTTGCTCCGCCGAATTCCTCCCGGAGGGACTCGTGGTGACCGGAGTCCCGGCTTCAGGCGGCGGGATGAGGCCGATCGACGCGAGCTTCCGCGACACGCCGGACCTCGTACCGACGGTCGCCGTCATGGCGGCGTTCGCGCGGGGCGAGAGCCGGCTCCGCGACGTCGCGCATCTCAAGTTCAAGGAATGCGACCGCGTGGGCGCGATACGCGACGGCCTCGCCGCGATGGGCGTAGGAACCCGCGTCGAGGAAGACGACCTCGTCATCGAGGGCAACCCCGCGCGTATCCGCGGAGGGGCCATCGCCTCGCGCAACGACCACCGGATCGCCATGAGCTTCGCGGTCGCGGGACTCGCAGCGGACGGCCAGACGATAGACGACGGCGAATGCGTCGGGAAATCCTTCCCCGATTTTTGGGAGCGCTTTTCCGTTTTCTCGGAGTAGGAAAGTTACCCCGGGTTGCACCCCGGGGACGAAGCCCCTTGCCGGTTTTCGGGCTTTGTACTACTGTGCTTCACACAATGAACATCATCGATTTGCGAAGCGACACGGTAACCTGGCCGACCGAGGCCATGAGGGCTGCGATGGCGACGGCGCCCGTCGGCGACGACGTATACGGGGACGATCCCACGGTACGCGAACTCGAGGCCTATTCGGCGAGCCTCGTCGGCAAGGAAGCGGCGCTCTTCGTCCCCTCGGGAACGTTCGGAAACCAACTCGCCTTGTATACACATTGTCCGCGCGGAAGCGAGGTGATACTCGACGAGTCCTGCCATATAGTCCAGCACGAGGCGGGCGCGTCGGCCGTCATCGCGGGAGTTCAGCTACGCCCGGTCGACACGAAAGACAGATTCCTCGACGGGGCCGCGGTGACCGCTCGAGTCCGCACGGGCGACGACATACACGAACCGAAGACGTCCCTCGTCGCGATAGAGAACGCGCATTCAAAAGGCACCGTCATGACGCTTGCCGAAATGGAGGATATCCGCCGCGCGGCCAACCGGTTCCGCGTGCCGATCCATCTCGACGGCGCGCGCGTGTTCAACGCGGCCGCCGCCCTCGGCGTCCAGGCGCAGGAGATCGCGCAGTTCGCCGACTCCGTCATGTTCTGCCTCTCGAAGGGGCTGTGCGCCCCGGTCGGCTCGATGCTCGCCGGCACGAGGAAGTTCGTCGACGAGGCGAGACGCAAGCGCAAGCTCATGGGCGGAGGCCTGCGCCAGGCGGGGATCCTCGCGGCTGCCGGCCTCGTCGCGCTCAAGGACACGCGCCTCCGCATCGCCGACGACCACGAGAACGCGCGCCTTCTCGAGCGGGGACTCGAAACGATCCCCGGCCTCGCGGTCGAACGCGGCGGCATCCGCGTCAACATGGCGTTCTTCTCGCACGAGGAAGGCTCGCGCATAGACGGCGAGGCCCTCGTCGACTTCCTGAAGGAACGGGGCATCCTGGTCAATATGCACGACGGCTCGGGCCGTTTCCGCCTCGTGACCCATTACTGGATCGACCGGGAGCGGGTCGGACGCGTCGTAGACGCGATCCGCGATTTTCACGCGCGGGGGTAAGCGACAGTGGCGAACGACTGCCGGGACGACAAGGGAAAACACGTGCGAACGGCCGCGATCATCGCGATCGCGGGGAATTCCGCCCTGGCGGCGCTGAAGATCGCGGTTGGCGTCACTGTCGGCAGTCTCGCGGTTCTCGGAGACGGAATCGATTCCTCCACGGACGTCGTTATCGCGGGGATGTCGCTCGCGGTCGCCTCGGTTATCAGCCGACCGTCCGACAAGGAACATCCCTGGGGTCACGGACGAGCCGAGACGGTAGCCACGGTCCTGATCGCCTTCATCATACTTCTCGCGGGCTTTCAGCTGTCCGCCTCGGCCGTGTCGCGACTGACCTCGGGAGCGACTTTGGCGAAGCCGCCGGCGGCCGCGCTCTGGGTTACCGCCCTTTCGATTGCCGGCAAGGCGTCACTCGCGGTCAGCCAGTTCCGCATCGCGAAAAAATCCGGAAGCGCCATCGTCCTCGCGAACGCGAAAAACATGGCGAGCGACATCGTCATCTCGTCGTCGATACTCGCGGGGCTCGGGGCTTCCGTCGCGTTTTCCCTTCCGGTGATCGACCCTATCATCGCCCTGCTCGTCGGCGTATGGGTCATGAAAACCGCGCTCGGCATCTTCCTCGAGCAGAACATGGAGTTGATGGACGGAACCACGGACGAAAGCCTGTATCGGGCGCTCTTCGACGCCGTGCGTTCGGTGCCCGGAGCGGGAAACCCGCACAAGGCGCGGATACGGAAGATGGCCTCGAGCTGGGACATCGATCTAGACATCGAGGTCGACGGCGACATAACGGTTCGCGAGGCGCACGAGATAGCCGAGGAAGTCGAGCGGGCGGTCAAGTGTCAGATCGCGGACGTGTACGACATAATGGTCCACGTCGAGCCCGAAGGCTCCGTGCGGCACGGCGAGCAGTTCGGCCTGTCGGCCTCCGACATCGAAGTAAAATAAGACGACTCGGGCGGCGTTCCCGGGACCGCCGTCGCCGGCTCTAATGGAGTGACGCCGCTTGCGGCGTGACGGCGTTAGCGGCGTTAGCGGCGTGACGGCGTGACGGCGTTAGCGGCGTTTCCAGGCGTCGACGAACTCGATCATGTACTGTTGAACGTCCCCGAACCAATCGCGCTGCAACGCGGCCGCCTCGACCCCGACATACCGGTAATGCCAGCTTTCCCACCTGAACCCCGTGACGGCTTCGTAGCCGTCGGGAAACGAAAGCGACCAACCGTACTTGTACGCGTTTTCGACGAGCCATTTGCCCGCCTTCGTGCCGGCGAAGGCGTCGGTTATCGAGCCGAAGTCGACGGCGGCGCCCAGTTGATGCTGACTCGCGCCCGGCATCGCGGACTCCCTGTCCGCCGTCTCCCGGCCGAGTTCGCGGACGTTTCTCTCATATACCTTTTTTTGATACTCCCAGGAACGATACGTCGAACTGACGACGAGCGTGACGCCGTCGGCGCGCGCGGCCCCGGCCATCCGCTCGAGGGCGGCTTCGGCCTCGCGCCGCAACGACAACCCCTCGCGGCCCGGTACGTACGACCGTCCGGGACCGACCGGCACGAGATCGGAAGGCGCGTAGTCGGCGGAAAGCAAATGGCCCTTGTCGACGAGAACGAGAAAGCCGCCGGCATCGGCCGCTATCGCGCGCTCGAGTGCGGGCACGAAGGACTCGCGACCCTCGTTGAGGGCCCGGACCATCTCCGCGGGGATGCCCGCGGGCGCCCGAAAGGTTTCGCCGGGCGGGACGGACGGGTCGGCCGCGGCTGGCGCGGCTGAACTTGCCGGCGCGGCTGGACCTGGCGGCGCGCCCGGTGTCGCAGGCGCCTCGCGTTGGGCGAAACACGCCGACAGCGAAAGCGCCCCGAAGGAGAGGAGAATGATTCGTCGTTTCATGAGAAATCCTTTATGGTCCACCCGCGTCGGCGGGCGACGGCCTTGAGCCTGAAATCGGGATTCGCCGCGACGGGGCGCCCGACGATCTCCAGAAGGGGAAGGTCATGGACGCTGTCGGAATAGAACGAGCAGAGGCGGATATCGACGCCGCTTCTCGAGAGAAAGTCGCGGATGATCTTCCCCTTGAAACGGGAGAAAACCGGGGACCCGACCAACTTGCCCTCGAAGACGCCGTCCGCGTACGAGAACTGCGTCGCTATCACGTCGGACGGACTGAACCCGCAATGGCGGGCGAGCGGATACACGGCCTCGAAGGGAGCCGAGGTCGCCATGATCACGCGGATGCCCTCGCTCCGTAGCGATTCGATCTCGCGGAGCGCCCCGGGATAGATTTTATTCTTCAGCCATTTGTCGAAGGCCGCGGCCGCTATATCCTCGAGCGTCGCGCGCGTGACGCCCTTGAGCTTCGGGAGGCTCACGCGGAACAGGCGTTCCACGCTGACGTTGGACAGGCGATACAGAACGTAGAGGACGGGAGCGGCGGCGAGATACCACCAGGCGATTATTCCGCGACGGACGCATTCCAGCATGAAAAAAAGGCTCGTCGACACGCGCGAGATGGTGTGATCAACGTCGAAAAAGGCGATTGCCTCGCGTCTCATGCTCACAGGATAATGCGAATGA
Source organism: Spirochaetota bacterium (assembly GCA_023393015.1). Classification (GTDB taxonomy): domain Bacteria; phylum Spirochaetota; class Spirochaetia; order Treponematales; family Treponemataceae; genus Teretinema. The sequence continues at coordinate 92,087 of JAEWMY010000056.1, forward strand.
AGACCTTGAACAAGCCCTTGCGGTACGACACGTCGCTCGTGAGATTGCGGCACATGAGGAGGCCGAGCCCGCGGTATCGGCGCGATTCCCCGTCGAAGTACGGACGGGCGGTTTCGTGGGACGCGACCATTCGGGCGAACGTCGGCGACCGGTACGCGATCAATATGCGCACGCTTCCCCCGTTCGCGGCCTTTCCGCCGCGCCCGCGCGAAATGCGCACGGAGACGAGTGAGCCCGGAGGGCACCTGCCGTGCATCACTATGTTGTCGAAAAACTCGGTGACGACGAGGAGGGCGCGGTTCCGCTCGCCGCCTTCCAGCAGCGGGCAGTCCAGCACGAACCGCTCGAGACGCTCAAGGTTGGCGAAGTCCGGCGCGACGCGCGCTCGACAGGGCCGACGCATGACGGATCAAACTACTTCGGTAAGCGAATAAATGACGGTAAACATCTCGGTGAAGCCCGTCGACTCGATCGCGAGACGCACCACCTCGGACGGCTTCATCACGTACAGCTTGTTGCCGACCGCTTCCCCGTCGTCGAGCGCCGCCATCAGGACGCCGAGACCCGACGACGAGAGGTTCACGACGCGGGAAAGGTCCAGGACGAGATTCGTTTCCTTTATGAGCGAATACACCTTCTCCTGGAATTCGGTATAGGTGTAGGAGTTGATCGTTCCGGACACCTCGAGGAGCGCGTAGTTCGGTCCGCTTTTTTCGACGATCGATATGCTTTCCATGGAGTCTACCCCTTATTTTCCGAGATATTTTACGACGAGGACCGTAATATCGTCTTCGAGCTCACGCGAGACGAACTCGCCGAGGTTGTCGCAGAGGAACTTCGCCATGCGCGACGCCGGGTACGACCGGTTGTCCATCAAATGGCGCTGGACGCGATCCTTGCCGAACCGCTCGCCGCGCAGGTTCGTGGCGTCGATAAGCCCGTCGGTCGTCATGAGAAGGATGTCCTGCGGGTTCAGGGCGATCTTCTTTACCTTGAGGAATTTGCCGACGTCGCGCACGAAGCCGAGCACGCGCCCGTCGCCCTGAATCTCGATCGCGTTGTTGTACGCCGCCGTGTAGAGGAACATCGCGGGAACGCCGCAGTTGAGGTAGTACATGACGTTCGAGGAGAAATCCAGCAAGCCGAACACGCCGGCGAAAAAGGTCCCCTTGGGCAGGTTGTTCTTGATGAAGAGGTTTACCTTCACGACGAGTTGCTTGAAGTCCTTCGTCTCGGTGAGGAAGGTCCGAAGCACCGACTTGAGGATGACCATCGACATGCTCGCGTTCAGCCCCTTGCCCGACACGTCGCCCATGACGTAGAGGTATTTGTCCTCGCCGAGCTTGATAAAGTCGATAAAGTCGCCGCCGAGCTTTCTCGCCGACCGGGTAATGAAGTCGACGTCGATCTTCTCGTGCTCGATGCGGTCGATATTCTCCTGTATGGAGGTGATGATCTGACCCGAGAACTCGATCTCGCGGTCGACGGTCAGCACGACCGACTCGTTCGCGATGTTCTTGAGGTAGTACATGACGAGGAAAAAGTTCGAGTAGAGCTTCGAAAGCACGGTGTAGTCGTAGTCGGTGAAGTCGGCGCCGCGTTTCTTCGCGCCGAGGAGTATGATACCGACTACGCGGTGTCCCTCCCGGAGCAGGATGAAGGCGTCCGAATGGCCGATGTCGAATATCTTCAGGAGATTCGCCTTCACGTCCGCGTACAGGTGGTTCGTGATGGCCTGCGTCTTGAGGACGATCGATTCGCTGTGCCCGAGCAGGAAGTCGATCGCCTTGTTGTCGGCGATGACGAGCTCGTTTTTGGCTCCCAACGAGGAGAAAACGGTCACGAGCTTCCCCTTGTCGTCGGAAACCATGATTTCGACCGAGGAACATTCCACGTACTGCTCGAGAAGGGTGACGGTCTTCCGGATGACGACGTCTCCGCCCGAGGCGTAATCGATGGAGTCGAGCCCGGCTTCGAGCTCGGACTCGTAGTCGCTTCCGACGCGAACGTACCGGCGGAGGCGTTTCCGTGCCATTTCGCGCAGGAAGAGCATCGCGACGGCGAGCACGACCAGGGAGACGACGAGCAGGGAGCGCGACTTGACGACCCCGATGAGGGAGGCGGCCACGAAGCCCGTCGCCGCGCTGAAAACGAGGTTGAGGACGGTAAAGTTGATCGCGGTCGCGGTCGCGAGCGCGCGGTCGAACAGCGTGGTGACCGACTCGGACTGATAGATCATCACGAGCATGACCGCGAGCCCGAACGGAACGAGCGGAAGGGCCCACACGTAGGTGACGGAAAGGCTATAGAGCGCGTACGAAACGGCCAGCCCCGCGCACACGGAAACGGCGACGAACACGAGCCGCTGCCGGAATATGCGACTCCTGATGCCGATCGCGCGCGACAGCAGCGTCACGACGGTAAGAGCCGGCAGGCCGAGCGCGAACGCCGCGATGTAGACGAACATTCCGTCTCCCAGGGTATGGAAGTCGGAAGAAACGATGAAATAGCGGCCGTCCACGGTGCCGAGCGTAACGCTCTCGATCGAAACGAAGGAAAGATAGACGGCGGCCATCACCAGCAGGGCGCCGAAAAATTTGGCGACGGAATGCTTTCCGAAATACGGCACCGTGAGCGAGTAACGAAACAGCGAAACCGACGACATCGAAAAGGATATGAGGCAGAGCCTGAACGACAGGAGGCTCAGCGTCGGGTTCTTCGTATAGAGGAGCGTCGCGGAAACGCCCGCGAAAAGCGCGGTAAACGCCGCGGTCATCGAAAGGCCGGTCAGGAGGTTATTCTGCTTCTCGGACCTGGAATCCAGATAATACGAGAAGGCGAACAGGAAGGCCGCAAGGATATAGCTGAAAATGAGCATGCTCATGATTACTCCTCGATCTTCGCCACGAGCATGGTCACGTCGTCGCGAAGTTTCTTGTCGCCGTTATACTCAAGGACCAGGTCCGCTATATCGCCGATAAAGTGCTTGGCGCTCTTGTGGGCGCTGTTCTTGACCGTGTTCATGTAGAGTTCGGTATCCCCGAGCTCGACGCCGGTATCGTCCATGACCTCGGATACGCCGTCGGAGGCCATGAGCACCACGTCGCCCCGGTACAGGGGAGCCTCGTCCTGCGTGATGTCGTCGAGGTCGATGATCCCGACGAGACTGCAGTTCGACTGAAGCGGCTTGACCTTGTAACCGCCGGGAGCGCGGGTAATGATGATCGGGTCGGCCATCGAGGCGTTCACGTAGCGGATCCGCATGACCTTCGTGTCGATGATGCCTATGAAAAGAACGGCGTATTTGTCCTGAAGCCGCATCGACTTGATGGCGGTGTCGATTGCCCGCACCACGCCGGGGAGGTCTTCCTTGTTCTCGATGATCTTTACCGTGTTCATGATGACGCCCATGATGAGCGCGGAGGCGAGCCCCTTTCCGGAAACGTCGCCGAGCAGGAAGAACGTTCGATGCTCGTCGAGCGGGATCACGTCGTAAAAGTCGCCCGAAACGTTGACGAGCGGCCTGAAATACGCGGCGCAGTCGAGTTTCGGGATGTCGGGCATCTTCCGGGGCAGGAACGACACCTGCGTTTCCGCGACCATGTCCCATTCCTTCGAAAGTTCCGAGATGGCGGTCAGCTGGGTTATCGTCTTGGTTCGTTTCTGGAAATTGCCGAATTCGTACAGCATCGTCGAGAACACGCTTTTCTCGAAGACCTTCATGTAGCGGCACAGCACGTAGAAATGCAGTTTCTCGTACACGAGAAAGAAACCGCGCGCGCGCGAAAAGTCGGACACGAGCCCGAGATCCTCGTCTATCAGATAAAAGCCCTCGGGCCAGGTAACCGGAAAGTTCCGGGAAAGGACCTCGAGCGTCGCGGGATCGGTGGCGACGCGGGTAGGACTGTTGTACACGACATAGGAATTCTCGGCGTTCACGTACAGGACCGAGCTGTCGGCCGCGTGCTCGAGCACGGTTTGGACCGCGTCGATCAAATCTTCCACGGTGTACGAAAACCTCAGCCGGTCGATGAAATTGACCATGAGCCGGCTGTCGCGGACCTTGAAGGCTCGATACTCGAGACGGCCCCACACCTCGCGCGTGACCAGCGACGACGAGGTGGCCGCGACGAGAAACATGATGGAGGCCGTTATCATCCGCCCGCCGAAGGCGAATTGCGGGATGATTATGAACATGAAAAAGGAGAACACGAGCCCGACGCCGGTATCGATAGCCAGTTTCGCGAGTCGCTTTCTGGATTGAATCATCCTGCCGCACCTCTTCGGAGAATCATAGAATTGACAACTCGGGACAAACCCGCCGGGTCGTCCCGATCCGCGCCCGAAGGCGCGCGACCAGCACCAAATTGTAACACATTTGGAGGGATTTGGGGCAAGAAAACGAGGTGACTACCCCTGCAGATCCGCCAGCGGCACCGGATTCGGCGCGGAATTCTCGCCCTCGAGGCGGGAAACCTCCTCGAGCAGACTCTTTGCCTTCGCGGAAAGTTTGGTAGGCACCTGAACGAGCAATTTTATGTAGAGATCGCCCTTTTTCCCGCCAGCGAGCGGAACGCCCTCGTCGCGAATGCGCAAAAGCTTGCCGCTTTGCGCTCCCGGGGGAATCTTGATCTTGAGCTGTTTCTCGTCGAGGGACGTCACCGTAATCTCCGCGCCGAGCGCCGCCTGAGTGATGGATACGGGAATGGCGCAGTACAGGTCGGCCCCCGAGCGTTCGAACCAGGGATGTCCCTTGACGCGCAGGAACACGACGAGGTCCCCGTACGCGCCTCCGTTGGGGCCCGCGTCGCCCTGCCTCGGGATGGTTATGCGCTTGCCGTCCTCGACGCCAGCGGGAATCGTGACGAGTATCTTCTGGCGTTTTTTCTGCACGCCGGATCCGCCGCATTCCCGGCAGGGATTTTCGATAATCGTTCCCTCTCCGTGACAGGAGGGACACGGGGACGCGATGGAAAAGAAACCGGAGCTGTGCCGTACCTGGCCCGCGCCCTGGCACGTCGGGCACATCTTCCGTCCCGAACCGCCCGAGGCGCCGGTTCCCTTGCACGCGGAGCAGGATTCGTTCCTCGAATACTGAACCTCGGCCTTCGAGCCGTAGACCGCGTCCTTGAAATTTATCTGAAGGTCGTACCTGAGGCTCGCTCCCTGAGCGGGGCCGCCGCGGCCTCCGGACCTGCGCCGAGAGCCGCCGCCGCCGAAAAGGTTCTCGAAAATCCCGGAGAAGTCCCCGAAGATGTCCTCGAACCCCTGGAAGGCGCTCGGGTCGAAGCCGCCGGGACCTCCGGGACCGCCCATCCCCTCGAGACCGGCATGGCCGTATTGATCGTATATCTGGCGTTTTTGGTCGTCGGAGAGGACTTCGTACGCCTCGGTCGCTTCCTTGAATTTCTCCTCGGCCGCGTGATCGCCGGGGTTCTTGTCCGGATGGTATTGTATCGCGAGTTTCCGGTAGCCCTTTTTGATGTCGTCCTTGGACGCGTTTTTTTGAACTCCGAGAACCTCGTAATAATCTCTTTTCGCTGCCACGGGAAACTCCAGACGCTAGGGATACTCCGCACTATACGCCAAAAAATCCGGAACGTCGAGAACGCGCGGGGACTTCGTCTCCCCGATCGCGCGCTCCCCGCCCCGGATTCATCCGTCAGTACGGCTGATTACTTCTTGTCGTCGTCGTTCACGACCTCGTAGTCGACGTCGTCCGCCGAACCCTTGTTCGGGCCGCTCGCGCCGGCTCCGGCGAATCCGCCCGAGGAGGAGGCGTCGGGACCGGCTCCGTCGGGACCGGCTCCCGCCGCCCCGCCCTGGCCGCTCGCCGCCTGCTGCTTGTACATCTCCTCGGCTATCTTGTAGGACGCCTGCTTGAGCTCCTCGGTCTTCGCCTTGATCGCCGCGACGTCGCCGGACTCGAGTTCCTTCTTCAGGGCCGCGACGGCCGCCTCGATATTCTGCTTGTCTGACTCGCCCACCTTGTCGCCCATGTCCTTGAGCGCCTTTTCGGTCGAGTAGATCATGGAGTCGGCCTCGTTCCGCGCTTCCACCTTCTCACGCTCCGCCTTGTCGGCGGCGGCGTTCGCCTCGGCTTCCTTGACCATGCGGTCGATCTCGCTTTCGGAGAGTCCCGAGGAACTCTCGATGCGGATCTTCTGCTCCTTGCCGGTGCCGAGGTCCTTGGCGGCGACGTGCACGATACCGTTCGCGTCGATGTCGAAGGTTACCTCGATCTGGGGCACGCCGCGGGGAGCCGGGGGAATGCCGACGAGGTCGAACTTTCCGAGCGTCCGGTTCTGGCCCGCCATCTCGCGCTCGCCCTGGAGGACGTGGATCGATACGGCGGTCTGCCCGTCGGCGGCCGTGGAGAACACCTGGCTCTTGCGGGTCGGGATGGTCGTATTGCGGTTGATGAGGCGCGTAAAGACGCCGCCCATCGTCTCGATGCCGAGCGAAAGCGGGGTAACGTCGAGAAGGAGCACGTCCTTGACGTCGCCGCCGAGGATACCGCCCTGGATGGCCGCGCCCACGGCTACCGCCTCGTCGGGATTGACGCCCTTCGAGCCTTCCTTGCCGAAGAGCGCCTTGACGATCTCGAGGACCTTGGGCATGCGGGTCGAGCCGCCGACGAGGAGAACCTCGTCGATCTGGTCGACGGTGATGCCGGCGTCCTTGATGGCCTTGCGGCACGGTTCCTTGGTGCGCTCGAAGAGGTCGTCGGTCATCTGCTCGAACTTGGCGCGCGAAAGGCTCTTCTGGAGGTGCTTGGGACCGGACGCGTCGGCGGTGATGAACGGGAGGTTGATCTCGGCGTTCGCCACGGCGGAAAGCTCGATCTTCGCCTTCTCGGCGGCCTCGCGGAGGCGCTGGAGGGCCATGCGATCCTGGGAGAGGTCGATGCCGGTGTCGCCCTTGAACTCGTCGACGAGCCAGTTCATGATTCGCCTGTCCCAGTCGTCGCCGCCGAGGTGCGTGTCGCCGTTCGTGGACTTGACCTCGAAGACGCCGTCTCCGAGCTCGAGGATCGAGATATCGAAGGTACCGCCGCCGAGGTCGTATACGGCGATGGTCTTTTCCTTCTTGGAGTCCTTGTTGAAACCGAAGGCGAGCGAGGCCGCGGTCGGCTCGTTGATGATGCGCTTTACTTCGAGACCGGCGATCTTACCGGCGTCCTTGGTGGCCTGCCGCTGCGCGTCGTTGAAGTACGCGGGCACGGTGATGACGGCCTCGGTCACTTCCTCGCCGAGGTAATCCTCCGCGGTCTTCTTCATCTTCTGGAGGATGAAGGCGCTGATTTCCTGCGCGGAGTAGAGCTTGCCGTCGATGTCGACGCGGACGTCGTCTCCCTGCGGGACGACTTTATACGGAACGTGCTTCGCCTCTCCGGTGAGTTCGCCGTAGCGGTGACCGATAAAACGCTTGATCGAGTAGACGGTCTTGTCGGGATTGGTGATCATCTGGTTCTTGGCGGGCTGTCCTACGACGCGCTCGCCCTTGGCGGTGAATCCGACGATGGACGGGGTCGTCCGTCCTCCTTCCGCGTTCTGGATTACGACGGGTTCCCCGCCTTCCATGACGGCTACGCACGAGTTGGTCGTTCCGAGGTCAATTCCGATTATTTTTCCCATAATTGCAAGTCTCCTTTATCGTCTGTCACTGCCCGTTCGCGGCAGGGGTATGCACCATGACCTTCGAGTGCCGGAGTATCCGGTCCCGTAGTTTGTAACCCTTCACGTACTCCTCGGCGACGGTCGCCTCGGTCACGTCCGGCGATGGAGCGGTCGCGATCGCCTCGTGCAGGTTCGGATCGAAAGACGCGCCCTTGGCCGGATAGTACGAAAGCGCGTACTTGCTCTCGAGCATGCCAGCCAACTGGCCCCGTATCATGCTCACGCCGTTTGCGAAGGCGGCCGCGGGAGAACCCTCCTCGTGGACGCCGCCCGCCTCTATTGCCCGGTCGAAATCGTCCAAAACCTGAACGAGATCGGTCAGGAGGGACGCGTTCGCGTAATCGATGGCGTCCTGTTTTTCGCGGATCATCCGCTTGCGATAGTTGTCGAAATCCGCCGCTTTGCGGAGATACTGGTCCTGAAGGTCCGCGTTCAGCTTTTCGAGCTCGGCGATTCGGGCGGTAAGGCCGCCCGCGTCTCCGGCTGCCGAAGGAGCTTTCGCCGATTCTTCCGCGGCACTCCCCTTCTCGGCGTCGCCAGGCTCGGCCTCCGCGCCGGTAATCGTCGTTTCGGCCCCGTTGGCCGCGTCTCCCGCCGCATCCCGTGCGGGTTTCTTCCCGGAATCCGATCCCGAAGTAGTCGAAACCGTTGCATCCGCGCGCTGTTCTTCCTGTTCGGCGTGCTTTTTCATCGTTTATCCTCAAAAAAAAGATACTGATTTGGCCTACCGGCGGTCAACTGAAAAACCGATTCGAGTCACTCCGCGTTCCGGGAGCCGAAAATCAGGTTCCATGCGACCGTTCCCGGCCGGGGAATGTTCGGCAGCCCGTCCCGGGAGAACCAGCGGGCCTCCAGGATCTCCGACGGGTCCACCAGGATATCGCCGGATACCCAATCGGCCCGAAAGGCGCACATGAGCTGGTCCGGATACGGCCAACCCTGGCTTCCCGCATACCGGATATTCCCCACGCGAAGCGATGTTTCTTCATATACTTCGCGCGCGACGCATTCTTCGAGGGTTTCCCCGTGCTCTACGTAGCCCGCGATACACGAAAACACGTCCTGGTTCCGGTCGGTATGACGCGCGAGCAGGATTTCCTCGCCTTTCGACACGAGGACGATGACGCACGGCGAAATGCGGGGATACACGATGTTGCCGCACGAACCGCAGGATCTGGCGCATTCGGTCGCGTGGTCTGCGAGGGCACCGCCGCACCGGCCGCAAAACCGCGTCGCCGAATGCCAATTGATGAGCCCGAGCGCCCGGGTCGCGGGAGCCGCCAGGCGTCGAAGGGCCGGTTCTTCCGACGCGAGGATCTCGCGGAGACGCATCCAGATGCCCCGATCGGGACCGTCCGCGTACCGAGGCCCGTCGCCGCTCACCGACGCCGAGACGACCGATGAGGCCGGAACGAGTCCTTCAAGCAGGATGACCCGGGCGGCGCGGCCCGCGAGGGAGACGTCGAGGGTATCGATGACGACAGCCCCCGGAAGGTCGGGAAATCGTCGGGACAACGTGGTATTATCGAGGAGAAAGAGCTCTCCCGACCTGAAAATGTAATATTCTTCCGGGGTGTCCATGGCGGTATCGCTACACTATATTGAATTCGCCGGGAGGATACAACGGGTCGGGAACGCTACGGGTAAAAGGAGCACGTATGAGAAAAACGATCGCGGTACTGATGATGGCGGCGCTTTGCGCCATGGCCTTCGCGGCGGAAGACCCCGCCCTCGGTTTATGGAAGAGCATCGACGAGAAAACGGGGAAAACGACGGCGTATTGGCGCGTGTACGAAACCGACGGGGTCCTGTTCGGGGAGATTATCACCGTGCCGACGCAAACGGACGACACGATAGCGAAGGACTGCAAACCTTCCTACAAGGATTTCCCGCTTCCGGGAGAGGTCAACAAGATGACCGTCGTCAACACGCCCTTTATCTTCGGTCTCAGGAAAAAGGCGACGGGACAGTGGGCGAGCGGATCGATCATCGACCCGAAGGACGGAAAGGTATACAAGTGCAAGATCACCTTTCACGCGGCCGACGGGAAGGATTACGCGGACGACACCCTCGAGATGCGCGGGGAGATCGGCCTCGGTATAGGGCGCAGCCAGTACTGGAAGCGAACGACCGACGAGGAAATCGAGCAAAACCGGTTTACCGGCGCCTGACGGCAAGCAGGCCGCCTGACGGCAAGCAGGCCGCCTGACGGCAAGCAGGCCGCCTGACGGCAAGCAGGCCGCCTGACGGCAAACAGGCCGCCTGACGGCAAACAGGCCGCCTGACGGCAAACAGGCCGCCTGACGGCAAGCAGGCCGCCTGCTTGTTCGCCGTCGCGCGATCTCACTCCTTTAAGGCTCCCATCGTCAATCCCGAGATAATGAACCTCGACGTAAAGGCGTATACGAATACGGCGGGAATGAACGAAACGGCGATCCCGAGATAGATACCGCCGAAATCAACGTTATGGATGTCGGTTTGCAGGAGCGCGACTATCATGGGCACGGTAAAGAGCTTCCGGTCATTCAAGATAATGTAGGGCATCGCGAAATTGTTCCAGGATGCCACAAACGCGAAAAAGAATTGCGTCGTGATCGCGGGTTTCATTACGGGAAGGACGACCGCGTTGAACGTCCAGAACTCCCCAGCGCCGTCGATCCGCGCGACGTCGGCAAGCTCCCGCACGGGTAGCGACAGCAGGAATTGGCGTAAAAAGAACACGATTACCGGGGACGCCATGGCGGGCACGATCAGCGGGATATACGAATCGAGCAGACGCATGAAAAACACCACCCGATAAAAACCGATATAGGCCACCGACGCCGGAATCAGCATCATGAACATGATCAGTCCCCATAACGCGTCGCGACAGCGGAATCGGTACATGAACACGCCGTACGCGGCCATGGCGGAAGAGTAGGTCGCGCAGAGGGCGGTAAGCGAGGCGACGAAAAAGCTGTTGAAAAAACCCCTCGGCAGTGAAAAGCCCGTGGAATTGAGTACGCGCCAGTTATCCGCGAGATGGACGGAGGGCAGAAGGGAGAGCCCCGAGTTTATCTCGGCGGTCGACCGCGTGATATTGACCAGGACGAGATAGACCGGAAGGATCGCGATACAGCCCAGAAAGACCATCACGGCATGGATGACTATCGTTTTTGCGGATACATGCCTTTTTTTACGCGCCATACCCGGATCCTATCATCATTTACCGTTACTCACTATGCTATATTCGACTTTTTCCTGTACAATACGTTCATGGGACGCGAGGTTGATACTTCGGGTATTTACCCGATTCATTCGGCGAACGAGGCTACGGAGACGGCGCCTCTCAGTCCAGCCCTCATCACGGCATACTACTTTCGTCCGCTTGACTCCTGGCCCCGCGGCATGGAGCTGCGGGAAAGGACGGTAGCCGACTACGAGTTCGAGTTCGTCATCGATTCGGACGGAGGCCTTCAATCCTTCGACGGGGAATCCGCGCGCGTCGGTCCGGGAGACGTGATTTTCAGAAGACCCGGAGAGCGTACGCGGGGAACCATGAGATACGAATGCGTCTGTCTCATTTTCAGCCCGTCGGGGGCCTTGCCCCGCATGCGGCACTACGACATCAACGGTCCGAAACCGATACAGAAAACCTTTCCCCACGAACTATTGGAAACCATGCCGCGCGTGGTATCCGACGGGGGAGACCACGCCATTCGCTCCCTCTTCGACCGACTGTTTCGCTCGTTCGTCAGTCCCCGCCCCCACGCCGGGCTCCTGGAACAGGCCCTGCTCCTTGAGCTTCTGTACCGATCGGCCCTTGCGGCGCGCACGAGAGACCGAATCGGGGGACGCGGTCTCGCCGACAGGGGAAGAAGGAAAAACCGCCTGTGCGAACGTCTCGCGGAAGCCCGCGCGTGGATGGAAGGACACTACGCCGACAAGATCACCATAGGCGATATCGCCGGGGAAGCGGGCCTTTCGGAAAGCCATTTCAGGAGAGCGTACGAGCGGGAGTACTTCAGGACGCCGCTCGAAGACCTCACGGAAATCAGACTCGAAAAGGCGAAAGACGCGCTTACCATGACCGACAAACCGATCAAGGCGATCGGCTACGAATGCGGTTTCCGCGGCGAACGGCATTTTTACGCCCGTTTCGCGCAACTGACCGGCATGACTCCCGGTGAATTCCGGAACGCCCACCGCTTTCCCCTCGCCTGACCGGAACCGACCGGCGTCTTGAAACGGGAGGGCCTCTATGCTATATTCAGGCATGAAAGTCGCCATCTTTTTCGGTTCCACGTCAGATTCAGCATTAATGAAAAAAGCCGCCGACGTCCTGAGGGAATTCGAGGTGGACTTTTCCGCGTACGCCATATCGGCGCATCGGGCGGGCGAGCTTCTCGCCGAGACGATCCGTCGCGTCGAAAGCGAAGGTGCCGAGGTTATCATCGCGGGAGCCGGTCTCGCGGCGCACCTCCCGGGCGTCATCGCCTCGATGACCGTCCTTCCCGTCATCGGCGTGCCCCTTGACGGCGGCAAGGTCGGCGGACTCGACGCCCTCCTCTCGATCGTCCAAATGCCGAAACAGATTCCCGTCGCGACCGTCGGACTCGACAACGCCGCGAACGCGGGATACCTCGCCTGCGAAATACTCGCCATCAAATATCCCGCGCTGAAGGAACGGCTCGTCGCGTTCAGGGCGCGCTTGAAGCAGGAAATCGCCGCGGGCGGCGGAGCGGGCGTCGCCCTCTAGGCGCATCGAGTACGGAATGGCCGAGCGACCGGGTTTCCGGAACGGCGGCCATGGGCACTTTAACGAACGGGGAGACCATGGACAGTCATTCGGAAATCGGGGAAGACGACAAGCTACGGGAATATTGCGGCGTCATCGGCGTGTATCTATCCGACCATGAGCCGATCGCGGCTCGACTCGGATACTACGGACTCCAGTCATTGCAGCACCGAGGGCAGGAAAGTACGGGACTCGCCGTCGCCGACGGCGAAAAAGTCGAACACTTTCGCGAAATGGGACTCGTCTCGGAAGTCTACAACAAGGAAAACATCGCGGCCCTGCGAGGGCACATCGCCATCGGGCACGTCCTCTACTCGACCTCGGGCAAGGCGACGATCGAGAACGCCCAGCCGTTCGTGTCGCGCTCGAGGCTCGGCACGATCGCGATCGCGCACAACGGAAGCCTCGTCAACACGGAGCCGATGAAGGAGTTCCTCGAGGAGACGGGCTCGACCTTCACCTCGTCGAGCGACACCGAGGTCATCATCAAGCTCATCGCGAAGAACTACAAGAAAGGCCTCGAGCGCGCCCTCACCGACACCATACAGCTCATCAAGGGATCGTTCGCCCTCGTCGTCATGACGGAGAAAACCCTCATCGGAGCGCGCGACCCGAACGGCATCAGGCCGCTGTGCCTCGGCAAGCTCCAGAACGGCTGGGTGCTCGCGAGCGAATCGTGCGCGATCGACGCGATGGGCGGAGACCTCGTCCGCGACATCGCCCCCGGCGAGATCGTCATCATCAACGACGACGGCGTGCTCTCGTTCAACTTCGGCGAGAAAACCGCGAAGAAAACGTGCATCTTCGAATACGTGTACTTCGCCCGGCCCGACTCCATCATCGACGGCATCGGGGTGCTCGAGGCGAGGCACAAGATGGGCGAGGTACTCGCGCGGGAATCGGGAGTGGCGGCGGACGTCGTCATCGGCGTGCCGGACTCGGGCCTCGGCGCGGCAATGGGTTACTCGAAGGCCTCGGGTATCCCGTACGCGATGGGCATCGTCAAGAACAAGTACATAGGCCGGACCTTCATCGCGCCGAGCCAGGAGGAGCGCGAGGCGATGGTCTTCGTCAAGCTGAACGCCCTCAAGAGCGACGTCGCGGGGAAGCGGGTCGTCATCATCGACGACTCCATCGTGCGCGGCACGACGAGCCGCCGCCTCATCCAGATACTCAGGAAGGCCGGAGCGCGAGAGGTGCACTTTCGCATCTCGAGTCCGCCGGTCAAGTTCCCCTGCTATTTCGGCATCGACACCCCGGCGCGCGCCGAGCTCATATCGGCCCAACACGAGATCGACGAGATCCGCGACGCTATCGGCGCCGACTCGCTCGCTTTCATCTCGATGGAAGGGATGATAGACGCCCTCCAGTCGTGCGAATGGGAAGAAGACACGCGGCAGGGCAAGGAGCGGAACGGCAAGGCGGAAAAATCGCACGGAGACGGCGCGACGAACTGCGGCTACTGCCAGGGCTGTTTCCTCGGAGAGTACCCGATGCCGATGATCGGCGAATTGGGAAAACGGTAGTTTTCCCAATTCGCTTGGAGAATTTCGCCTTGGGCGAAATTCTCCACGGGCTGGAAGCAAAACGGTGATATATGTGGAAAACGGTAGTTTTCCCAACTCGCGGGGCTGGAAGCAAAACGGTGACATATGTGGGAAAACGGTAGTTTTCCCAATTCGCTTGGCTGAAGAACACGTTGGCGACTTGATTCGAAACGGTAAGGAGATATCGATGATAGACTACAGGCAGTCCGGAGTGGACGTCGAGGAAGGATACCGCGCGGTGGACAACTACAAGGAAAGCGCGCGGCGCACGATGATCCCGGGAGTCCTCAACGGACTCGGGAGTTTCGCCGGGATGTTCCAGGTTCCGTCCGGATACAGTGAGCCCGTCATCGTCTCCGGAACCGACGGCGTCGGCACCAAGCTCGACGTCGCCTTCGCCCTGAAAAAGTACGACACGGTCGGCATCGACTGCGTCGCGATGTGCGTCAACGACATACTCTGCCACGGGGCGAAGCCCCTGTTCTTCCTCGATTACGTGGCGTGCGGCAAGCTCGACGCGAAGGTCGCCGGAGACCTCGTGCGCGGGGTTTCCGACGGCTGTCTCCTTTCCGGAGCCGCGCTCATGGGCGGCGAGACGGCGGAGATGCCCGGCTTCTACGACGCGGGCAAGTACGACATCGCGGGTTTCGCGGTCGGTATCGTCGAAAAGTCGAAGATTATCGACGGATCTATGATACGCGAGGGGGACGTCCTCGTCGGCGTCGCCTCGAGCGGCGTCCACTCCAACGGCTTCAGCCTCGTGCGCAAGCTCGTCACCGATTACTCGGAGCCCTTCGGCGGAAAGACGATCGGCGAGGTCCTGCTCGAGCCGACCAGGATTTACGTCAAGCCCGTGCTTTCGTTGCTCGACAAGATCGACATTCACGGCATGGTGCATATTACCGGCGGAGGTTTTTACGAGAACGTCCCGCGGATGTACCCGACCGGCGGCGTTCACGGCGACGGCAAGGACCTACGGCTCGTATCCGTCATCAAGAAGGACAGCTGGCCCGTCCCGCCGGTCTTCGAAGAGCTCGTCAGGCGGGGCGCCGACCCGTCGCGCATGTTCAACACCTTCAACATGGGAATAGGCTTCATGCTCGCGGTCGCGAAGGAAGACGCGGCGGCGGCTATCGCATCGCTCGGCTCCGACGGCTTCCCCGCATACGAGATCGGCCGCGTCGCGACGGGAACCGAAGATGTCGTCTTTGAGTGAGACCGAGGACCGGGCGGAACGCCTCGTCAGCGAGAGCGTGACGGCCGTCCCGGGTTCCCATAACGCGGCCTCGATGGCCTCGGGAGAGCCCGGCTGTCCGATGGCCTTCGTCTGGCGCGGGACGGAATTCCGCGTTTCGCGCGTGCTCGCCTCCGACAGGACGCTCAGACCCTGCAGAAACGGATCGGGAGAGACGTACGTCGACAAGCACCTCCATACGGTCGAAACGGAATCGGGCGAAATCATGACCCTGTACCGGAAGCGCACCGGATCCGCGGGCGACTCCTGGATACTGTATACGATCCGACGGCCGAAGACGCGGTCTCCGATCAGGATAGCCGTGCTCGTCTCCGGGGGCGGCAGCAACCTTCAGTCGCTTATCGACGCCGCGGAACGCGACGGAGATACGGCACGCTACGACATAGCGCTCGTCATCGCCGACCGCGAGGGCTCCGGCGCGATCGAACGGGCGAAACGTCACGGCATACCGACGGCGCTAGCGCTGCCACCCGCCGGAGTCCCGCGACCGCAAGCCCGCGAGGCGGTATCGGACCGGGTTCTCGCCCTCGCGAGGGAATCGGGCGTCGAGGCTATCGTCCTCGCCGGCTTTCTCACGATCTTCTCGGGCGAGCTGATCGAGGCCTTTTCCGGGAGGATCGTCAACATTCACCCGGCGCTTCTGCCGAAGTTCGGCGGCAAGGGTATGTGGGGCCACCACGTTCACGAGGCCGTTCTCGCCGCGGGCGAAACCGAATCCGGCTGCACCGTCCACCTCGTCGACTCGGGTTGCGACACCGGTCCCGTACTCCTGCAAAAAAGGGTTCCGGTGCTTCCGGGCGACACCGCGGAAACGCTCGCCGCCCGCATCCTGCTCAGCGAGCACCGGGCGATCGTCGAAGGCGTAAACGCCCTCCATGACCTCCTTCGCCCCGAGAGGTCGGGGGAGTAGCCGTGCGCCCCGCGCTTTCCCTCCTGAAGGGAGTGCTTATCGGGGCGGGGGCCATCCTGCCCGGACTTTCGGGCGCCTCGCTCGCCGTCGCGCTCGGCGTCTACGAAGACCTCACGATCCTGGTCGGCCATCCGATTACCGGCGTACGCGCGTTCGTCAAAAAGAACCCCCTTCTGCTCGTCGGCGCGGCGATCGGGTTCGTCGCCATGTCGAGAATCCTCACGACACTCTTCGCGGGTTACATGACGGAGATACTCTACCTTTTCTCCGGCTGCATCGCCGGCACCGTGCCGGGACTCTGGCGCCGGGGAAAGACGACCGGGGCCGGCGCGCGGGAATACGCGACGTTCTTGATAGTATTCGCGGGGATCCTCGCGATCGCACTCTGGTCGAGATCCGTCGATTCGGGCGCGTCCGTCGCGTCGGTCGCGGACTCGGCACGGCGCGACTCCCGGGGAATCCTTTCGCCCGCGTGGGCGGCATCGGGGGCGATCGTCGGCGCGGGATCCCTCCTTCCGGGAGTGAGCGCGTCGTTTTTCCTCGTCTACCTCGGTTGGTACGACGACCTTCTCGCCGCCGTGGCCCGCGTTTCGGTTCCGGCTCTCGCCCAAGTCGGCATCGGCGCGGCCCTTACCCTCTTCGTACTTTCGCGCGTCACTTCCTGGCTCTACCGAAAGTTTTGCGGGATCACCTCCTTCGCGGTTGTGGGCGTCACCCTCGGCTCGCTCGCCCTCGTGCTCCCCTCTCCTCTCGACATACCCCGCCTTCCGCTGTGCCTCGGCCTCTTCGCGGCCGGTCTCGCTTCCGCCCTCGCCATCGACGCCGCGTCGTCCTGAGCCGTCAGCGCGCGGTCACGTCCCGCTTTCCGGCTTGTAATTCCGATTTTCGTGTGGTATTGTCGAAGTATTCCCACCGAAGGAGGCAGTGTCCATGGATACGGAACCTGGCAGTAGTAGATACGGCAGCCATACCCGACAAACACAGCCTCCGCGAACGCCGCGACGCCCCCGCTAACCGCCGGACGAAACGACTTACCCGCCGAGGCCCGCATGCCGCACAACGGAGGGCGTTTCGATGATAACGATCTGGAAACAGGAAAACAGGAAGCTCGTGGAGGGAACGCGCGAAAACGGCCCGATCTGGGTAGACGCGCGCAACGTGACGCGCGAGGACATCCGCACGCTCGAGACCGATTACGAAATCGACACCGAGATCATCATGGATATCCTCGACCAGGACGAGCTTTCGCGCATCGACCGCGAGGACGACTACACGCTCATCATCGTCCGTCTGCCGATATTCATCGCCGCGAACGAGGTCAGCTACTTCACGATTCCGCTCGGCATTCTCCTCTTCCCGAACATGATCCTGACCATCTGCTGGGCCGACTGCGAGGTCCTGCACGACATAACGAACAACCGCGTCCGCGGACTGACCCTCGGCGACCTTCCGGCCTTCGTCATACGCGTGCTCGCCCGGGCCGACCTCATCTACCTCCGCTACCTGAAGGAGATCAACCGGAGGAGCAACTCGATCGAGCTCGAACTGCAAAAATCCGTCAAGAACCTCGAACTGATCCAGCTCCTGAACCTGGAAAAATCGCTCGTATATTTCACGACCTCGCTCAAGGGCAACCAGCTCCTCTTCGAGAAGCTGATGAAAACGCGCCTCATCCAGCTCGACGAGGAAGACCGCGACTGGCTCGAGGACGTCGCGACCGACAACCGGCAGGCGATCGAGATGGCCGACATCTACAGCAACATCCTTTCCGGGATGATGGACGCCTTCGCCTCGGTCATATCCAACAACCTCAGCATCGTGATGAAGCGGCTCACCGTCATCTCCCTCGTGCTCATGATCCCGACGATGATCACGAGCCTCTTCGGCATGAATATCCCCCTTCCCCTCAGCGGAATGAAGGGATACTGGGGACTCTCGGTCGTTCTCGGCATCTGTCTCGTCTCTTCCCTCGTCGCGATGATCCTGCTCGGGGACAAGCGGCCGAAACGAGTCCGCCTCGATCCCGCCGAACGCAAGAAACTCAGGCGGAAAAACAGGGCCGTCGAGTAGGTCGACCGGCCGGGCAAGTCGCGCTCGACGAGCTTGTCGAGCTTGACGAGCGGCGAAAAGCGTCGTACTATCGACACATGTACGACTCGGACACCATCCTTACCGTTCAATCCTTCAGATCCGCGGGCACGATTGCCCCCGACGGGAGAGGTGTGTCCATCGCGGAAATCTGCGACCGGATGGGTTCTACGGGCGCGTAAGCGTACCCCCGCGCGAAAGCGCGCAAGAACCGCCGGCGAAAACCGCGGCACCCTCTTCGAACGACGGGGGCGCCGCGGTTTTTTTTTGCGTCCCCGTCTCCTTTTCGGTGTCCGACCGGCTAAACGAAGGAGAAACGAGATGATCGACGCGATTGGCATTACAAAACATTACGGAAGCGAGCCGGTACTCGGGGGAATCACCCTGCGGATCGGAAACTCGGACAAGATCGGTATCGTCGGCCGGAACGGCTCGGGGAAGACGACGCTCGTGCGGATACTGGCGGGAGAGGACGCGGATTACGAAGGCGACATCAGGCCGTCCGCCGACTGCCGGGTCGCGTACGTCAGGCAGTCTTTCGCCGCGAGCGACGCGACCTCGATCGAATACATGATAGAGCCGGTGCTCGCGCGGCGCGCCGAACTCGAACGGCTCGAGGCGGGAATGGGGAGCGCGACGAGTCGCGAACTCGAGACGATCCTCGCGCGGTACGGAGACCTCCGAAGCGCGTACGACGCGGAGGACGGGGACGGCGCCGAGGATCGGGCCGCGAGGTATCTCGCGGGAATCGGACTCGCCGACCGCGCGGAAACGCCCGTCTCGGTTCTCTCGGGAGGGGAGCGGAACGCCCTCGCGCTCGGCCGCGCCCTCGTCTCTCGGCCAGACGTGCTTTTCCTCGACGAGCCCGGAAACCATCTCGATATCTGGGGACTCGCCTGGCTCGAGGGGTTCATACGCG
Source organism: Spirochaetota bacterium (assembly GCA_023393015.1). GTDB lineage: Bacteria > Spirochaetota > Spirochaetia > Treponematales > Treponemataceae > Teretinema. The sequence continues at coordinate 111,262 of JAEWMY010000056.1, forward strand.
AATACCCGGGCGCGGTTGTCGTCGTTTCGCATAACCGCTATCTCCTGGATCGCGTCGCGACCCGCATCGTCGAGGTCGAGGGCGGCCGCGCGACGGAATTCACGGGGAACTATTCCGCGTTCCGGCTCGAGCGGCTTCGTACCGCCGTTTCGGGTGAGATGGCCTGGAAGGCCGACGAAAAAAAGATCGCCCGTCTCGAGGAGGTGGTACGGCGATTCGAGGAGATCGCGCGGCGCACGGCGGACCCGGCGTGGGGGCGCAGGCTCAGGGCCCGACGCACGCACCTCGAGAAGACGAGGGAATGCGCGGCGAAACGACCCGACGCCCCGGACGGTTCGTTCTCGGTATCCTTCGCGACCGAGGCCTCGAGGGCGGATTTCGCGCTCCGGGCGACCGAGCTGACGTGCGGTTTTCCGGGCAAACCGCTCTTCGAGAACGCGTCGTTGACCATCCGCACCGGCGAGAGGGTCGCCCTCGTGGGTGAAAACGGCTCGGGAAAGACGACACTCATCCGCGAGATCCTGCGCCGCTCGTCCGAGGGGGACCGATCGGTCATGATCGGGCCGAGCATGAGGGTTTCGTATTGCTCTCAGCACGGCGAGGGGCTCGTGCGGGGAGAGACCGTATTCGAGGCGTGCCAACGAGTCGGGGCCAGGACTGAGGACGAGGCGTGGAAGGCCCTGTCCCGCTTCCTTCTCAAGAGGGAGGCCCTAGGCCAGAAAGTCGAAACCCTTTCGGGCGGCGAAACGAACCGTCTCCAGCTTTCGCTCGCGATCATCGCCCGCTCGAACTTTCTCGTCCTCGACGAGCCGACGAACCACCTGGACATCGCGGCTTGCGAGGCGGTCGAGGACGCCCTCGCGGACTTCGAAGGCACGATCCTGGTCGTGTCGCACGACCGCTATTTCCTCGACAGGATAGCGACGCGCGTCGTCGAGATAGACCGCGGGAAGCTCGTCGAGTGGGAGGGGAACTTTTCCGAGTTCTGGCTTTCCCGTTACGGAAGCTCGGTGAAGAGTCCGCGAAAGCCCGCGCGCGACGATTCGCCCGACCGAAGATCCGGCGCAACGAAGGCCGGCCCGACCAAGGAGCGCGCGACGAAGGCAGGCTCCAGCGGTTCGAACGTTCCGAACGCGAAGCGCGCGAACGCCGACATCGAGGCGCGCATCATCGCGCTCGAGGCGGAACAACGCTCGGTAGAATCGGCCATGAACTCGGCGTTCTCGAAAGGGGATCTCACGAAGGCGCGGTCGCTCGGCACGCGGCTCGCGACGGTAACGCGCGAGATCGAGAGGCTTTACGAGCGGTGGTCGTAGACGCGGAGGGCGCTTACGCTCCCGATGCTACGCCCGCTCCTTTCCCGCGCACGACTCGACGTCGAGGCGCAGGACCTCGGTCACGGCGAATACGCGGTCGTCGTACTCGAAACCGCGCGTGCCGGAATAGTGTTCCATGAGAAGATCGAGAGCGCGCCGTTTCTCGGCGTCGTCGCGCACGAAAGAGACGACGCCGCTTCCGGCGACGCTCCGGTACAGCATGCCCCAGTCGCAGCCTCTCTCGCCCCGGACGAGCTCGTGCGCCGTATCGACGACAAAGGCCGCGCGTGGATCTGATCGGATCGCGTCGAGCTTCCTGCCTTCCCGCGCGCAGTGGAAATAGAGCGCGAGCGACCCGTCGGCGGCGCGCTCGAAGCCGTAGTTGAGCGTAACCGAGTAGGGAACGCCGCCCCCTATCAACGCGAGGTGGCACGCGTCCGCCTCGCGCAGTATGGAGTCGATCCTCGCGGCGTCGACTATCTCACGATCCTTTCTTCTCATCGTTCCTCCCGAAAAAAATGCGAAAATGGCATCGCTCTCCCCCGCCGAGAACCGTCGTTACCGGCTCGACGCGACAGGATCCCTCTCCGAGAACAGCCTCCCAGTTTTCCAGGAGACTCGCGGCGGAGCAATCGCACAGGCGGGGCGAGCGTACCCTTCCCGAGATCGCGAGCGGACAGCCGCACCTCGCGTAAAAGACATCCGCGTATCCGTCATGCGGCTCGAAATCGAAATCCTCGAACTCGCGACTCAGCTCGCCGAGCGCCTCCTCGACAGTCCGTCCGCCTGAAAAGGCGCGGAGATACACGCCCCGCGGATGGGATTCCGAGCAGGATCGGGCGGTCGACGAGAGAAACGCCGACACGGACGCGTTGTCCGCCGTCTCGAGAAACCGGTTGACCCCTTCAAACCACAACCCGTAAAACGCTTCGTCCCCTTCCATGGCGGCGTCTCCTTTCAGACGGGCCCGTCAGGCCCCGATAACCTCGAATCCCGCGCCCGCAAGCGCGACCTCTGCGGCGGCGAGCGACGCCGCCCTCACGAGCACGTAATCGGTATCGTACGTCGACACGGCGAATATGCTGATCCCGGCCGAGGCGAGCGGCGCGCTGATCGCCGAAAGTATTCCCGTCAGCGAAAAATCGAGTGGGCCTTCGACCGCCAAAAGGCTCCACCCGCCCTCTTCCCGCCGCGGAAGGGCCGGGGGCAAGCGAGTCGATTCGCACACGACCGAAAGCTCCCCGTCGGTCTTCGTCACGCTGACGAAACCGCCCGAGGCGAAAAGCCCCGCCAGAAACGAAGCGGAGTCGCCGGCCTCCGCCGCTCGTCCTTCGTCGACGCGTACCACCGAGTACGCGCCGGGGATTACCCGTATTCTCACTTTCACGTCCTTACAATCGTCAATGATGACATCGGCGCCGCGAGGCGCCATTCGCGCGCGTCATTGAAGAAGGGCGCGTTTCTTGATAGTATGAACCATCTTAACCATATTGACGAGAGGGGATAACCGATGAAAAAACGGGCGCTCATCAGCGTATTCTACAAGGACGGCGTACTGGAACTGGCGCGATATCTCGTTTCGCGGGATTGGGAAATTCTTTCGACCGGCGGAACGAAAAAACACCTTGCCGACGCGGGACTCCCCGTGACCGACGTGAGCGCCGTTACCGGCTTCCCGGAATGCCTCGACGGTCGGGTTAAGACGCTGCATCCCAAGATCCACGCGGGGCTGCTCGCCGTCCGCGACAATCCCGAACACATGAAGACGATGTCCGAGCTCGCCGTCGACGCGATAGACCTCGTCTGCGTCAATCTCTATCCCTTCTTCGAGAAGGTGCAGGCCGGTCTCTCGTTCGACGAGACGGTCGAGTTCATCGACATCGGCGGGCCGACCATGCTCCGCTCCGCCGCCAAAAACCACGCGGACGTCCTCGTGCTCACGGAAGCGGGCGACTACCCCGAGGTCATGAGTGCCCTCGACGGAGCCGGCCAGGAAACGTCAAAAGTACCCGTGGAACTCAAGCGCCGCCTGGCGGGCAAGGTGTTCAACCTGACGAGCGCGTACGACGCCGCCGTTTCACGATTCCTCCTGGGCGAGGCCGCGAAACCCGTCTCGAAGGCGTCACCGCTGTGGCCTCAATACCTCACCGTCCCCTATCGGCTTTCCCAGTCGCTCCGCTACGGCGAAAACGGGCACCAGCAGGCGGCCCTCTATCTGACGGCGGACTCGAACGGCGCCTTCGGGGGCATGAAGCAACTGCAGGGGAAGGAACTTTCCTACAACAACATGCGGGACCTCGACATAGCGTGGAAGGCCGCGTGCGCCTACGACTCCTTCGTCGGGAACCTTCCGGCGGACTTTCCCGCGGCCGCCCGCGCCCCGCTCGCCTCCGGTCCGGCCGTATGCGTCGCGCTCAAGCACAACACCCCCTGCGGCGCCGCGACGGGAAAGACGGTCCTCGAGGCGTATACGAAAACCTTTCTCGTCGATCCCGTTTCGATCTTCGGAGGCATCGTCGGCTGTAACAAGACCATAGACCGCGAGGCGGCGACCGAGATGGTCAAGACCTTCCTGGAGGTCGTCGTCGCACCCGGCTTCGACGAAGGCGCCCTCGAGGTCTTCTCGGCGAAAAAAAACCTCCGCCTCGTCCTCGCGGAGATCAAGCCGAACGGAACGACCGAGACGATCGGCGTCGACGGCGGAATCCTCGTGCAGGAACGCGACAACACGCTTTTCAACGAGTGGAAGGTCGTGACGGAGAAATCCCCGACGGCGGAGGAAGCCGCCGACATGGTCTTCGGCATGACTATGGCCATCTTCGTGAAGTCGAACGCGATCGTCGTGGTACGCGACGGGGTCGCCATCGGCGTCGCGGGCGGGCAAGTCAACCGCATCTGGCCTACGGAACAGTCGCTCGCGCGCGCGAAGGGACTCACCGACGCGGGCTTCCCCGGGGCCGACGGAAACGCGTCCGTGAAACCCGCGACGGTAATGGTTTCCGACGCCTTCTTCCCCTTCGCCGACTGCGTCGAGATGGCGTCGAAATACGGCATCAAGGCGATCGTCCAGCCGGGAGGTTCCATGCGCGATCAGGAATCGATCGACGCCGCGAATCGGCTCGGAATCGCCATGGTCTTTACCGGGGCCAGACACTTCAAGCATTGATCCCGGCCGTCGCGGTATGGCCCGCCCGGAACGTTCCCCGTCCGTGATATTATCACGGACGGAAACGCCCTTTCCGCCTATACTTGTAATATGAAAACATTAACTCCGCGCATGAGAATGGCGTCGATCGTACTGGTAATGACGGTTTTGTCCGCCTGCTTTTCGGGCAAGGCGGAGTCGGCTGGAGCCACCGAGGCTTCCGGCGCGAGTGGCGCCGCAAGCGCGACCGAGACGTCGGGCGCGCGGTCCCCCGCGGACACCCTTCGAAATCTCGGCTTTCACGTATTCGACGAACCCATCCCCCTCCCCGACCGTTCTTTCGCCTCGCTCGAGGGAAAGACAATGAAACTCGCGGAATTGGCTGGCTCCGTGACCCTCCTCAACTTCTGGGCTACCTGGTGCCCGCCCTGCCGGAGGGAAATGCCGTCAATAGAGCGTCTTCACGCGGCCATGAAGGGAAGTAATTTCAGGATAGTCGCCATATCGACCGGGGAAGACAAAAAGACCGTGCGCGACTTCGTCAGACGGGAGGGTTATACCTTCCCCGTATTCCTGGATACGGCGGGAGCCCTCGGGGCGGAATTCGCCTCGCAGGGAATACCGACCACCTACGTCGTGGACGCGAAGGGCAGGATACTCGCCGGAGCGGTAGGCTCGCGCGAGTACGACGATCCGGCCCTGATCGCGGCCTTCAAGGAGTTGTCCAGATGAACCCGGGCCTCCCCGGTCTTTCCGCCTCGTTTCTCGCTGGCCTCCTTTCCTTCCTCAGTCCCTGCGTGTTGCCGCTCATACCAGTCTATCTCTCGTTCATATCGGGAGAGTCGGCCGCGGCGCTTTCATCGGGAACGAAACGCCCGTTCTTTCTATTGGCGCGAAGCGCCCTGTTCGTGACGGGCTTTACACTCGTATTCGTGTCGCTCGCCATAGTGCTGAACGGAGGCATGCGGCTAATCGGCTCCTCGGCCGGAGGCGTGATCACGACGGTTTCCGGGATACTGGTTATACTCCTCGCGGCGAACATGGCCTTCGACTTCCTTCCCGCCCTCAGGTTCGAGCGGCGCGCGTCCTTTCCCGGCTCGGCGGGCTACGCGACGCAATCGGGCTGTGACGAAGCGGGCACGGGTGACGGAAAGACGCTCCCGCGACGTCGCCTCGTTCTCGAGGCCGCCCGACCCGTATTGCTCGGCATGGCCTTCGCCGCGGGATGGACTCCGTGCGTCGGGCCGATACTTTCGACCATTCTCCTTTTCGCGAGCCGCTCGGGGTCTTCTGCCCGTCCGATAGCGCTGCTCGCCGCGTACTCGCTCGGACTCGGCCTTCCTTTTTTGCTTTCGGGCGTCTTTCTCGACCGCGCCCGGCCCCTGCTCGATTTTTTCAAGCGCCGGGCTTTCGCGGTACGCGTCGCGTCCGCCGTCCTTCTCGCCGTTCTCGGCGTCTCTATACTGACCGGATCGCTTTCCGGGATATCGGCGCTTATCCTCAAGGCGGGATACGCCCTGGAGGTATACGCCCCGGACGCGCCGCCCCCGATCCGCCCCGTCGTCGAGGCGTTGTCCCGCTGGCTCTCGTTTCAGGGGATATAATCGGGGATTGTGCAATCCTCCCCGTTGGGGTTAAAATGAGAAATGCTGTATTTTCTCGCGTCTCTGCTTCAACGGTACTTCGGGCCGTTTCGTCTTCTGCAATCCTACACGATACTGATTATCGTCTCCCTCTACGCGGGTTTTTTCCTTACGGTATTCATACTTCCCGCGATGTACCGCTTCCTTCCCAAGGACCGCGGCAGGGAGTTTTCGGTCAACGCCGAGGCCGCCATGGGAAAACCCACCGGCGCGGGCGTCGTCTTCGTTTCCATCTTCGTCGCGATCTCATTTCTCTTCGCGCCCGTGAGCCTGCCCCATTCGATCGTCCTTTTCCTCACCTGGATAGTCATGCTCACCGGCTACCTC
>JAEWMY010000030.1 GCA_023393015.1 Spirochaetota bacterium
AAAAGCTGTATTCATATTCATATATTATGCATAATTATGCACTCTGTCAAGCATTATCCAGCCCTTTCCACGCTTTTTCCGTTACCTCCGCCTCAACCGGTTTGGAGATCATGTTTATCACGAAGAACACGATCGTAGACACCGGCAATGCGATAATTATGGGATCGACGTTCGCCATCGACGGTATCAGCGTCGGTGCCTTGAATAAAAGCTTGCAAAGGCCAAGCGGACCCGATTCCTTCGCGTGGACGAAAAACAACCAGAACAAGGTCACGACGACGCCGGAAACGAAACAGCCTATCGCGGCGGCGCGCGACACGCGCTTCGAGTACAGCGCGCCGATATACGTCGGAAGGAAGGCAGCCGCGCACAGCCCGAAAAATATGGCGGTTCCCGTCGCGATGATGGCGGTACCTCCCGCGTAAAAACGCGGCAAGGCGTAGGCGATCAAGGTCGAAAGCAGAATGCCGAAACCCATGGCGACGCGGTTGACGGCGACGGGATTCTTCGTCTTCACCTTGAGTCCCTTTTCCAGAACGTCGCGACCGATCGCCGTGCCCATGGCGTGAAACTGCGAGCTCAGTGTCGACATGGCGGCCGCGAGCAGGGTCACGAAGAAAAAAGCGACGAACCAGGAAGGCAGGGCCGAATCGATAAATTGCGGGATTATCGCGTCGGTCTTTTTCCCGCAGGCGACAAGCGCGATCGCGCCCTTCGTGCGCATGAAATACACGTTCGCGAAGGCGCCCACGGTGAAGGCGACACCGGTCATCATGGCGATGAACACCCCGCCGATGACGACGGCTCTATTGAGCTCGTGGCCGCTCTTGACGGTCATGAAACGGACGGTCAACTGCGGTTGGGCGAGCACGCCGACGCCGACGCCGAGGACGATCGTGCTGACGAGTTGCCACCAGTACGGCGAGAATGCCTTCGGCATGGAGGTCCACCCGACATGGCCGTTCGCCCCGAACGCCTGTTCCGCCACCGGGCGCATCTCGTTCAGGGAAGACATCGCCTTTCCGGGACCTCCGAGGATATAGAAGGTATAGAACAGCAGGAAGGCCATGCCGAGGAACATGAGCGATCCCTGGAAGGCGTCCGTGTACATGACGCCCTTCATCCCGCCCATCACGACGTAGAGGGCGACGACGGCGACGAAAAAGAGGAGCGCGACCTCGTAGTTGATCTTGAGCGTCTGCGAGACGAACTGGACTCCCCCGATTATGACCGAACCCGCGTAGAGCGGCATCGCCAGGAAGATGAGCACGCCCCCGCCGACCTGCAGGAACTTCGAGTTATACCGCTTGCCCAGAAGCTCGGGGAAGGTATGCGCGTCGAGGTTATGCCCCATCTTGCGCGTCTTCCGTCCGAAGAACACGAAGGCGACGAAGATACCGACGAAGATATTCAGGAAGGTCAGCCAGATGATTCCCATTCCGTAAACGGCCGCCGCGCCTCCGAATCCGACGATGGCCGAAGTCGATATGAAGGTAGCCCCGTAGGAAAGCGCCATGACGACCGGATGGATCTTCCGTCCCGCGAGGAGATAATCGGTCGAGTTCTTGGTCGACTTGAAACCGACGAAACCGAGTATGCCCGTAACGACGAGATACACGATTACGATGACGAGCAATAACAGCAGGTTCATGACTCTCCCCCCTCGCTTATGTCGGGATCGTTCCGCTCCCATTCAGCCTCTTCCCTGATCTCCGCGGGAACGTCCTCTCTCGGTTTGTTCCAGTTGCAAACCCCGTAGACGACGCAAACCGCGACCGACAGGAGCGTCAGGGCATACCCCAAAAACACCCACACGTCGCCAAAACCGAACATAGTCACTCCTTTTCGCGCCGGGCCGCTTCGGCTCCCGAGCGATACAATCCCCCGGCTAGTACCGAGAAAAAGAATTCCCATTCTTCGAGATAGGCCGTCTTGCAGAGGCCCGGTCGTTTTGTCGCGACGACGTTGGCGGCGAAGTCGTTGCGCGTCTTCGCGAGCAGCCATTTCAGAAGCGGCATGACCCGCTCGCCCTCGAACCGCATCGCGGAAAAATCGCAACCGCGATAGAGACGCGCGAAGTAGGCGTCGAACGCGCTTTCGACGCGACGTCGGATATCGCCTTGATCGACGGCCGAGGCCTTGACCAAAAACGGAATGATCTCGGGACGCTCGAGATAGAAATCGACAGCGACGGAGGCTATCTCCCTCGTCCGCTCCACCGGGTCCGCGGAAAGCTCGTCGAGCCCGCGACGCGAGGCGATGGCGGCGAACATCGCCTCGTAGGAGTACTCGAGCGCGAACTGAAAGAGATCTTCTTTCGATTCGATATACTCGTACAGCCCGCCTTTGGATATTCCGGCGCGGCGCACGATCGCGTCGAGACTCGTCTTTTCGTAACCCGACAGCGAGAATTCCTCGAGCGTCGCGTCGACTATACGTCGGCGTTTCGGCTCGGCGAGGTTGAAAAAAGTTTCTTTCATGTGATTCCCGAAAAAACCGACCAACCGGTCGGTTTTTCATGATAAACCCGCCTCGCGGGCCTGTCAACGAAAAACTAGATTTCCCCGAGGTAGGATTGACGGACGCGATCGTCCACGAGCAGCTCCGCGCCGGTTCCCGAGAAGGTAATGGCGCCGGTCTCGAGGACGTAACCGTAGTCGGCGACCTCGAGGGCGGCGTGGGCGTTTTGCTCGACGAGAAGGACCGTGGTGCCCTTCCTGTTTATCTCGCGGATGATCTCGAAGATCATCTTCACGACGAGGGGCGCGAGGCCGAGCGAGGGTTCGTCGAGCATGAAGAGCGCGGGCGCCGTCATGAGTCCGCGCGCAACGGCGAGCATCTGCTGTTCGCCGCCCGAGAGGGTTCCCGCGCTCTGACGGTACCGTTCGCGAAGACGCGGGAAAAGATCGAGCGCCATCTCGCGGTCCCGCCTGATTCCGTCGCGGTCCGTCCGATGATACGCCCCGAGGGCGATGTTCTCGGCGACCGTCAGGTTCGGGAACACGCGACGCCCCTCCGGAACGAGCACGACGCCCTCCGACACGATTTCCCTCGTCGATTTGCCCAGGAGCTCCTCGCCGTTCCAGGTTATCGACCCGGTCGCCTTCGCGAGCGCGACGATCGACTTGAGCGTCGTGGACTTGCCCGCGCCGTTCGAGCCGATCAGGGAGACGATCTTGCCCTCGGGAACCTCGAGAGAAATTCCCTGCAGGGCGTGAATGCCGTCGTAATACACGGAAACGTTTTCGAGCCTGAGCATCAATCCACCCCCAAATACGCTTCGATCACGCGCGGATCCTTCCTGATCTCCTCCGGGGAGCCTTCCGCGATGGTGATTCCGTACTCGAGGACGTACATCCGCGAGCACACGCCCATTACCACCTGCATGTGGTGTTCGATGAGAAGGATCGATATGCCGAAGACGTCGCGGATGCGGTGTATGAAGTCCATGAGCTCGCGCGACTCCTGCGGGTTCATTCCCGCCGCGGGCTCGTCAAGGAGGAGGCACGAGGGCTTCGTCGCGAGCGCGCGCACGATCTCGAGCCGACGCTGCTTCCCGTACGGCAACGACGTCGCCGCGTCGTCGGCGTTTTGCGCGAGACCGACTTGCTCGAGCAGGAGCATCGCCTCCTCGCGGCCCCGCCGTTCCCGCGCGCGGTACGCGGGCGCGTGAAGGAGCGACGAAAAAAATCCGACATTCATGCGGAGGTTTCCGGCCGCGAGCACGTTTTCGAGCACGCTCATCTCTCGGAAGAGCCTGATGTTCTGAAACGTCCGCGCGAGCCCGAGCTCCGTTATCCGGTGGGGCGCCATCCCCGTTATGTCCCTTCCGTTCCAGGAGATCGATCCGGACGTCGGCCGGTATACCCCGGTAATCATGTTGAAAGCCGTGGTCTTGCCCGCGCCGTTCGGGCCGATGAGGCCGACAATCTCCCCGGGTCCGACGTCGATCGTCAGCGCCGAGACGGCGGTGAGTCCGCCGAAGCGCATCGTCGCGTTGTCCGCCCTCAGCATCGCTCGCCTCCCTTGCCTTCGCCGCGGAACCTCGACAGCATGGAGCGGACTCGCTCGACGGATTTCCGCGCGCCCTCCCACGAAAATTCAGAGGTTCCCATCAGGCCGCGCTGACGGTAAATGACGACGATCATCAACAAGAGCGAGAACACTACCATGCGGAGACCGGGAAGCCCGTCGGTCCTGACGAACACGAGATTGAGCGGACCGTCCAGGAAGCGGAGAAACTCCATCGAGAAGGTCACGACGACCGAGGCGACGACAGACCCGGTGATACTGCCGTTTCCGCCGAGCACCACGATGAGCAGGATATTGTAGGTGAGACCGAAGACGAACATCTTCGGGTCTATCGTCGTCATGAGGTGACCCAGCAAGGCTCCCCCGATTCCCGCGAAGAAGCTCGACGCCACGAAACTCACGATCTTGACGCGAGCGACGTCGATCCCCATCGCCTGGGCGGCGATCTCGTTGTCGCGTACGGCCTTGAGCGAGCGGCCGAACGCCGATCGCGTGATCGACAGCATGAAGATCACGGTGACGGCCGCGGCGCCCCACACGACGTACGTCGTGGAATGCTTCGGAAGGCCCTTGAGCCCGAGCGCGCCGTTCGTGACGGTCTGGAGGTTCGTGATGACGACGCGGATTATCTCGGCGAAGCCGAGGGTCGCGATGGCGAGATAATCGTCTCGCAGGCGCAGCACCGGCGTTCCTATCAGCCACGCGAAGGCCGCGGCCACCGCTCCCGCGACGAGGAGCGCGAGCACGAACGGCAGGCGGGCTTCGGCGAGGACGGGGACGATCGGGGCGAGAAAGAAGTTCAGCTCCTTTTGCGCGGGCGACATCGTGAGAAGCGCGCACACGTACGCGCCGATAGCCATGAACCCGGCGTGTCCGAGCGAGAAAATGCCGGTAAAGCCGTTGAGGAGGTTCATGGAAAGGGCGAGCACGACGTAAATCGCGCAGAGGTTGAATACGCGAAGGTTGAAATTCCCGAACAGTGTATCGGCCAGGAATACGAGGAGAGCGAGCGCGAGGATACCCGCGACGGTCAGGACACGCGTTTGTCTTGCATTCATATCACACCTTCTCAACCTGGTTTTTTCCGAGCAGCCCGGACGGCTTCAACAGAAGCACCAGTATCAGGGCGACGAAGGCGAACGCGTCGCGGTACCCCGTGACGTCCGGCAAGAAGGCGATTATCATTATCTCGAGAAGCCCGAGGAGAAAACCGCCGAGCACGGCGCCCATGACGTTGCCGATGCCCCCGATTACCGCCGCGATGAAGCACTTGAGGCCCGGCATGATTCCCATCGTCGGGTTCAGTTGCGGGTATTTCAGGGCCCAAAGGATTCCGCCGAACGCGGCCATGAGGGAGCCGAGCCCGAACGTGAACGATACGATCCGGTTGACGTCGATCGCCTGGAGGCGCGCGGCGTCGAGATCGGTGGACACGGCTCGCATCGCCATGCCCGTCTTCGTTCCGTTTACGATCCACAGGAGCAGGGCCAGAAGCGCGAAGGTGAATATCGGGATGACGACGCTGATCGAGACTATTGACACCGAACCGAATTGCAGGACGCGGGAGAAAACGTCGGGAACGACAAAGCCCTTCGGTCGGCCGCCGAACACGACGGTCGCGAGGTTTTCTATGAGGAACGAGGCGCCTATCGCGCTGATCATGATCGAAATCTTGGGGGAATCGCGGAGGGGTTTGTACGCGACGCGCTCGAGACCGACGCCGAGAGCGGCCGTAAGGGCGATGGCGACCGCGAACGCCACCCACCAGGGCATGAGGACGAGCGTCACGAGATAAAAGGCGAAGTACGCCCCGAGCATGAATACGTCGCCATGGGCGAAATTGATGAGCCTGAGGATGCCGTACACCATCGTATAGCCTATGGCGATGAGCGCGTACAGGCTTCCGAGGGAAAGGGCGTTGGTCAAATGCTGAAGGAATAGCGAAAAAGTCATGGTACTTCCAGGTTCCGCGCGCCGTGCCGCGCGGTCGTTAGTTTGCCCGAGCGCGCGGCCGTTAGGCCCGCGCGCGCGAGTGCGGTACCCCCGGCGGCGGAAGCGTCGAACCGCTCGCGCGGCTCGGCTCGTTCCCGCCGCGACGGGGTCAGGGCGCTACGACGGTCAGGTAGGTAAAGACCCCGTTCTTGACCGTCTTTATGAACGCGCTCTTGGTCGCGTCGCCGTTCGCGTCGAGTGTGACCGTGCCGGCGGCTCCCTCGAATCCCGCCGTCTTGGCGATCGCGTCGCGTATCTTGACGGTATCGAGGCTGTCGGCGCGCGTTATCGCGTCGAGCGCCACGAGATAGCCGTCGAAGCCGAGGGCGCTGACCGCCGCGGGCTCCTTGGAGTACTTGGCCTTGTACGCGTCGACGAACTTCTTCGACATGCCGGAGGTCGCGCCCTCCACGGCGAAGAACGTCGAGAAGGTGGCGCCCTCGACGAGCGACTTGCCTACGTCGAGGAACTCGGGCGTCTCCCAGGTATCGCCGCCGAGGAAGGGCACGGTGATACCGAGCTCGCGCGCCTGCTTCATGACGAGGGCGCTCTCGGTATAGTTGCCGGGCGCGAAGATGACGTCGGGCTTGAGCGACTTGATCGTCGTCAGCTGGGCCGTGAAATCCTGGTCGCCAGAGTTGTAGTTAAGCACGCTCAGTATGCACGAGTCGTCGCCCGTCAGCTTCTTGAATGTGTCGGTGAAGAACTTCGCGAGCCCGACGGAGTAGTCGTTGGACACTTCCTGCACGATGACCGCGTTCCTGGCCTTGGCCACGTTATAGGCGTAATTCGCCATGACGGTGCCCTGGAAGGGGTCGATGAAGCACACGCGGAAGTAGTAGTCGTTTCCGAGCGTCACGAGGGGATTCGTGCACGAAAGGCCGATCGCGGGGACCTTGGCGTCCTGCACGATCGGGCCGGCGGCCATGGAAAGCGACGAGCCCCAGGAGCCGAGCACGACGGAGACATTGTCCTTGTCGACGAGACGCTGGGCCGCGTTGGCGGCCTCGACCTTGTCCGACTTGTTGTCGGCGATGACGAGCTCGACCTTGTATTCCTTTCCGCCGACGGTGACGGTCGGGTACATTTCGTTCGCGAGCTTGATACCCTCGACCTCCATGGCGCCACCGGCGGCGTTGCCTCCGGTCATCGGCTCGAACACGCCGATTTTGATGACGTCACCCTTCGCTTCGCCCGACTTCGAGCACGCGGCGTAGGCGAAAACCGACAATACGGCGACGGCGAGCAAACCCGCGTTCGCGATTCTCTTCATATAATCCTCCTTCAGACGCTGAAACGGGACTCAAGTCCCGCGCACGCGCCTCTCACGCACAAAAAACGCCGAAGTGATTACTTCGGCGTCGAGTCTTTACCGCGGTCAGTATATATCACCGACTCGCGTTTATGCAAGTTGCCGCGAAGACCCGCTCAGTCCTTCTTGTTCGAGTAATACGTCCCGGCGACGAGAACGGCGACTCCGCACAGGAGCAACACCCACGTCGTTCGGTCGAACTTGAGTCCGCCCTTTCCCGTAAGCTTGGAAAGACCCGAGGCGAGTTTGTTCCCCACGAGATACGTCCGCTGAATGCCCGCGCCGATCATGCCTCCGCCGATCGTCGTTCCGATCATGCCTAAAATTCTGTTCATCATTCGCTCCTTTATGATTGCTCCTTACCGCGCGCGCGCGTCAGGCAAGGATATTGTTGACGGCTATCTTCTGTATGAACGCCTCGCGCATGAGTTCCTCCATCGTGAAGAACCCGGTCTTTTCCGAGCGAAGCGCCCGCGCCGCGAAGAGGGCGCCCGCTCCGAACGCATGCCGCGAGATGACGTCGTGCGTGATGCGAATCGTCTGGTTTTGAAGGCCGAACACGACCTCGTGCTTCCCGACGATGCCGCCGACGCGGATCGAATTTATGTGCTCGACGGGATCGAGACCGAGCTTTTCCGCTATCTTGAGGGCGGACCCCGATTTCCCCTTTTTGTCCCTGAAGTGTTCCTCGATCACCTCGATGTCGGCGTTCGGGACGATCTGCTGCAGGATCTGCGACGCCACGAGAAGGAAGTTGATGCCGAGCGTGATGTTCGCGGAATACAGAACGGCCGTCTTTTCCGAAAGCGCGCGGAGAAAATCTATCTCCGGCTTTTCGTAGTGGGAGATGGCCGATACGATGTGTATCCCCTCGTCCGCCGCCGCCGCGTATTCATAGAGTCCCTGTGTGCTGGAAAAATCGATGATGACGTCGACGGGATTCATCTTGAAAAAATCGTCGCTTTCCTTCACCTCGTCCATGCAAAAAAAGTATCCCTGGCGATTATGGGGATATCCGAGAAAGTCGCTCGCGTATTCATGATTGCTCTGGCACGATTTACGCACCACCCAGGACAGGTTGCAATCGGGATCCTTGATAATCTCCTCGGCCACGAGCCGGCCGGTCCTTCCGAATCCGAATAATCCTACCTTCAAATAGTAAACCTCCGCGCATTTTCTTACGTTAACCTTACGAGGATACGGTGTACGTGTCAAGAAAAGAAAAAATAAGGGAAAAAATGTCAAAAATCTGGTATAATAAGGAAAACAGGAGCGATTATTTCATGGATTTTCCGGACGGAACGGTTTTTCCGGGCGGGGAAACGTATAAAAAACGCCCGTTCCCAACCATACAAGAACGAAATCGCACCTTCGAGAGGATTCTCACGGTAATCCGTGAGCGAAAATCATTCCTCCTTCTCGGTCACGTCCTTCCGGACGAGGATTGTATCGCATCCCTCGTTACCATGGCCCTCTTGCTCGACAAGTTCGGAAAAGATGTCGTTATCTACCTTTCGAATCCTATTCCGAACCAACTGTCCTATCTTTCCAATATCTGTTGCTACAATAATATTCACCTCTTGATCGGCTCGGAGACGTTGCATCACGAGTACGAGGTAATCTGCGTGCTCGACACGCCGAAACCCGACATGATTTCCCTGAGCCCGGCGATGCTGACCTTACTGCGGGAAGAACGCTTCATCGACGGGAAGCCGGTTCCGATAATCGAATTCGACCACCACCTTTCAGCTGACGCCGAATACTCCGGTACTGCCGGGTACCGGTTCGTCCATTTCGCCACGAGTACCTGCGAATTGCTGGCCCTCTTTTGCCACAAACTCGAGACAAGAGAGGGAATCCTGCGGGAATTCGAAATCAAGAAGCTTTTTTCCCGAAACATCGTGCTTGCCATGCTCACCGGGATGATCGGCGACACGAAGAACGGCCTGACCCTGAAAAAAAACCGTGACATCTTCTTTTACAAGCTCTTCACGACGCGCTTTTCTTCCATACTCGAGGCCTCCTTGCGGAAAAACACCGCGAACTACGCCTCGACGCACGATATCTTCTCTTCGATCCAATTGCTGACCGTCGTCGAAAAGGATATCTATCACGACCTTCTCTCCCGCGCGCGATATTCCGGCAGAACCGGATACGTTACGCTCACCGAGGAGGAATCGACGGACATCCTCGCGCGGACCGAGTACAACATCTTCGTCAAGGCGATCAAGTCGGTAACCGACAACCTCGCCGAAAAATCGGGGGTTATAGGTATGACGTCCTACTATGACCCGGCAGGAATATCCGACCTCGTCCAGTTTCGCATACGTACGGCCCGGGACATCGGGGAGATTGACCTCAGAACGATCCTCGCGGATTTTTCCATCGCCGACGGCGGCGGGCATCCCGGCGCGATCGGGTTCCGCGTACCGAAGGCCTCCATAGGGAACGGAGACGAATTCGTTTCGCGGCTCTTGAAGAGACTGGAAGAACTGTGAGCGCGGCAAAAACCGACTACCGCAAGCTGATGGACGACGAACTCGCCCGAGTAGCCGAACTCGCCCGTGTCGCCGAAACCGGCCGGGAAGGGAGCGCCAGCGTTCGGCCCGCCCTCCTCCTCCATTCCTGCTGCGGCCCCTGCAGTACCGCCGTAATCTCGGAGCTCGCGCCTTCGTTCAGGCTAACCGTTTTCTACTACAATCCGAATGTCGACACGGCCGGGGAATACGAGCTCCGCGCCGCCGAACAGCGCCGCGCGCTTTCCCTCCTCGTCGTTCCGAATCCCGTCGAATACCTCGACGAGGGACACCGCCCCGAAGATTTTCTCGCCGAGGCCGAGGCGCTCGCCGCAGAGCCGGAAGGCGGGGCGCGCTGTTCGGTTTGCTTCCGCGTCAGGCTCGATAGGACGGCGCGGCGCGCGAAAGAACTCGGTTTTGAATGGATTTGCTCGACGTTGACGGTGAGTCCCCATAAAGACGCGCCGAGAATCAACGCGATCGGGGCGGCCGTCGCTGAGCGCGCCGGCGTCAAATGGCTTCCGTCCGACTTCAAGAAGCGGAACGGGTACCAACGCTCCATCGAGCTCAGCCGGAAATTCGACCTCTACCGGCAGGACTACTGCGGCTGCGTCTGGTCCCGGACGGCCCGCACCGAATGACCAAGGGCCCCATTCCGTGTTACAATGGGGCCATGGCGGATTTCGTACACCTTCACGTTCACACCGATTACTCCCTTCTCGACGGGGCCTCTTCGTGCAAGCGTATGGTCTCTCGGGCGAAGGAGCTCGGGCAAACCGCGCTCGCGATAACGGATCACGGCAACATGTTCGGGTCGCTCAAGTTCTACCGTGAGTGCGTAGCCGCCGGGATAAAGCCGCTCATCGGAAGCGAGTTCTACGTCGCGCCGGGCAACCGCGCCGAAAGGGGCGGTTCGGAACATACGACCAAATACTTCCATCTCATCCTCATCGCCAAGAACGAGGAAGGCTACAGAAACCTCCTGATACTCTCGTCCCGCTCGTTCACCGAGGGGATGTACTACAAGCCGCGCATCGACGAGGAACTCATCCGGGCGCACTCGGGCGGGCTTGTCTGCCTGTCGGCCTGCCTCGCGGGCCAGATTCCCTCCCTCCTCCTCGAAGGCAAGACGGCCGAGGCCGAGACGCTCGCGCGCTCGTACCGAGACATCTTCGGGGCGGGCAATTATTTCATCGAGCTGCAGGACCACGGCATCAGGGAACAGCGCGAAGTCGCGCCGAAACTGATAGCGCTCGCCCGCAGGCTCGGCATCCCGATGGTCGTCACGAACGACGCGCACTATTGCGAGAAGAAGGACTACGTCGCACAGGACATCCTCCTTTGCATCGGCACCAAGCGCACGCGAAACGAGCCGGGACGCATGCGCTTCGAAGGCTCGGAGTTCTACCTGAAGGACGCGGACGAGATGTCCCGCCTCTTTCCCGAGTATCCCGAGGCCGTCTCGAACACGGTCCGCGTCGCCGCGATGTGCGATCTCACCATCCCGCAGCCCGGTCCCCTCCTCCCGGTGTACGAGATACCCGCTGGATTCGAATCGAAAGAGGCCTACATCCGTCACCTCGTGTACGAGGGCCTCTCGAAACGATACGAGGAGATCACGCCCGAAATTCGCGAAAGGGCCGACTACGAGCTCGGCGTCATCGTCAAGATGGATTTCGTCGGGTACTTCCTCATCGTGTGGGACTTCATCAACTGGGCGAAAGAACACGGCATCCCCGTAGGACCCGGGCGCGGTTCGGGCGCGGGTTCCATCGTCGCGTACGCCATGCGCATCACGGACATCGATCCCCTCCGCTTCAAACTCCTGTTCGAGCGCTTCCTCAACCCGGAACGAATCTCCATGCCGGACTTCGACGTCGACTTCTGCTTCGAACGCAGGCAGGAGGTCATCGAGTACGTCCGCCAAAAGTACGGCGACGACCGTGTCGGGCAGATCATAACCTTCGGGACGCTCAAGCCCAAGGCCGCCATCAAGGACGTCGCTCGCGTGCTCGACATACCCCTCCAGGACGTGAACATGATCACCAAGCTCGTCCCGGAGGACATCAAGGCGCATCTCAAGGACGCCTTCGAGGCGAACCCGAAATTCCAGGGTTCCGGACAGCTCGCCTCGCTCCGCGAGGATCCCCGATACAAGGAACTCTTCGACATCGCGCTCGCGCTCGAGGGCACGAACCGCAACACGAGCCTTCACGCGGCCGGTATCGTCATCGGAAAAACCGCGCTCACCGACTACGTGCCCCTCTACAAGGACTCGAAGACGGGAAAGATCGCGACGCAGTTCACGATGGATCTCATCGAGGATTGCGGTCTCGTGAAGATGGACTTCCTCGGCCTCAAGACGCTCACGCTCATCACGCATACCGAGGAGCTTGTCCGCAGGCGCGGCGGCGAACTGTCGACCTTCTCGATCGAATCCATCAGCGACACGGACGCGGCTACGTTCCGCATGCTCGGCGAGGGAAAGAGCGCCGCCGTATTCCAGTTCGAAAGCCAGGGCATGCAGAACATCCTCAAGCGCGCGAAGCCCGACAAGATGGAAGACCTCATCGCCTTGAACGCCCTGTACCGACCGGGACCGATGGCCTATATCGACCAGTTCATCGAGTCGAAGTTCGACCCGTCCAAGATATCCTATCCCGACCCCTGCCTGAAGGACATACTCGAGGAAACGTACGGCGTCATCGTCTACCAGGAACAGGTAATGCAGGTAGCCCAGAGGATCGCGGGCTATTCCCTCGGGCAAGCGGACCTCCTGAGGCGCGCGATGGGAAAGAAGAAGCAGGAGGTCATGGAGAAGGAGAAGGCGACCTTCGTCGAGGGAGCGGTCAAGAACGGCTTCTCCGCGGGCGACGCGGGACGCATTTTCGACATCCTCATCCCCTTCGCGGGGTACGGGTTCAACAAGAGCCACGCCGCCGCGTATTCAGTCGTCGCCTATCAAACCGCCTGGCTCAAGGCGAACTTCCCGGCGGAGTTCATCGCGGCGAACCTCACGAACGAGATAGCCTCGGTCGACAAGCTCCCCGAATACATCGCCGAGGGCCGAAAGATGGGCATACCCATCGAGCCTCCCGACGTCAACCGTTCAGGCTCGTACTTCACCGTCGTCGACGGTCGTATCGTGTACGGGCTTCTCGGGATCAAGGGACTCGGCGAGCAGGCCGCGGAGACGATCGTCGCGGAGCGCGAGGCGAACGGGCCCTACCGCGACTTCATGGAGTTCCTCGACCGCGTCGACCTCAAGACGGTCAACAAAAAGGCGGTCGAGGTCCTCATCCAGACGGGAAGCTTCGACTTGCTCGGCACGAACAGGCCGACCCTGCTGTCGAACCTCGAGCGCGCGGTCGAATACGCGGCCCACCGGAAGGAATCCACCCGTTTCGGCCAGGTAAGCCTTTTCGAGGAATCGGGCGAAAGGGAATTCGAGGAGTTCTCGTTCAACGAGACTCCCGACTGGCCGAAGGGAGAGAAGCTGCGCACGGAAAAGGAACTCCTGGGCTTTTACATCTCGGGGCACCCGCTCGACGATTACCGCAAGGCGTTCGAACGCGCGTCGACGCTCGATATCCGGTTTCCGGAACGCGCTCAAAAGGACAAGCTCTACACGATCGTCGGCATGATCCGGAGCGTCCGGCCCTACCAGACGAAGGCCGGCAAATGGATGGGATTCGGCGCCTTCGAGGACTTCAACGGATCGCTCGACCTCACGTTCTTCCCGAACGTGTGGGAAAAGGTCCGCGACCGCGCGCTCCCCGACACGGTGTGGGGCGTCGTCGGCAAGGTAGACCTGTCCCGCGACACGCCGGGATTCCTGGTCGAAAGCCTCATCGACCCGAACGAGTTGCAGGCGAAATCCATCCGCGAAGTCCACATACGGCTCGACGCGGCGGTTTCGAGCGAGGGAGCGCTCACGCCCTTGCGCGATTTTCTGTTTGAATCCTCCGGCCCTTGTTCGGTATATTTCCATATGGATTACCCGGCGCGCGCGTACACCGTCCGCGCCGCGAATCAGATCCAGGTATCGGCGAGCGACGAATTCCTGGAGCGCGTTCTCGAATTCCCGGGCGTCGCCCAAGCCTGGAAAGAATAGGAAGGTCTCATGCTGCAGTCCCTTTTTTTCACCGTCGGTTCGCTTATATCGCTTTACTCCCTGCTGTGCCTCGTTCGCATCGTGCTGACGTGGCTGCCAGAGGCGAACTACAGCCCGCTCGGCCGTCTCCTTTCGTCGGCGTGCGACCCGTTTCTCGACTGGTTTCGCCGGTTTTCCTTCGCGAGAACGGCCACGATGGACTTTACGCCCGTAATCGCGCTCGGAACCCTCTCGTTGGCCTCGCGCGTGTTCATGACGCTCGGAAACACGGGAAAGATAACGCTCGGCGCGATTCTCGCGGGTCTGGTCGGCATACTGTGGTCGTTCTTTTCCTTCGTCCTCAACATCTTCATTCTCCTCTTGATCGTCCGACTCGTTTACGACTTCGCGAATCCCTTCGGGTTCTCGCAGTTCCGGTCCGTGCTCGACCGGTTCCTCAATCCCTCCGTCTCGCGGGTCACCGGATTCCTGTTCCGGCGACAGGTTGTCTCCTACCGCCTCTCCCTTATCCTCACGATAGTGGCCTTCGTCATCGCGCGCGTCGCGCTCGACTACGGCGTCGCCGCGCTTTCGGGGATACTGCGGAACCTTCCGATATAGATGAAACTCGCCGAGATCGCCGTTCCCGCGACGCGCGTTCGCGGGGTCGGCCCCGCGACGGCGAAACCGCTCGCGACGCTCGGAATACTCACCGTCGGAGACGTCCTTTCCTGGTGGCCGCGCGACTGGGAAGACAGGACGGAACGCCTACCGCTCGCCGCCTTCGAGTCGCGCGCCAGGATTAGCGTGCTCGCCACCGTGGCGGGAAGCGACTGGTTCGGCTACGGACGGATGAGGACGCTCAAGCTCGTCATCCGCGACGACGAAGGCACGGTGGCGGAACTCGCGTGCTTCAACCGGCCCTTCCTCGAGAAACAGTTTCCGGAAGGTACGCGCGTTTCAGTGTACGGATCTTTCCGCCGCGCGTACGGCGCCATTCAGTCTTCCGCGTTCGAGATCGAGAGCGCCGACGATTCGCCGGGCAGGGTCGTGCCGGTCTATCCCCTGTGCGCCGGTCTCTCGCAAGCACAGATGAGGAAGATCGTTTCCAACGCCATCGACGAGTACTGTCGCGGGATAGAATCGGAACTTCCCGAGGCGGTCAGGATCGCGAACGGCATTCCGGAAAAGGGCGACGTCGTACGGTCGATGCATCGCCCCGAAACGCTCGCGGAGGCGCGCGCCGCGCGCGAGGCCCTCGTGTTCGAGGAACTCTTTCTTTTCGAGTACGCGATCGGCGTCCGTTCGCTCGCGCGGCGGGGACGGCTTCCCTCGATCGAGGCGAGCGAGTCCGACCGGGACGTCCCCGCGTCATCCGCGCGAGCGACGAGTCGGCGGCGGCCGACCCCGCTCCAGGGCCGTCTCGTCGAACGGCTTCCGTTCAAGCTCACCGAAGACCAGCTTTCGGCGCTCGCGGAGATCAACGAAGACGTCCTCGGCCCCCATCCGATGGCGCGACTCCTGCAAGGCGACGTCGGGTCGGGAAAGACGCTCGTCGCCTTCCTCGCGGCGCTCGCGGTCGTAGAAACCGGCGGGCAGGTCGCCATGCTCGCGCCGACGGAGCTCCTCGCGAGACAGCACGCGGAAAACGCCGCGAGGCTCCTCGACCCGATCGGCGTGCGACTCGCCTTCCTGACCGGCAACGTCAAGGCCGCCGGCCGGGCCCGGCTTCTGTCCGAGCTCGCCTCCGGCGGTATCGATATCGTAATCGGAACGCACGCGCTTTTCTCGCCGGGAGTCGCGTACCGGAATCTCGCACTCGCCGTCATCGACGAGCAACATCGCTTCGGCGTGCTCCAGCGATCGGCCTTGCAGGAAAAAGCCTCGGCCGGAAATCCCGACGGACGTCCCCCCCACCTTCTCATGATGAGCGCGACTCCCATTCCGAGAACCCTCGCCCTTTCGGTTTTCGGCGACCTCGACGTCTCCGTCATCAGGACGATGCCGCCGGGTCGGAAACCGGTCAAGACGCACCTCTCCCGCGCCGGAAACGAGTCGAAGGTCTACGACTTCGTCAGGCGCGAGCTGGACGCGGGGCGTCAGGCGTATTTCGTGTATCCGATAATAGGCGAGGAAGACGGGGATTCGCTCGCGGTGGACCGGGCCGACGAATCGTCGCTCAAGTCCGCGACCGAGATGGCGAACCGGCTTTCGTCCTCGGTATTTCCCGGGCACGCCTGCGCCCTCATCCATTCCCGTATCGACGAGGGCGAGCAAAGAAGGATCATGGAAGAATTCCGCGAGGGAACGATTCGGGTACTCGTCGCGACGAGCGTCGTCGAGGTGGGCGTCGACGTAGCCAACGCCACCTGCATGGTTGTCGAGCACGCCGAGCGGTTCGGGCTTTCCGCCTTGCACCAGTTGCGGGGACGCGTGGGACGCGGAGAGGACCAGGCCTACTGCTTTCTCGTGTATTCCGGCAACCTCACCGAGGAAGGCAAGGCGCGTCTACGCGTGATGCACGAGACGACAGACGGCTTCGTCATAGCCGAGGAAGACCTCCGTATACGCGGCCCCGGCGAAATCGCCGGGATCCGCCAATCGGGCTACGCGAGCTTCGTCCTGGCCGATCCGATTCGCGACCGAGAAACGCTCGAACGGGCGCGCGCGGCCGCGTTCGCCCTGCTCGAAACCGCCGAAACGCCCTGATTCCCCGAGCGACCCCGCGAACCGTCCGGTCGACGCGAGTCGTTCGATTTACGCCAACCGTTCACGTGGCGGCGTCGGCCGCGAACGCTATACTGGCCCCGACGAAGTCGCGAAACAGCGGATGCGGTCTATTAGGCCTCGAGGCGAACTCGGGATGGAATTGCACGCCGACAAACCAGCGATTGGATGAATGCTCCACGATCTCGACGAGGTTTCGCTCCGGATTCCGTCCGGTCAGACGCATCTCGGACGATGCGAAGGATTCAAGGTACACGTTGTTGAACTCGTACCGGTGACGATGCCGTTCCTGAATGTCGTGGATCCGATACGCCTTTTCGGCGAGCGAACCCTCCGTGATGAGGCACCTGCACGCGCCGAGGCGCAGGGTTCCGCCGAGCTTGACGCCCTGCTGGTCGGGCATGAGGTCAATGACGGGATGTTCCGTCGTCGGGTTGAACTCCGTCGAGTCGGCGTTCGCGAGCGAGAGTACGTTCCGAGCGAACTCTATGACCGCTATCTGCATGCCGAGGCATATTCCGAAATACGGAACGTCGCGTTCGCGCGCGTATTTGGCCGCCCGTATCATCCCGGCCGTACCGCGGTCGCCGAATCCTCCGGGAACGAGGATGCCCGAGGCGGAACCGAGCAGGGTCGCCGCCGCCGCGTCGTCGACGATGCGTTCGGAATCGATCCAATCGATCTTGACGCGCGCGTTGTGGAATATCCCTCCCGCGGTAAGCGACTCGGCAACGCTCAGGTACGCGTCGTGCAGCTCGACGTACTTTCCCACGAGGGCGATGGTTACCTCGCGTTCGGGATGGTAATACCGGTGCACCATCGCCTTCCAGTCGCCGAGATCGGGCTTCGCGCAGCCGATGTTGAGGAGCTTGCAAATCGTGTCACCGAGCCCCTCGGCCTCGAGCATGAGGGGAACCTCGTAAATGGACTTCGCGCTCAGATTCTCGACGATAGCATCCTGCGTTACGTTGCAAAAAAGCCCGAGCTTCTCGCGGATCGATTTGGCGAGCGGCTTCTCGCTCCGGCACATGATGATGTCGGGCTGAATTCCGAAACCCAGAAGCTCCTTGACGCTGTGCTGCATCGGCTTCGTCTTGAGCTCTCCGCACTCCTTGAGATACGGCAGGAGGCCCAGGTGTATGAACGCGCACGAGTCCCTTCCCACCGAGTATTTTATTTGCCGTATCGCCTCGATAAACGGAAGCGATTCTATGTCGCCGACGGTTCCGCCGACCTCGGTAATGATTACGTCCACGTCGGATTCGCGCGCGGCCTCGAGTATGCGGTTTTTTATCTCGTCGGTCACGTGGGGGACCACCTGCACGGTGTTTCCCTTGTAGCCGCCGGCTCGTTCGCGGTCGAGTATGGCCTGGTAAACCTTTCCCGCCGTCGTGTTGTTGTACCGCCTGAGCGCCACGTCGGTAAATCGTTCGTAGTGCCCGAGGTCAAGGTCGGTCTCTCCCCCGTCCTCCGTGACGAATACTTCGCCGTGCTGATACGGGTTCATCGTGCCCGGATCGATGTTGAGATAGGGATCGAATTTCTGGTTCATAACCCGAACTCCCCTGCTTTTCAGCAATAATCCTATCGAAGCCGCCGCGATTCCCTTTCCGAGTGAGGAAACGACGCCTCCCGTGATAAAAATGAATTTGGTTTTCATATGCCCCGCCCCCTCGCATGAGTCCCTAATACAAAAAAAAACGGGAGTCCTGGCGTAATGCCGGACTCCCATAGCCTTTTACGGGTTTCACTTCCCGAATACTACCGCAAAAGGACGGAAATCGCAAGATCCGACCGGCCCTATCGGGCCGGCCTGTCCTGTCGGGTCGGTCGGGCCGGCCGGGCCTGTCGGGCTTGTCGAACCGGAAAAGGCTACCGGAGCTCTTCTCCGACCGACCATTCCGGATAGGCGCTCATTCCGTGTTCGGAGATGTCGAGACCCATCTTTTCTTCCTCGGCGCTCACGCGTAATCCGACCGTCTTCTTGATGATCAGGAAGAGGATGGTCGTCGTAACGACGGTCCAGAGGCCGAACGAGCCGACGCCGAGAGCCTGTACGCCGAGCTGCTTGAGCCCGCCGCCGTAGAAAAGACCTACGCCGTCCTTCGCGAAGAGGCCCACGGCCAGGGTTCCCCATACGCCGTTCAGGAGGTGGACGGAAACCGCGCCGACGGGATCGTCGACGTGCAGTACCTTGTCCACGAACTCGATCCCGAACACGATAAGGAAACCCGAGACGACGCCGATGGCGAGCGCGCCGTAGAAGGTGACGTTCGCGCAACCGGCGGTGATCGCCACGAGACCGGCGAGGGCGCCGTTGAGCGTCATCGAGACGTCGGGCTTGCCGTAGCGGAACCAGGTCACGAACATCGTCACGCAGGCGGCGATGGCCGCGGCGAGGTTCGTCGTCATCGCGATGTAGCCGATCTGGTCGCTCGCGGCGACGGTGGAACCGGGGTTGAACCCGAACCAGCCGATCCACAGAAGGAAGACACCCGCCGCCCCGAGGGGAAGGTTGTGTCCGGGTATGGCGTTCGCCTTCCCGTTGGGATCGTACTTGCCGATACGCGGGCCGAGTATGGTCGCGCCGACGAGGGCCGCCCAACCGCCCACGGAGTGGACGACGGTCGATCCCGCGAAATCGATGAAGCCGAGGGAGCTCAGCCAGCCGCCGCCCCACGCCCAGTGGCCGCTGATCGGGTAGATCACGAGACTGATGATGAAACTGTAGATTACGTAGGCCCGGAACTGGGTCCGTTCGGCCATAGCTCCGGAAACGATCGTGGCGGCGGTAGCCGCGAACACCGTCTGGAAGATGATGAACACCGACGGAGTCAGCGAATCGAATATCGAAAGCCCCATGGTTTCCGGCCTGAAGAAGCCGCTCAAGCCCATGAAGCCGCCCGCGGTTGCCCCGAACATGAGGCCGAAACCGACGACGTAATACGCCACGGACCCGATGGAAAAGTCCATCAGGTTTTTCATGATGATGTTCGCGGAGTTTTTCGCCCGCGTGAAGCCGGTTTCGACGAGGGCGAAACCGAGCTGCATGGCGAACACGAGGATCGCCGCGACGAGAACCCAGACCATATCGATGGCTTTTACAAGTTCAGCTAATTCCATAAACGCTCCTTTGTCCACCGCGCATAAAAAAAGGGATCGCATGCCGGATACCTCGATATCCCTGGCACCAATCCCCGTTGATGGTGAACCTCATGTTTCTTACAAGGCGGTTTCGCCCGTTTCCCCCGTCCTGATTCGCACGGCGTTCTCGACGTCGTAGACGAACACCTTTCCGTCGCCGTGATTCCCGGTAGCGACTTGCTTGCACAGCTCGTCGACAACCTTCTTCATCTTCGCGTCCGCGACCACCGTCTCGACCTTGAGCTTGGGCAGCAGATTGACCGTGTATTCGGTTCCCCGGTAGATATGCGTTATCCCCTTCTGGTTGCCGAACCCCATGATGTTCGTGACCATCATGCCGGACGCCCCGGAATCGTTGAGGATGTTCTTGACAACCTCAAGCTTCTCCGGGCGAATCACAATCTCCAGTTTCTTCATGTTCACCTCCATATCTCAAAACGTTAGTGAATTCTCTATGACCATCCGCGCCGCGTCGATCAATTTGAGCCCGCGGTCCATGCTCGACTTCTGCAAAAAACGGTGCGCCTGCGACTCGGTCATCTGAAAACGGTCCATCATGATCTCCTTAGCCTTGAGGATCTGCAGTTTCTCCTCGGCGGGTCGATCGTGCGGACGCGTCTTGCCGGAGGGCGCAGCTCCGCGCGTCGCGGCGTTTTGCGCGGCGTTCCGTTCCACGAGCTGAACGGCTTGCAGCAGGTCGAGCGTCGCGACGGGATAGGGCACGGTAATCAGATCGCTTCGTTCGACGAGATCCCGTTGATGCGGAAGCAGAACCGTAACCATCGCCAGTCGCCCGTCGAGTATCCCCATGAGGCCTTCGGCCGTCATGTCGGGGAACTGAAATCCCGACACGACCACGAGGCTCGTGCAAAAGTCCGCCACGCGCGCCACGTCACCCGCGGTCTTGCACGCGTACTCTACCGAGTACCCGTTCCGCGAGAGAATGGCGGTCGCCCAGTTGGCGAGCAGGGGATTGGAAAAGGCAACGATCACGCTTTTCATGTCAGTACTTCGTCAAGCAGGATTCAAGTTCCCAAGGGGTTACCCTCGTGCGATACTCGTCCCACTCACGCTCCTTCGCCTCGATAAACCGCTCGAACACGTGGTCCCCGAGGACATCCCGCGCGAGCGGATCGGATTTCATGCACGCGAGCGCCTCCTCGAGACTGCCCGGCAGGCTCGGTATACCGGAGGCTTCGCGCTCGGCCGCGGTCATCTTGAAGATGTTGCGGTCGAGCGGCGCGGGCGGGGCAAGGTCGCGTTCTATTCCGTCCAAGCCCGCCGCGAGGATTATCGCAAACGAGAGATAGGGATTGCAAGTGGGATCGGGACACCTGAGCTCGATCCTGGTCGACTTGCCCCGTGCGGCGGGTATCCGCACGAGCGGGCTCCTGTTCGCGGGGGACCAGGCGATATATACCGGCGCCTCGTAGCCCGGAACGAGCCGCTTGTAGGAGTTTACCGTCGGGTTCGTGACCGCCGCGATGCCCCGCATGTGCCCGAGAATGCCCGCCACGAAGGACCGCGCGACCGAGCTCAGCCCGATCTCGTCTTTTTCGTCGAAGAAGGCGTTCTTACCGTCCTTCATGAGCGACATGTTCGTGTGCATCCCCGAGCCGTTAACACCGGCGATCGGCTTCGCCATGAAGGTGGCGTGCAACCCGTGGCGCTGCGCGATCGTCTTGACCGCGAATTTGAAGGTCATGACCCGATCCGCCGTGACGAGCGCGTCGTCGAACCTGAAGTCGATCTCGTGCTGGCCCGGCGCGACCTCGTGATGCGAGGCCTCTATCTCGAAACCCATCTGTTCGAGTGCGAGCACCATTTCGCGACGTGCGTTCTCGCCCATGTCGGTCGGGCCGAGATCGAAATACCCGGCGTCGTCGTGGGTTTCCATCGTAGGATTGCCCGCCTCGTCGAGGCGGAACAGGAAAAACTCGAGTTCGGGACCGACGTTGAAGGTATAGCCCATTTTCTTCGCGCGTTCGAGCTGACGAGCGAGTATCCGGCGCGGGGAACCCTCGAAAGGCGCCCCGTCCGGCGTGTAGACGTCGCAAATAAAGCGCGCGACCTTGCCCTGTTGCGGCCGCCAGGGAAGTATGGCGAAACTGTCGATATCCGGACGTAAATACATGTCGGATTCTTCGATTCGCACGAATCCCTCAATGGAAGAACCGTCTATCATGCATTTATCGTCCAGACACTTGTCGAGTTGGCTCGGCGTGATCGCGACGTTTTTCAGAAGCCCGAACAGGTCGGTAAACTGAAGCCGGATGAACTTGACGTCGTTCTCCTTGACCAGTTTCGCGATATCTGCCTTTGACAGTATGCCCATAACTACCTCCTCGTACTGCGGACATAAAAAAAGACGTCTCTGCGCGTGTCGCAGAAACGTCTTCGTTTTCTTGCCTCGATAGTCATATCCTACCGGTAAACTACAAGATGGTCAAGTATATTTATGCACATTTATTCATTTTTTTTGTATATTTATTATATTTATGAACGATAAGCGCGCGTCAAGCATAGAAATCCTCATGAGCCGCGTCGTCGAGACGTGGTATGCGCTTCCAAACCTTGGAAAGGAGGGCTTCCGAGGGTACTACCATGTCAGGAACGAAAACGGGCTTCATGCCCGCGGCGGCCGCCGCCTCGATTCCCGCCGCGCTGTCCTCGAAGACGACGATCCGATCGGGGTTCGACAGGGAAAGACGGCGCATCGCGAGTAAAAAGATATCGGGCGCCGGCTTTCCGCGTTCTACCTCCGAACCGAACGCGCATGCCTGAAAAAAGGACGAAAGCCCCGCGCGCGCGATCATCCAGCGCGCGTGCCGCTCGCTCGTCGACGTCGCGAGCGCTACGCGTACGCCCCGATCGCGCAAAAAGCCCAGCAACTCGCGGACTCCCGGCTTTTCCGGCGGTCCGTCATCGCGCATGGAGCGCATCATCCATTCGCCGGCCCGCTCCTTGAAGGTGTCGTACGGAAAGGATTCGCCGAGCGCGGCGAGTACCGTTTCCCTGGTATCCTTGTCGTTCCTGCCCACGCAGGACAAAAACAGGGAATCTTCCATCTTGTAGCCGGCGGCGGAGGAAACGTCCCGCCAGGCGTCACGGCATAATCGCTCGGTGTCAAAAAGAAGCCCGTCCATGTCGAATATCGCCGCGTCAATCATGCGGCGAAGTATACAACGGACGGGCTTCCTCTATCCAGCGGGGGTCGGTCTATCCCGCCCCCGGTCAGGCTACGTACGCCTCGAGACGGCTCATGCGGGCGGGATTCTGCAACCGCCGAATCGCCTTTTTCTCGATTTGCCTGATACGCTCCTTGGTCAGACTGTAGCGGTCGCCGATCTCCTTGAGGGACATGGCCTTCCCTCCCCCAAGCCCGAACCTGAGCCTGATGACCGCGGCTTCCTTCTCGGTAAGCGTCGCGAGAACCCCGTCGATATCGTCGCGAAGCGAGGAAACGATCGTGAAGTCCTCGGGCTGGTCATAGCGGGAATCCTCGAGAAAGTCGCCTATCGAGGAACCTTCGCGCTCCGCGGATACCGGCGCGTCGAGGGATACCATCTCGCGCGAAATGGCGAGTATGTCGCGAACGTGGTCGGGTTTCATGTCGAGAAGCCCGGCTATCTCGCGCAATTCCGATTCCTCGCTCTTTCCTCCCATGATCATCTTCTTCGCCTTCTCTATCTGGACGAGCTCGTTCGCCCGGTTGAGAGGGAGGCGTATCATGCGGGATTTCTCGCAAATAGCCTTCAGAATCGCCTGTCGTATCCACCACACCGCGTAGGATATGAAGTGATAACCCTTGGTCGCGTCAAAACGCTCCACGGCGTTCAGCAAACCGATATTTCCCTCGCTTATCAGGTCCATGAGGGGGAGTCCCTGGTTCTGGTATTTCTTTGCCACGTTTACGACAAAGCGCAGGTTCGCGCGAACCATTCTGTCCTTCGCGTCCTTGTCTCCCGCGGCAGCCGCCATCGCGAGAGCGTATTCTTCTTCCCTGCCGAGAAGGGAAACGTCGTTTATCTCCCGTAAATACGTGGAAAGGATATTGTCATCGCCAAGTGATCGTCTAACGGTTGTATTTGTCATGTTGTCCCTCCACAAAAGATGTTATATATTATTAGCAAGAAACGTGCCAACTTCGTCCAAGTAGACGATTTCATTATCACTTTTCTCTATTTCCTTATGTTGCAATAATTTAGATTACCTCAATCACTGCCGCGCGGCGAGATACTCAGGGCTCTCTCCTCACATGAAGTGGTACAGACGTGTTGTTTTGACACAATGACCTGGATAGGCAAGAATACTGTATCATTATGGTACACAATCCGAAAAATCGGCCCGACTTGACCCCGGGTACCCTTTATTCGTATATTTTGTTGCAACGAGGAGGATTTTCGATGAAAGTGAAACCATTGGCAGACCGCGTTCTGGTAAAAACCGAAAAACTTGAGGCAAAAACAGCGGGTGGAATCATCATTCCCGATACCGCGCAGGAAAAGACCCAGACCGCAATCGTCGTCGCGGTAGGCGATGACAAGGAAAAGATAAAGGTGTCTGCCGGGCAGAAGGTTATGTTCGAAAAGTACGCGGGAACTCAGGTCAAGATCGACGGAGACGATTGTCTCGTCCTCAAGGCCGCAGATATTATCGCGGTTATCGAGTAAACGACCGACACAGCCTGTCTGCTGGACCCCTATTCCCGCCTCCCGGGATAGGGGCTTTTTTTTTACTCCCGTTCCCGTTCCAATTCCGATAAAAGGGCCCGCGCGCGGTGATTCGAGGGATCAAGCTCCAAGGCATACCCGAGAACGCTCGCCGCGCGATCGATAAGACGCGAACGGACGAGGAGGCGGGCAAGGCGTAGATGCAGGCGGCTTTGGTCCGCGTTAGCCGGGGCCATGCCGGCGGCAAGGGAAAGTTCGTCGATCGCTCGCGGGACGTTGCCCGAACGTTCGTGCACGGCGGCGATATTCGCGAGGGAAACCCATGACTCGTCGCCGGCGGCGGCGCCTGCCTGGAATTCCTCGAGCGCGCGTTCCAATTTCCCGGACATCGCGGCCTCCAAGCCGGAATAAAAGCGGAGCCGTCCGTCGGAGAGACCTTCGTTGATCGAAAAGGCCGTCGCGTACTCGCCGACCGAAACGAAGTGCCAAACGGCGTATCCCCCTACGAAGGGGTCGTCGGGGGATCGTTCCAAAAGCCGCCATATCTCGGCGTTTGACCGAGTCTTGTCGGGGTCGAGCGCGAACCGAAGGCGTGATCGTTCGATCAAAAAGCGCGCGTCCAGGGCATGGGTCTCGCCCGCGCACGCCGCGTCGAGCAGGGACACCGCGCGGTCGACGGTATAGTCGGGAGGCAACAGCTCGGCGCGCGCGTCCTCGCTCAGGAAATCGCGTTCGATCAGGTACTCGGAAACAGGATCGGACGCTCTGCCCGAGGAACCGGCGGCGCGCCGCGTCGGTTCGCGCGTGACGGCAAGCCGCGCGAAACGCGCGACGGCCGGATAGTATTTCGGGAAGCGGTCGAGGCACGAGTCGATCGCGCGGACGGATTCGCGCCGCCCTTCCTCCGATCCGTCTTCCAACGCGACCGAAAGGTTGAACCAGGCCACGGGGGATCGATCGGGAAAACGCTCGGTCGATTCGGCCCAGGCACGGGCCGCGTCCTCGCTCCCTCGGGCGTTTCCGACACGCCATGCCGCGTCCGCGCGCAATTCAAGCTCGTGCGCCGACGGAACGGTTCCCGCTCGGTCAAGCAGCCGGAGCGCGTCGCCGTATAACCCGGCGTCATAATGCACGAGCGCTGCGAGGTAGCGTTCCCGACCGCCGGCTTCGCTTCCGGCGTCACGACCGTTATCACCGCCGATGCCGTTACCGGCGTCGTAACCGACGAGTTTTCGGGCGTACTCGCACGCCACGCCCATCTCGCCCCGTTCCGCGGACAGCGCGACGGCATTTCGCAAAAAAGAGGGAATTCCGGTCACGTCGTACGCGACTTCCAGGCACTCGGTATCGATGAGGTTGATATCCTCCGCGCTCAAGGCGGATTGCAGCTCCAGGGACGCGGAGAGAGCGGCGAACCTTCCCGCGCGCAGCGGTTTCGCGACCCGCGCCGCGTCGTCGAGCGAACCCGCCTCAGCGAGGGCATATGCGAGGACGGCCGCGAGGGATTCCGACGCGGGGCTTTTTACAAGGGCTTTTTTCAGGGTGTCCATCGACCGTGTCGAAAGACCGAGCGAACGCTCGCGCTTGTAGATCGAAAGCCATTGACCCGAACCGGCGGCTCCCTTTCTGAGCGAGAGGAGAATCCTCGCGGCATTCCGCGCGTCGCCCGAAGCGATCAGTTCGTCGGCCCTGGCCAACTTCCGGTACCATGACTCGGAATCGCGCGCCGCGTTCCGCGAGACGACGAAAACGGCCGCGGAAACGACGATAACGAGAAAGACGCACGCGAGGCTCACCGCCAACGGGGACGGGCGAAACGCGAGGCCGCGCGGGGTACTCAAGGCGCCCGAGACCCCTCGTGTTTTTTTCTGATACTGTCGAGAACCGCGTTCACGAATCGATACGAGTCGTCCGCGCCGAATTCCTTGCAGATGTCCACCGCCTCGTCGATGACGATCGACGGATGCACGTCATGCTGGTACAAGAGCGAATACGCGCTCATCCGGAGAATGGCGAGATCCACCTTGTTCAAGCGGTCAAAGTCCCAGTTGGTGAGGTTTTCGGCTATGTTACGGTCGATCTCTTCGATGTGCTCGATCGCGCCGGCGATAATGAGTCGGGGAAATGCCATTCCTTCCTCCCCGAGTCGCTCGCGCTTGTCGTCTTCGACCCAGTCAAACGCCAGGAGATCCTCGAGGGATCTCCTGGAAACGTCCCAGGCATACAGCGCCTGGAACGCGATTATCCTTCCCTTCCTGCGTCCCGCCATCTCGTTACCAGGCGAGGATTTTCGCCAGTTCGGCGTCGTTCTTCATGAACTGGAAGTTCTCCGGTTTCCTGAGATCGTTGATGAGCTGCTGGAGGGCGTTGCTGATAGCGGCGTTCTGCGCCTGCCCCATGAGGTTCCCGCGGATGTACTCGTAGACCGTCACGGTTGTTCCGGGCTTGACGATGTCGCTCAGCTCCAGGATTTTCGCGGCGTATTTCTGCTGTACGATGAAACACTGGTAGTCGTTGGCGGTTTCGGTCACGTCTGAAACCTCGCCTTCGTTCATGGCGAATATCTTGAGGAGCGCCTCCATCGGGATGCCAAGCTGTTTGGAAGCCGAGGCGTTCTTGTTCACGAAGAGCTCTCCGGCCTGGTAGCCGGAGTTCGCGGCTTGCGATCTCACCTTGATCTCCGCCGTGGACGCGGGTTTATCCTTGATTTGCTTGTGCAGTTCCTTCAGCTTCGCCTCGGCTTGCGGGGCGTTGTCGCCTTTCGGCACGACGATGAGGAAAAGTT
This sequence comes from Spirochaetota bacterium, assembly GCA_023393015.1. Lineage (GTDB taxonomy): Bacteria > Spirochaetota > Spirochaetia > Treponematales > Treponemataceae > Teretinema. The sequence goes on from JAEWMY010000030.1 coordinate 27,275, forward strand.
TCGCCATGTCGGTTTGCACGAAGCTCTGCTTGTTGAGCTCGTAGTTCGCGCGGATGTCCGCGTCGCTCGGCGCGGGGGTAGCCTGTATCTCGGCCTGCTTCTTCGTCATGACGTATCGCTGCGCGATCATCTGATTTCTGAGGAAGGCCTTGTACTCCGCGACGTTCATCCCGTTTTGGGCTCGCATATAGTCGTCCAGGGACATGCCGGAGCGTTCCTTCACCATCTGCGCGAATTCGAGCTCGGTCACCTTCTTCCCGATCTGCTGCGAGATCATCTGGGCGAAACTCTGGTTGATTTCGGAATCGGGGATCTTGATGCCCTCTTTCTCGGCGGCTTGCACGACGAGCCGCTCGTTGATGATAGTATCGAGCACCTTTTTCCGCTCGTCCACGGTCATGACCCGATTGAGTTCCTTCTGGTACGCCTCGACGCGTCCCTTGAGCTGCTTGAGCGTGATCGGCTCCGTCTTCTGCAATTTGATGTTCACGATCGACTGTAAATCGCTCTGAGCCGCGATGGAGCCAACCGACAAAACGAGGGAAACCACGCTGATTACGAAACGCTTCATGTCATACCTTCTTCGATACATCGCTGAATCTTATTGAATAAACAGTATTGGTTACGGGAAGTTACTCGGTCATCCGCTCCAAAACCGCGCGAATTCGCCGTACTCCGGCGGAAGACGACTGTTCTTTCTGGATGCGGAAGACGCCCATCGAGCCGGTTCGCTCGACGTGTGGGCCGCCGCAAACTTCTTTGGAGAACGACCCGATCGAATACACCTTGACGGTATCTTCGTATTTTTCTCCGAAAAGGGCCATCGCTCCCGCTTTTTTCGCCTCTTCGAGGGGCAGAATCTCCATCACCACGGGCAGGTCCGCTCGGATCTGCTCGTTGACGATTTCCTCGACGCGGCGAATCTCCTCGGGCGTCATCGGCGCGGGATGGGTAAAATCGAAACGCATCCGTTCCGCGGTAATGTTGGATCCCTTCTGCCCGACGTGATCGCCGAGAACCATGCGAAGGGCCTTTTGCAGCAAGTGCGTCGCCGTGTGATACGCCGTCGTCTGCTCGGAATGGTCGGCGAGGCCGCCCTTGAAAACCTGTTCGCTTCCCGCGCGGGAAAGTTCCTGGTGTTTTTTGAAGGCTTCGTCGAATTCCTCGCGGTTGACCGTCAAGCCTCCCTCACAGGCGAGCTCTTCGGTCAATTCGATGGGGAACCCGTAGGTATCGTACAACTTGAAGGCAAGGCGCCCGGACATGGTTTTCTGCGGGTTTTTCAGCAGATTCGGTAGCATCTTCTCGAACTCCGCCTCGCCCTTTTGGAGCGTAACGAGAAATTTTTCCTCCTCCGCCCTGAGTTCGGAGAGGACAAAGTCGGCCTTTTCGCCGATTTCGGGATAGGGTTCCCGGTACATGGCGATCGCGACCTCCGCGATCTTACCGAGAAACAGCCCGTCAACGCCGAGTTTTCTGCCGTGCCTGACCGCGCGGCGTATGAGGCGGCGAAGGACATAGCCCGCCCCGACGTTCGAAGGCGTGACGCCCTTGGGATCGCCGAGGATAAACGTCGCCGCCCGCGCGTGGTCGCAGATAATGCGAATGGAAACGTCGTCGGCGTCGTTCGCCCCGTATTTCTTGCCCGAAACGGCCTCGACGGCCGCGATAAACGGGATGAAAATCTCGGTCTCGTAAACGGATTTCTTTCCGTTGAGCATCGCCACGGTGCGCTCGATCCCCATGCCCGTATCCACGCACGTTCGTTCGAGCTTCTGGTAGGTTCCGTCCTTCAGCTTGTTGTACTGCATGAAGACGTCGTTCCATATCTCGATATACTTGCCGCAATGACAGCCGGGGCGGCACTCGGGCCCGCACGCGGGTTTCCCCGTATCCACGAACATCTCGGTATCGGGGCCGCACGGGCCCGTCTCGCCGGCCGGACCCCACCAGTTGTCCTCACGCGGCAAGAAGTGAATGCGTTCCTTGGGAATTCCGAGGGAATTCCAGATCGCCGCCGATTCCTCGTCCCGGGGAACGCCTTCTTCGCCGGCGAACACGGTAACGGAGAGGGAATCGACGGGAAGGGAGAGATACTCCGGGCTCGTAAGGAACTCGAAGCTATAGGCAATCGCCTCTTTCTTGAAGTAATCGCCGAGCGACCAGTTACCGAGCATCTCGAAACAAGTAAGGTGACTCGGGTCTCCTACCGCGTCGATATCGCCGGTACGTATGCATTTTTGGTAGTTCGTCAGACGCGTTCCCGCCGGATGCGCTTCTCCCATCAGGTACGGTACCAAGGGATGCATTCCCGCGGTCGTAAAAAGAACCGTCGGATCGTTTTCGGGAATAAGCGACTTTCCGGAGATTTCCGCGTGCGCCTTGCTTTTAAAGAACGCGATATACTTGGCTCGTAGCTCGTTGGCGGTCATGGTTTACCATAGTAGAATATGCTAGACCCGTTTGTCAACGCAAGCCCGGTGCGGCGTTACAGAAAAAAAAACCGGTCCGGTGACAACCGGGCCGGTTACAAACCGTCAGGACGGTCTTACTTCTTC
>JAEWMY010000013.1 GCA_023393015.1 Spirochaetota bacterium
CCCGGGAAGGGGTGGATTGCAAGGCATTTGCTGGTATGAGGATAGAAACTGTTGAGTCGGTAATCAAGTATTGCTTAACACGAGAGGTATTGAAAAAACACTATCTCACATAAATACTGTAACAACAAAATTGAGAGCACTTATCTTGACATAACGGCGATCCTGCCCAAAACTGCCTCTATGTCACAACAAAGTCGATCTTCGGTACCGCATACGTTCAAGCGCGGTATGATTGCGTTCGTTTCCGCGTCGCTGTGCGTGCTGGCCTTTTTTATGGCTTCCTGCGCGAGCGTTCCGCGCGAGAAACTCTATCCCGGTACGCCGTCACTGCTTCCCGGTATCGTCGCGGAGATGAACTCGCCCGGCTATTGGATTGCCCGTCACCCCGACCCGGACGGCGAGATACTGGGCGACGACGGAATCGCGGCGCTCAACGCGGCCATCCGGGCGAAGAAAAACTCGCGAGATTTGGGTCTGCTCCCCGAACGGACGGGCGCTGAGGTAGGCAAGGAGTTCTCGGATACCCTCGCCTGGATTACCCGCGCGAAGGTGTACGGAAACGACGGCAAACGCGTCAGCGAGGCCTTTCTCGCGCCCGTCGCGCTGAACATGAACGCAACCGCGTTGCCGGAAACGATAGCGTATCGTTACGGATTGCTTGCTCGTCGGTCTGACATCCGCGTCCTTCCCACGATCGAGCCCCTCTACGACGGACCTGGAGATTCTTTTATCGATAATCTGCGGGCGAGCAGCCTCGAGTGGGGCACGCCCGTCGTCGTCCTGCACGCGAGCGCCGACGGGGAATGGCTCTACGCGAGGACCGAGCTCGTCTCGGGGTGGCTTCGAGCGGAGGACGTCGCTTTCGCCGATCCCGACGCCTTCTTCGCGCGGTATCGCCGGAGCGACAAGCTCGTCGTTGTCTCCGCGCGCGCCGACCTTTTCGCCGACGCGGGAAAGACGCGCTTTCTCGGGTACGCGCGCATGGGCGCGAGCTTGATTCCCGCCGCCTCGGACGAAAATTCCGCGCGCCCAACCGTCCTCCGCGTCGCGCTTCCCTCGCGGGACGAAACCGGAGAGCTGGCCGAAACGACCGCGTGGATCGACGCGCGGGACGTATCGAGGGGATTCCTTCCCTATACCCCGCGAACGGTCTATCAACAGGCCTTCAAGCTCCTGCACGCGCCCTACGGATGGGGCGGTAGTTTCGGCGAGCGGGATTGCTCGCAGTTCCTTTGCGAGATTTTCTCGACCGTCGGGATTATCCTGCCGCGCAACTCCGCGGGGCAGGCGAGGGTCGGCAGGCCCGTCGAGGGGTTTGTCGCGGACTCGTCCGAACACGCGAAGAAGGACCTCCTCGCGAACGGGGCGGTTCCGGGCGCGACCTTGCTCAGGTTTCCCGGGCATATCATGCTCTATCTCGGCGTCGTCGACGGCGAACCGTACGCCATTCACGCGACCTGGGGATACCGCGAGCGTCGCGGCCGCTCGGATATCACCCGTCTTGTAAACCGCGTCGTCGTGTCCACGCTGAGTCTCGGCGAAGGCAGCAAGGCGGGTTCCCACCTAAAGCGCCTGACGAACGCCGCCGTCGTGACGCGTCCGGCGGAAATTCCGGTCGACTAGCGCATGATTGGCGAACGATTTCAGTACGATTGATTTTTCGTCGAACTGTACTTTCGTACGATGGCCGCGCGGGGTTTCCGGCATACCCTTGCGTTGACGGGATACTCCGTCGACGAAAGGGGGAATCATGAAGGAAAAAACGTTTTGCGTCAGACGCTCGTTCGTGGGTCTGTGCGGGATACTCGCGCTTGCCGCGGTGTCGTGCGCCGGCACTCCGAAACCGTGGCCGAGGGAACGTCTCGAGGGGAAAAAATTCGAGTTCAAGGCGTTCGACGTCGAGGTAAACCGAAAACTCAATATCGTAACCTTCGACTGTCTCGACACGAGGTATCATCTCGATATCCTGCCGATCGAGGAGATCGCGGCCTGGGCCGAGCGCGAATACGGGATCGTCGTCGACACGTCCGAGTTCCGTCGGTTGCGCGACGAGGGGAAGATCAAGGCGACCGTCAGAAAGACGGATAAGGACGAGGACGAGATCGTCTTGACTTCGGCGGAATTGGGAGTCGATTACGCCAGTCTCGGGGGAATGGCGAGTATGGGACTCGTCGGACTCTTGAGCGGGACGTCCTTCGTGGCCCTGAACTGGTGCGAATACCGTGAGCCCGTCGGCATAATGAGCTTCCGCGACAAGGTCGAGCGCGGCAAGACCGACCAGTTGCAGATCATGATGGTTCTCGCTCCGCTCGGTCCGCACATACAGGTGATGCTCCGCGCGTGCGAGGGCGAACCCGACGAAAAGGGATATCGCGACCTCGTCGTCGTGGCGTCGCGCAAGATCCCGGTCAAGTTCAAAAAAGGCGTGCCTGACCCGCAGGTAGTCGAGGAGCGCGTACGCGCGCTTCCCGAACTTCTCGCGGCGGGCGAGGGCAAGAAGTAACGCGCGAAGGAACGAAGTAACGAGCGAGGCGCTTCACATTTCGCGCGCCATGCGCGATACTCGAATCATGAACGACACCGTGAAAAACCCTTCCGATTCGACTGTCGCGCCCGCTTCTCCGCTGGTTTCGGCGGCGCGGCTCGGTCTCGCCTCAGCGCGGGAAAACGCCTTGCCCGGCCTCGTACTGTGGATATTCGCCGTAGCCGTGGTAGCCGGCTACTATCTGTGGGAACCCGTGACGACCGCCCTCGGCGCCCTCGGAGAGCTCAAGGCGAACGGCGGTTACCTCTATTCCGCCGTGTCGACGGCCGTTTTCGGCGGACTCGTGCCGTTTATGTGGCGGTTCGCCTCGTACCGACGCTCTGTCGCCCGTGGAGAAGCGAGACGTTCGCCCTGGAAGGTGCCCGCGTGGCGGGCGTGTCTTTTCCTGACGCTCTTCTGGTGCTGGAAGGGAATCGAGATCGATTTTCTCTACCGTATGCAGGCGGTCGCTTTCGGCGCCGACGCGCGGGCTTCGACGATTATCCCGAAGGTTCTCGTCGATCAGTTCGTCTATAATCCCCTGTGGGCAGGCTGGACGCAGGTGCTCGCGTATTGGTGGCTCGAGCGCGCCTTCAAGCCGGCGGCGCTCGTCGACCGCGAGCTGTGGTCCACGATGGGCTCGCGCGTCGTGACGATACTGATTTCGACCTGGGGCGTGTGGATACCGATCGTGAGCGTGATATACGCGATGCCCTCGAACCTGCAGGTTCCGCTTTTCAATATAGCGCTCTGTTTTTGGGGCTTGATGCTGGCGAGCCTGACGAAGGAAAAGGATACCGGCGCTTCGGCCGCGTAAACGGAGGTGGCCGGTCAAGCGGCCATTGCAACGGGATCGCCTACTCCGACTGGACGGTCCGCTGGTGAAACGAGATCTTCCAGTCCTCGCCGCTCTTTTTCCAGAGCGATGCGCAGGTGATCTTGGTGCGGGTGTTCTTGACGACCCGTCCCGCCACGTAGGTCAGGAGCTTGCAGCCCTCGCCCATGTCCGCAAGCCGCGCCGTGTCGGGGTCTATGTAGAGGGCCCCGTCCATTCGGGGAAACGCCGTTCCGGCGACGTACAGGTTCGTCTTTCCGCTTTCCGTTATCTCGAGGCTGCCTTCCGCCAGGATGCCGCTCACGTTGTCCGCGTCCGACCTGAAGTCGTCGTCGAGCAATTTCTCTTCCTTCCTGAGGAAATCCCGCTTTATCCGATCCGTTTCGCTGAGCATCAGTTTCCTCCTGTCCGCTCATTGTAACGGAACGTGGCTGATTGTGCTATAACCGGATGGGGCGCACGGCGCCGCTCGTCGCGGGTCCGGTCGATTCGAGCTCGAGAAGCGCCCGTTTCCTTCCGATCCCCCAGCGAAATCCCCCGAGATTCCCGTCGGACCGAACCGCGCGGTGGCAGGGCGTGAGGATCGCGATCACGTTGGCCGCGCATGCGTTCGCCACGGCGCGCGCGGCGGCTGGCCTTCCGACTGCCCGCGCGATCTCGGAATAGCTCGCCGTCTTTCCCGCGGGAACGGCGCGGAGCGCGCGCCACACGAGAATCTGCAGGTCCGTGCCACGCTCGTCGAGGGGTATCGGGCGCGCGTCGAACGGGTTCGCCATGCGGGCGAACGCGGCGCCGATCGTCGGGTCTTCGCCCGGCCGTACCTCGCTCGCGTCGGAACGCGCGAACCGTTCGGCCGACCACGCGCGGAACCGCTCTCTCAGGGATCGTTCGTCGGCGTCGATGTCGACCCGGGCGACTCCGCGCCCGCTCGCCGCCACGAGGACGAAATCGTCACCGATGCCGGTAAACGAGAAGCGCGCCAGCGCGAAGCGGAGATCCGCATGAGGCCGCGTCATGCGGGCCCGTCTATGACGCGCTTGCCGATCCAGCGACCCGACTTCCATCTCCACGCGTTGATGGCGGCGCGGATCGTCTCGTCGGCGAGGAGGCAGAGCCACAGCTCGAAAATCCCCCCGCCGAGGGCGATGCACGCGACGAGGACGGGAACGAGTCCCCACATGAAGACGAGTCCCATCACGACCGAGAACTTGCCGTCGCCGACCGTCTTGAGCGCGACGCCGCCGAGTATGTTGATCGATCTGATCGGCTCCATCGCGAGCGCGATAAAAAGAAGCGGGACGGCGAGCGCGAGGATTTCCCGATCCCGCGTGAACAGCGAGAGAAAAAATCCGGAGAACACCGTGAGGGCGAGGTATACGACGAAGGCGAACGAGGTGACTATCGCGGCGATTTTCCAGTACGTCTTCCTCACGTCGTCCAGGCGGTTCGCCCCGAGGTAATGGCTCATGACGATCTGGCCGCCCATCGTGAGCGCCCAGGACGCGGCCATGTCGAGAAAGTTGAAACGGTTGACGTAGGTGTTCGCGCCCATCGCGGCGGAGCCGAGCTTGATGATGATCGCCGAGACGACGATGCTCTGTATCGTGTAGCTGAACGGCTCGAGCGCGGCGGGGACGCCGATCCTCAGGATCGGTCCGACGACCGCGCGGGCTCGCTTCGCGATATCGCGGACGGCGAAGGAAATCCCGAGGCCGTAGTGAACCATGACGAAGAGGATGAGGAAGCCGACGAAGTAGGAGATGACCGTGGCGAGGGCGATTCCCCGGACTCCAAGCTCGGGGAATATCCAGAAGCCGGTCATGAGCGCCCAGTTGAGCGGTATGTTGATCACGTTCGTGACCACCGACGAGACCATCGTCCATCGCGTGAGCGTCTTCGACGCGAGAATGGAGGCGTAGGAGGTGCGCAGGCCGACCATGAGGAAATTGAGCGCGATGACGGACAGGTAGTCCGAGGCGTACGAGTTTTGCGCGGCGTTCATGCCGAGCCAAAGCCCGATCCGGCCCGACAGTGCGAAGAGGCCGAGCGCGAACAGGGCGCCCATCCCGACGCTTATCGCTATGTTCGCGACCCAGGTGGGTATGACGTTGTCGTCACGCTTAGCGCCCATGTACTGGGCCGAAACGCTCGTTCCCGCCGAGGTGAACTGGGGCATGATGAAATAGCCGAGCATCAAAACGGGACCGAGCATCCCGACCGAGGACGCGGCCCCGTCGGAGATCATGCTGAGAAAGAGGGTGTCGGTAAACGCGGTTATCCCCCCGGTAAGTTCCTCGACGAACATGGGCCAGGAAAGGGCGATGAGTCCGAGGCGCGGGGCGTTGGTGTCACGGTTCATGGCGGGAAGTATAGCGCGGGAGGGGCCGCCTCTGTCTACCGTGATGTGCGCGTATTTATTTGAAATATCGGTTTGCTCGGTCTAGACTTACCGGAGACGGAGGCGCGATGTCCTTTATACCGTGGGATCAGATAAACGCCGTACTGCTCGAGGGCGGCTCCGCGGAGACGCGCGTGGAACTGTATGACCGCCTGCTCGCCGGTATCGGCGGGATTATCCCGTGGGACGTCGGCGCGGGCGTCTTTGACCGGGAGATCAAGTGCGTGTCCTGTCTCGGCTGGGATCGACGGACATTCGAGCATTACAACGGCCACTACTACGCGAAGGTTCCGTTCATCCTCTACAACGAGGCGGGAGTGGCCTATCGGGGCAAGGACGTGGTTCAATGGAGCCGGGTATCCGACTGTGAGTTCACGCGGGACTTCGCCCGGCCGCTCGGTTTGCATTCCGGTCTCAGTCCCTTTCGCCCCGCCTGGGCGTTCAACATCTCCATCCAGCGGTCGAAAGACTTTCCTTCCTTTACGTCGAGGGATTGCGAGATTCTCGATGTCTTCAACGCCCATATGCACAACTATCTCCGCTTTCTTAACCGTATCGAAAACCTTACGGGAGGGACTCCCGACGGGGCGTCGACCGTCGCTCCTTCCTCGGCGGCCCGCGAGGCCTTTCGGCGCTCCTTCGCGCTCAGCGAACGCGAGATGGAGGTGCTCGAGGGATTGTGCGAGGGGCTCTCGAACCGGTCCCTGGCAGCGAATCTCTGTATCAGCGAGCGGACGGTCAAGGCGCACCTTTCGTCCATTTTCGGGAAAACCGGCGCGATGACGAGGACGGGTGTCGTGGCCCTTTCCTGCCGCGTGTTCAGGGGGTAGAGTCCCCGGGACCTGTCCGCGGTACGGGACCCCGCGAAACGAATCGCGCCCCCGTGCTATACTGCCGCCATGGCATTCGAAAGACGGGACGGCAAGACCGGAACGAGCGCCCGGAGCGTTCAGGGAGCCCTCAGCGTACGGGGCGTCGACATCGAACTCGCGCGTAAGGATATCAGGACCGTCAGGATAACGGTTCTTCCGCCGGACGGCCGCGTGCGCGTCTCGGTGCCCTTCCGCGCGGACGAGAGGACGATCCGCGACCTCGTCGTCGAACGGATCGACTGGATCAGGAAAAAACGCGAGGAGGTCCGCGCCCGGAGCCCGCGCGCCGACCTTTCCTACGTCACGGGCGAGGAACTGCCGTTGTGGGGCGTGAGGTACGCGCTCGTTGTCGAGGAAACGCGTGGCCGGGGAGGCGTGAGCGTCGCGGACGGCACGCTCGCGCTGAGGACGAAGCCCGCGTCGACCCGCGAGGCGCGGGAGAAGGCCGTGTACGCCTGGTATCGCGCTCTCCTTCTCGAAGCGGTCCCGCAGCTCGTCGACACGTGGTCGCCGCGCGTCGGAAAGCGTCCTTCGTCGATTACCTTCAGGCGGATGAAAACGAAGTGGGGTTCCTGCGAGGTCCGCTCGGGCCGCGTCTGCCTCAACGTCGAGCTCGCGAAGTATCCCCCGGAGTGCCTCGAGTACGTCCTGGTCCATGAGATGACGCATTTGCTCGAAGCGAGTCACGACGCGCGGTTCAAGAAGCTGCTCGCGGATTTCCTTCCCCGATGGAAGGAAACGCGCGACCTCCTCAACGGGAAATCGCGCGCTCCTCGCGCCCCGCGCGCTCCGCGGGAAAACCGGGTCTAGCCGGCGGGTCCGTCAGTTGCCGTCGCGTTGTTCGGTCTCATTTCGATTCCTTTATCGTTCCGATGAGGGCCTCGAGGTTTTTCACGTAGTCTCTGAGCGCCGCCTTGCCTTGTTTCGTCAGGCGCTGCCGGGTGACCGGCTTTTTCCCTTCGAAGCCCTTGATTACCTCGATGAGCCCGCTCTCCTCGAGCTTCGCGAGATGGCGGCTCAAGTTCCCGTCCGTCGTTCCCGTCTTGTCGCGTATGAACGTAAAATCCGCCTCGCCCGTCCCCGCGAGGAGGCTCATCACCGCGAGCCTGATCGGGGAATTGAGGAGGGAATCGTACGTGCGGTAGTCGTACCGCTTGTCGTCGCCGCCGCTCATTGTCGCCGTCCCGACCGTTTTCCGAGAAAGAGGACGCAGCCCGGCACGAACGAGCAGACGAAGGTAGTAGCCGCGAGAATGGTCGACGCGACCGTGATGCCGGTAAACGCCATGACGACCGCCGATATCCACCAGACCGGTCCGACGAGCTTGAACCAGGCGAGTCCTATGAGCGAGCCGTAGAGCCAGTAGGCGAGGCCCAGGATGATGGCGACAGAGGATAAAAAGGCGACGCTACCCGCGGATCCGCGCGCGTACTGTACGACGAACAGGACCGCGATCGCCAAGAGGTGGCCGACCCACATGGATCCGGAGAGCTTCTCGGCGAAACCGCGTTCGCCCGCCCGCGAGCCGGTCCGTGAGCCGACGACGAACGAAACGAGGCCGCCCGAGCCGGCGAGTACCGCCCAGAAGTACCGGGCGAAGAGGGAGGTTTCACCGAGGGACGCGAGTCCGATCCGGTAGGCGATCATGCCGAGCGGGATCAAAAGACCCCAGAAGATGAAATGAAACCCGTTGTCTTCGAGTTTCCGCTGTCCTTCTTCCAGAAAGGACTTAATCGTCTGAAGGTCACGCATTGCCCTGTCGCGTTCGTTCGTTCCGTCGTTCGTTTCGTTCATGGTATGCTCCTTTGAGAGATAGCTTCTTTCGTTCTGCCTGCTTATGCAAAGCGCTTTACAAAGCAAAGCTAAATAGACTATAAACCCGTCCGTCGGGAAAATCAAGCCGTAAAGCCCTTTTTCCTATTTTTTTTCGAGCGATGCGATTTCGTCGACGAGGCGCTCGAGTTCCGCCGTCGTCCGGTTTCCGAAGGCCACGAGAAGAGAATCGGCGAATCCCGGGTGAACGTGGCAATAGTCCCTGACGGATTCCGCCTCGATCCGGCGTTCGGCGAGGGCGGCGACGACGGGCGTGACGTCCGCCGGATTCCCGTCTGGGAACGAGCGGCGAATGACGAGGTGCATCCCGGTCGTCGCGCCGGTAACGCGCCAGGCGGGAGCGAGCCGGGCGGCCGCGAGCTCCCGCAGGAAGGCGTTTTTCCGCCGGTAGGCGCGATGGGCGCGCGCGAGGTGGCGGGCGAGGTGTCCGCGCTCGATGAACAGGGCCATCGCCTTTTGCTGGAGTCCTTCGTTCCACAGGTCCCATCGCCGCTTGAGGGTCTTTACGCGCGCCTGGATTCCGGGCGGCACGACCATGAAGCCGATGCGGAGCGCGGGACTCACCGTCTTGCTGAAGGTTCCGACGTAGACGACGCGTTCGGGGGCCATCACCTGCAGGGGCGTGACGGGATTCCGGTCGTAGCGGAACTCGCTGTCGAAGTCGTCCTCTATCACCCAGGCGCCGATATCGCGCGCCTTGCCGAGAAGCGCGACCCTCCTTTCGGCGGAGAGCGTTCCGCCGACGGGAAACTGATGGGTCGGCGTGACGTATACGAGGTCGGCCTTGTCGCCCGGAATGAGGTCCTCGCGAATCCCCTCGTCGTCCACGGGTACGTACGCGATGTCGCAGCCGAGACCGTCGAAGATGCGCCGCATGAAGGGCGCCTGCGGGTCTTCCATAACGACGCGGGCGCGCTCGAAGATACCCGCGAGCATGGCGAATGCCTGGGACGAACCGGCCGTCACGACGATCCGTTCGGGACCGACAGTGATGCCTTTCATCTCGTGAAGATGGTTCGCGATCGCGACGCGAAGGTTCCAGTGCCCCGAAGGACGGTTGTAGCCGAGGTCTTCGAGACTCGCGTATTCGACCGCGTCGTGATAACACGAAAGCCAGGCGCGGCGCGGAAAGAGTTCCATGTCCGGCATACCCGGCGCGAAGGAGATCGCTTCGGTACCTTTCGCGTCGCTCTCGCGAGCATCGCGTCGCGCGTCCGTCGTTCCGCGTATGCCCGCCGTCGGGATGCCTCCCGGTTGCGTCCCCGAATCCCAGACGAGGCCCGGGCGCACGAAGGTTCCCGAACCGTGGAACGTGTCGACGTAGCCTTCCATCTTGAGTTGATCGACCGCCTCGAGGACGATACCGCGCGCGACGCCGAGCCGCTCGGCGAGTTCCCGCGTCGAGGCGAGGCGGGTGCCTCCGGGAATGGTTCCGTTCGTTATTTTCCCGCGAAGCTGTTCGACGAGTTGGCGATACTGGCTCAGGCGGGAAGCGGGATCGAAGGTTATTCCGTACATGACTCATCGTATCCCGGTTTTACCGGTACCGCAAGTGGTTCGGAAAACTCGCCCGTAAGTGGCGCTATTTCGGACACTTCCGGCTCCGTATAGTACAGTCATCAAGAACGATGGAGGTTCACCATGAAAATGACGACATTCGCGGATACGAACGACGAGGTAAGCGTGATGGCTCTCGGCTGTCTGCCCTTCGGCTCGAAACTCGACAGGGAGCGGTCATTTGGCTTGCTCGATTACTACCGCGAACAGGGAGGTAATTTTCTCGACACCGCGAACAATTACTCCTTTTGGGACGCCGACGGGAAGGGCGGGGAAAGTGAGAACGTGCTCGGCGAGTGGTTCCGCGCGCGCGGAAGTCGGGACTCTGTCTTTTTAGCCACCAAGCTCGGCGCCTTCCCCACGGTCAGTCGCGACGAGTTTTTCAAGTACCCCGGGAACCCCTGGACCGACCGCACCGAGGGACTTTCGAAAAAGGCGATTCTTTCGGCGGTCGACCGGAGCCTCGAGCGGTTGGGAACCGACCATATCGACCTCCTCTACGCCCATGTCGACGATTACGCGGTCGATCAGGAGGAAACCCTCGAGGCCCTGAACCAGGTCGTGAAAGCGGGAAAGGCGCGCCATATCGGCTGTTCGAATTTCAAGGTGTGGCGCCTCGCCCGCGCGCGCGAGCTTTCGGCGAAGTACCGCTGGAGCGAGTACAAGGCCGTACAGATGTTCCACACGTATTTCCAGAGCGAGAAGGGCGCCGCGACCGGGATGTCGGACCAGATGGGCGACGAACTCTTTTCGTACGTACGCGCGGGGAACCGCGTGAGCCTTCTCGGTTACACGCCGCTCCTCTGGGGCTCGTACACGCAGGGACACAAGTACCAGGAGATCGAGCGGCTTAACGCCTTCGTTCGTCCGCAAAACGAGGAGCGCCGGCGGAGGCTCGAACTCGTGGCGGCGGAAACCGGCCTGACGGTCAACCAGGTCATCTACGCCTGGATGATCAATTCGACGCCGCCCGTCATCCCGCTCGTCGCCGTCTCGAAACTGGAGCACCTTAAGGAGGATCTCGCCTCGTCGGAGTTCGTCTTGTCCAAGGCGCAGATGGAAACGCTCGACGCCCCGTTGAACTGATTCACGCGCCCGCGGCTCTCGCGGCGTTCCGCTCGAGCGTCGCGAAGCGTTCTTCGAGCGCGCGGACTTCTTCGGCCGAAACCGGGGCGGCCTCCGCCTCGTTGAAGCGCGTTCCCTTTTCGGACATGAAGTCGAGGCAAAAGACGAGGGTGTAAAACTCGAGCGCCGCCCGTTCGGCCCCCGTGACGCCGCGTTCCTCGATCCAATAGCCGACGTAGTCGTCGTCGCGCCCCGAGTCGAGAAGGGACATCCGCGTGAGCGCGGGGGCGTACAGGTCGTCGCCGAAGCAGAGCCAGTCGAGGTCGACGATGCCGACGAAGGCGCCACCCGAGACCATCACGTTTTTCGTGGTCGCGTCGTCGAAAAAGGGCAGGGGGCGCACGCGCCGGAAATGGTTTTCGAACCGAGGCAGGAGCGATTCGACCCGATCCGCGTACGCGGGAGCGAAGTAGCCGTTGGCGGCGATCCTTCCGCGGGACCGCTCTATGTGTGCGAGCACAACCGCTTGCCAGTCGACCTTCGCCGCGGGGTCGTCGTATGACGAGAGAAACCCGAAACCCTTCGCCTCGGGCAACCCGCGAAGTATTCCGTTCGCGCGCGCGACCTCGCGGGCTATCGCACGCCGCTCGTTCGCCGAGAGGGCGTCGTAGACGTGGCCGAGATCGCGGCCCTCGAGGCAGGTCATGATGACGACGGGCTCTCCCGATTCAAGGTCCGCGTGGAGTACGCGCGGAATCGTCACGCCGGTTTTTTCGAGCGTCTTGAGCCAGTACGTCGAACCCGCGAGGGTTTCCGCGTGGGGCGAGACCCTGACCACGAAGGATTCGGCTCCGTACCGGACGCGATAGACGCGGTTACAAAGGCCCGTCGCGAGCCGTTCCACGGTATCCGGCGCGGCGTCGAAGCGCGACCGGCATACTTCGACGACGCGCGTTTCCGTCGGGTCGCTATCGTTCATGTTCTTTTTTCCATTCCTCGAAAGCGTCGCTTTCTCCCGTCGCGTCAAAGGCGTTCTTGTGCGCCTCAAAGTCCTTTTTCTGTTGCTCCTTCCATTGCTCGTAGTCGCCGCGTACGATACCGTCCCAGGTGTCCCAGGGAGACGCCGTTTCCGCCGGCTTCGCGCTAGCCGGCTTCGCGTCCGCCGGCTTCTCGTCCGTCGGCTTCGCGTCTGCCGGCTTCGTGGCCTCATGTTTGGCGACGGCGGGTTTGTCGGCGACGGGTTTTGCGACGGCCGGCTCACCCGCGAGGACGCGGCGCGCCCAGCGATAGCGCGTTTTCCAGTAGCGGGCGTCGAGCGGCGTGACGGTGACGCCGCGTTCGGGACCGTCGGAGATCGCGTGTACGATTTTACCGTCACCGATAAAGAGGGCGACGTGCGAGATGGCCCCCGCGTCTCCCGTGGTCGCGAAGAACACGAGGTCTCCGGCGGCGAGCGCGTCCCGGTCGACGGGACGGCCGAACGCCGCCATGTCGCGCGACAGGCGGGGAAGCCCCGCGACGAACGGCTTCAGGACATACCCGACGAAACCCGAGCAGTCAAACGCGGGCGGCGCGGTTCCTCCTGTCTTGTATCGCGATCCGACGTGGGATAAGGCGCGCGAAACGATCGTACCGCGAACGTCATCGGCGTTCGCCCGCGCGGGGAAAAGCGCGAATCCCGCGAGGAACGCGATGAGCGCTATGATCGATCGTTGATTCACCGTGTGCATGGGTCCCTCCCTTTCGTGCCGCGTCCGTCAGTATAGCACGGATTCCGCGCCCTTGCCGTGGCCCTCATTCCCGTTCCCTATCGGTTCTTGCGTCCCGGATGTAAACTCCCCGCCGAACGGGGCGATTTACGGTAACCGCGTTTGGCCTCGCGAGATTTCGGCGTTATCATTTGCCTTTACGCTTGCCGCCATGTATACTTAAGCTAACAAACGGAGGTATATATGGCGAAGATTACCCTGGGCGGTTCTCCCATCGAAACGGTCGGCTCTCTTCCCGCGACCGGAACCAAGGCGCCTGATTTTATCCTGACCAAGGAAGACCTCGGGGACGTAAGTCTCGCGGAATTCCGCGGAAAGAAAAAGATAGTAAATATCGTTCCGAGCCTCGATACGGGCGTATGCGCGGCGAGCGCGAGGAAATTCGACTTCGCGGTGGCGGCGCTTCAGGGCGTCGTGCTTTTGACCGTGTCGAACGACCTTCCGTTCGCCATGTCCCGTTTTTGCAAGGCCGAAGGACTTTCGAACGTGATCGGGCTTTCCCAGCTCCGCGACCGGAAATTCGGCGACGACTGGGGAGTGACGATCGCGACCGGCCCCCTCGCCGGACTGCTTTCGCGCGCCGTCGTGGTTCTTGACGAGAATGACACGGTGCTCTACGCGGAGCAGGTGCCCGAAATCAAGCAGGAACCCGATTACGCGAAGGCGCTTGCCGCGGTAACCGGCGCTGCGTAACGAGTCTCGCGGGGCGCTCGGATCATAAGACGTCGGGTTCGATAATGGCCCTCAAAAACAAGTGGTCCGAGGGCAGGCGACGTCGTTCGTCGCGCGTCCTCGGTACCTGTTCCTCGAGCACGCCCGCGTCGAGCACCTCGATGTCATGCGTGCAAAAGATGTAGTCGAGCTGGTTGAAGTTGGATCCGTTCCCGAAGTAGTAATGGGTTCTCCGCGCCTCCTGCGGAACGCCGACCGCCGCGAGTACGTCGGTCAGGGGAAGCTCGAGAAACCTCTCGTACTCGAACTGATGGACGCCCCGTATGAGTATGCCGTTGAAATCTCCCATTACGACGCATTTCCTGCGCGGTATGAGGGACGCGAGCCGCTCGACCTCGTCGATTCTCCTGTCGATTCCCCGGTCGTCCCCGTGCTGGCTTTTGAGGTGCACGACGAACACGGTGAGGTCGCCGCCTTCGGGGCCGAGCTCGAGCCTGAGGACGTTGCGCGAGAAGTCGGCGCTCGCGTTGGCGGAGCGGGCCGAGGGAAACCGTCCCGCCTTGACGAGGGCGCCGACGAAGATGCCGCGCCGGGAGTTTTCCTCGTGAATGTGGTACTCGTACCGCGAATCGAGGTAGAGGCGGGTAAAGGCTTCGAGGGTTTCCCTTCCGCCGATCTCGCACAGGCCTACCAGGTCAAAGTCGTTTTCGAGGATTATCCGCGCG
Organism: Spirochaetota bacterium; assembly: GCA_023393015.1. Lineage (GTDB taxonomy): Bacteria > Spirochaetota > Spirochaetia > Treponematales > Treponemataceae > Teretinema. Next base: position 14,251 of record JAEWMY010000013.1, read on the forward strand.
ATCTCGGCTATCTTGGCGCGTTCCTTGTTGGGGTTGTAGATCGAGGGGTTCATGGCCTGATAGTCACCCTCGTCGAGGGCCTCGAGTTCGGCCCGGGAATACGCGCGGTCGGTCAGCAACGAGAAGTTTTCGGCGTTAAAGGACGCTACATGCAGGGTCGTTCGCACACGGCGAGTGTAGCCCTTCGACGCCGTTTCGGGAAGACACGGGTGGTCCGGCGTCCGGTGACCGAATTTAGTTGTCCCGCCGTCACCCGCATATTTGCGCCCCGGTCGGACCTCAACTATACTTTCGCGTATGAGAAGGTTCCGAACATGATCGGATTGCTCGAAAAGTCCCCGTTCGCCTATGCCTACCACGAGATCGTCACCGATTCCCGCGGCCGTCCGGTTGACTATCGTTATATCGAGGCAAACGACGCCTTCGAACGGATGACGGGACTTCCCGCGGCCACCGTCGCCGGAAAGCTCGTTACCGAGTTGCTTCCGGGAATCCGGGACGACGTTTTTAACTGGATCGGCACGTTCGGAAAGATCGCGTTGAAGGGCGGCGTTGCCCAATTCGAGCAGTATTCGGACCGCCTGGACCGCTGGTATCACGTACAGGCGTATTCGGACACGCCGCGTTTTTTCGCGGCTTTTTTCTTCGACGTGACCGACAAACACCGCGCGGCGAGCGAACTCGAGGGATTCTTTTCCGTTAACCTGGATCTCCTGTGTATCGCCGACACGAACGGCGAATTCATCAAGGTGAACCGCGAGTGGGGCAACGTGCTCGGTTACGACGAAGGCGAGCTCGAGGGACGTTCGTTCCTGGACTACGTACACCCCGACGACCTTGCCGCCACGCTCGCGGCCATAGCCGAACTCGACGAGCAACGTCCCGTGCTCAACTTCGTCAACCGTTACCGCGCGAAGAACGGCGAGTATCGCTTTATCGAGTGGCGTTCGCAACCGAGGGGAAAACGCATTTACGCCGCGGCGCGCGACGTTACCGAGAAACGCCTGACCGAAGAGCGGCTTAAGAAGTGGCTGTCAATACTCGACGCATCCCTCGAGGCGACGGCGGACGGAATCCTGAGCGTCGATCTCGCCGGGAACATACTGAAATCGAACAGGAAATTCGCGGAGTTGTGGGGCGTACCCGAGAATCTCGTGTCCGCCCGGGACGACGAACGAGCGCTCGCCGTCGTTTCGCGCAAGATAGCCGATCCCGCCTGCTTTCTCGAGCGCGTGCGATGGTACTACGGGCATCCGGAAGAATCCGGAAACGACGAACTCGAGCTTCTCGACGGAAGGACGATCGAGCGATACACCCAGCCCCAGCGCGAGGGAGACACGATAACCGGCAGGGTGTGGAGCTTTCGCGACGTGACGGAACGAAAGCGGGCCGAGGAACTCGCCCGATCCTATTCCGGGATGCAGGAACTCTTCCTGCGGATTTCCGCTGGCTTCATCAACGTCGGCGGAGACGGCCTCGACGAGGCGATTCGGGACGCCTTGCGCGAGGTCTCATCGTTCGTGGGCGCCGACAGATCCTATGTCTATTCCTACGATTGGGTCGCGAGAAGGTGCCGGTGCGAACAGGAATGGATCAAGAACGACGTACCGCGCGACATGGGAATCCCGAAGGACGCGCCGCTCGACGACGTTCCCGACTGGGCCCGTCTGCACGCCGCGGGCGGGGTCGTGCTCGTTCCGGACGCGCGGGCCGTCTCCGACGCGAAATTGCGGTCCCTGCTCGAATCGCACGGCGTCAGGAGCCTCATCCTCATACCGACGATGAACGGGGAAACTTGTACCGGCTTCATCGGTTTCGAGTCGAATCGCGAGGCCCACGTATACACCGACCGCGAAAGCATGCTCCTGACCGTTTTCGCCGGCATGATCGTCGGCGTCATGAACCGCTGCGCGCTCGAGGAGCGGCTTGTCGACGCCAAGGAATCGGCCGACGCCGCGAGCCGGGCGAAGTCGGATTTCCTCGCGAACATGAGCCACGAGATCCGGACGCCGATGAACGCCATCATGGGCCTGAGCAAGCTCGCGCTCGCGGAGAGCCTTCCCGGCGGCTACGGCGACGCGATGCGGAAGATTCACGCCTCGGCGAGGCTCCTGCTCGGAATCATCAACGACGTTCTCGATTACTCCAAGATCGAGGCGGGAATGCTCGAACTCGACGCGCATGTCTTCGCGCTGTCGGATGTCGCGGGTCAGATGGAGGACCTCTTTTCCTCGGACGCGCTCGCGAAGGGCCTTTCCTTTTCGGTCGCGATCGACCCCGCCCTTCCGAAGGCCTTTGTCGGGGACTCGCTCCGCATCGCCCAGGTCTTGACGAATCTCGTCGGCAACGCGGTCAAATTCACCGAGCGGGGAACGGTCGTCCTTTCGGCGCGCCCGGCCGACGGCGGACGTACGCGTTTTTCCGTTCGCGATACCGGTATCGGTATCGATCCCTCCAAGGCGGAAACGCTCTTCAGGGCGTTCTCGCAGGGAGACGCGTCCACGACCCGCAAATACGGCGGTACCGGATTGGGGCTCGTGATCTCGAGCCGTCTCGTCGAGGCGATGGGCGGCGAGCTTTCGTTCGTGTCGGAAAGCGGAAAGGGGAGCGAGTTTTTTTTCGAGATACGGTTACCCGTCGCGAACGGCGTGGATGCCTCCGAGAGCGCCTGTCCGTTCGCCGCGGACTCCTTTGGCCGAACCGCGGGCGTGCCCTCGCTCGACGGGAAGGTGATCCTTCTCGCCGAGGATAACGAGCTTAACGTCGAGGTCGGCCGCCGTTTCGTCGAACAAACCGGGGCGCGGGTCATCACGGCGCGCAACGGGGCGGAGGCGGTGGATATCGCGCGCGCCGAATCGGTCGATCTCGTCCTCATGGATATCCAGATGCCGGTTATGGACGGATTCGAGGCCTCGAGGCGGATTAAGACTTCCGTTCCCGACCTTCCGATCATAGCGCTGACCGCGAGCGTGATGGACGAGGACCGCGCCCGCGCGAAGACCGCGGGAATGGACGGCCATATCCCGAAACCGCTCGAGGAATCGGATCTCTACGCGGTGCTTGCCGCGTGGCTCGTTCCCGAAACCGGGCCGGTCGCGGCCTCGGCGGCGAAAGCGTCGTCGCGGGTATCGGCGCGTCATGCCGCGTCGGGACATGACGCGTCGGGACATGGCGCGTCGCGCGCGTCGGATCGAACGCATGATCGAGCGTCTTCGGGCGAATCGGACCGCCGACTCGTTCCTCCGAACCTTCCGGGATTCGAGACTGGACCCGGCGAATACCGCGACGAAACGGACGAGGCTTTCAGGGTTCAGATACTCGGTATGTTTCGCGACCAATTACGCGACACCTTCGCGGGCACGGGAGACGCGATTCGCTCGGGCAACGATGTGCTCGCGAAGGAGCGGGTTCACGCGTTGAAGGGAATCGCCGGTATCGTCGGCGCCGTCAGGGTCGCCCGGGTCGCGAACGAGCTGAACGTTCTCTACGCGGGGTCGTCCGGACATGACGCCCGTGGCGGACATGACGGACCGCGCGACGGCGACAGGACACGGTCTCTCGCCTGCGAACTCGACGCCTCCATAACCGAGGCGCTGGAGTCCCTTCGGTTTCTCGACGGGATTCCGCCCGTGAAAACCCCCGGTCCGGACGCTTCCCGAGAGAGCTCCGGACTGACGCGCATGACGCGCGCGAAAACCCGTCAGCCGAGGCTCACGTCCGATCTGCCGCGCGTGCTTATCGTCGACGATCAACCCGTCGGCGTCGCGTCGCTTACGGGCCTTCTCGGCTCCGAATACGAGGTGCTCGTGGCGGGCGACGGATCGCGCGCTCTCGAGATCGCGAGGGGAGATCGTCCCCCGCACGTCGTTCTCCTCGACATAAACATGCCGGGTACGGACGGATACGAGGTATGCCGCGCGCTGAAGGACGACGAGGCGACGCGCGATATCGCCGTCGTGTTTATTACCGCTCGTGACGACCCCACGGACGAGGCGCGGGGCTTCCTGTTGGGCGGGTCGGATTACATAAAAAAACCGTTCAACCCCGTCGTCGTGCGGGCTCGCGTGCGCAATCAGGTGAATCTCCTCGCGAGAAACGCCCTGCTCGAGGAAATAGCCCACACGGATTCCCTCACGGGCGTGCCTAACCGGCGGAGTTTCGAGGAGGAATTCTCGCGGCTGTGGCGCCATTGTTCCCGCGAGCGCGTGGCTATAAGCGCGCTCATGGTCGATATCGACCACTTCAAGCCGTACAACGACTGTCACGGTCACGGCGCGGGCGACGAATGCCTCAGGAAAGTGGCCGCCGCCCTTAACGTGCAGATCGGTCGGCCGCTCGAGACCTTCGCCCGGTACGGCGGCGAGGAGTTCGCCGCCATCCTTTCGGGAACGGACTCGCGGGGAGCCGCGCGGATATGCGAACGCATGCTACAGGCGGTACGCGATCTCGGAATACCGCACGGCTTTTCCTCGTGTTCCGACGTGGTGACCGTATCGATCGGATTCGCCACGCTCGTCCCCGATCGTTCCCATTCGCACTCCGAACTCCTCCGGAGGGCCGATCAAGCCCTGTATTCCGCAAAGCGCGACGGAAGGAATATGGCCGTAGAGTTCGGCGACGGGTACTGACCTTTTTTCGTCGGGCTGACCTCGTTCCGCGGATCTACCGCCGGACGGGTCAGCCCTCTCCGTTTTCGCACGGGTCATCCTCGTCTTCGAGTCTCGACGTTTCCGCGTCAAACGGTTTCGTGCATACGCTGCCTTCCCTTGTTTCCATGGACGACCTCCTTTTTTTTCACCTTCACGGCGCGCGCGGGAGGTTTCCCCGCCCCTGCCGTTACTGAAATATAGGCCGTGTTTCGCCGTTCGGGAAGGGTTGGAGGCGTTCGTTCGTGACATTGTCACGTTCGGCCGAAGACGGCGATTACCGCCCGTTCGTACTCGGCGAACGACCGCGCGCGCGGAATTCGCGCGAGTTCCCGCCGCCGCGGCCGGAGCGACGGGGCGAGGTATCCCCACCATTCCTTCATCTTCGCGAGCGCGTGCGAAGGGCCGCAGAGGACGGCGCGGTATCCGGCGTAGAGGTCGTCGTGAAAGGCCCGAACCGCGGCGAGCCACGCCTCCGAGCCGACCTCCGGAGGCGCCGCCCCCGCGGGAGTCCGTCCGGTCGCGCGCGCGACGCGCGCGGGAAGAAAGGGATCCGCGATCGCGCCCCTGCCTATCATCCAGTCGGAGACGTCATCGAGGCGCTCCGAGAGCGCCGTGAATCCGGAAAGCGTCGCGATATCCCCGTTATACGCGACGGGGCGCGACGAAAGGGCCTGCGCCCTTTCGAAGGCGTCGATGTCGACCGAGCCTCGGTACATCTGCGTTCCGAGCCTCGGGTGCATGATGACCGACTCGAGGGGATATCGGTCGAGCGTCGGCACGAGCGCGAGAATTTCCGCCGGATCGGAAAGGCCCAGGCGGAGCTTCACGGAGAGGCGCGTGTCGCCGTTCGCGAAAGGCTTGTCGTCATACACGCGTTGCAGGAATTCGCCGATCCGCGCGGGATGGGGAAGGAGTCCCGCGCCGCGGAATTTCCGCGTGACCATCGGATACGGGCAACCGAGGTTCCAGTTGACTCGCGAATACCCCGCCTCGCGGAGAGCGCGCGCGGTGGAGAGGAAGCTTTCGGCGTCGTTGCCGAGTATCTGCGGGATAACGGGGACGGGGAGCCCTTCCGCGGGCACGACGTCGCCGAAGTGGTTCCGTTTCGCGGACGTTCCGGGGACCGCGAGTATGAACGGCGCCATAGCGGCGTCGAAGCCCCCGAAGGAGCGGAACCATGCCGCGCGAAAGACCCTGCCGGTGACTCCGTGGAGCGGCGCGAGTGTCAGTGTCGTTTTTGACTGAGTCGTTCGTATCGTCGGGTCGCCCATGCGCGCATGGTAGCAGGTTCCGCCCAGCGGCGCAACGAGGGGCGGATTCCCCTTTTTCCGCTTGCAAACCGTCCCGCGAGGCGGGATACTTGAAGGCGGGCCCGGAGGCCCGAGTCATGATAATCGTCCAGAAGGTTCTCTCGAACAGCGAACTTTTTTCGGGACTCTCGGCCGCTTCCCTTTCGCGCGTCGAGGGCCGGCTCAAGCCCGCGTCCTTCGCGCGCAACGTGGTGATCTGCCGCGAGGGCGAGGACGGCGATTCCATGTACGTCATCGTGTCGGGGCTCGTCACGGTATCGAGCGACATGGGGTGGGGCCAGCGCGAGCTCGCGCGCAAGGGACCCGGCGAGGTATTCGGCGAGATGGCCCTCATCTCGAACGACGTGCGCTCGGCGACGGTCCGCGCGATAGAGGACACCGAATGCCTCGAACTCGACCGAGGGGGTTTCGACGAGCTGCTCGACGGCGACCCGGCGCTCGCGCAGAGAATCGCCAAGATCATGACAAGACGCTTTTCGACGCTCGTACATCGAACTTCCACCGAGCTTCTGGGCGCGTATCGCGCCCTTACCTTCGCGCTCGCGAACCTGACGGAATCCCGCGACCCGGAAACGGGCGCGCACCTCGAGCGCACGAGGCATTACTGCGTGCTTCTCGCCGAGCTGCTCGCCGCCGACCCGCGCTACCGGGACCAGATAACGGACGAGTTCGTCGACGGTATATTCCAGGCCGCTCCCCTGCACGATATCGGAAAGGTCGCGATACCGGACTCGATATTGTTCAAGCCCGGCGGCCTCATCGAGGGTGAATTCGAGCGGATGAAGTCCCACACCACCATCGGGGCCACGATGATGGAGCGGGTCATCCGCCAGAGCGGCGCGGACCTGTTCCGCATCGCCTACAAGATATGCCTCTACCACCACGAGCGTTGGGACGGGACGGGGTACCCGACGGGAATCTCCGGCAGGGATATCCCGCTCGAGGCCCGCATCATGGCGATCGCCGACGTCTACGACGCCCTTCGCTCCCGACGCGTGTACAAGGATTCCATCGACGAGTCCGAGTCGATAGGCCTCTTGAAGGGCGGTATCGGCACGCAGTTCGATCCGGACATCGCCGGGATCATGATCGAGAACATCGGGCGCTTCGAGGAGATATACCTCACGTATCAGGACGAGAAAACCGGTGGCGCGTAGGGAGACTCGCGCCCTCCGACCTCGCGTCGGCCGTCCCCCCGACGCTCGTCGGGAGCGCGGCCTTTCCCCCGCGACGATCGCCATCGAGCGAGTCCTGCGCGCCATACCGGCGGGGCGCGTCGCGACCTACGGGCAGGTGGCCCGGCTTGCGGGCCTTCCCAACGGGGCGCGTCAGGTCGCGCGCGTCCTTCACGCGAGGTCCGCGGCGGCGAACCTTCCCTGGCACCGCGTCGTCGGCGCGGGAAGGGGCGGCGGGGGGCTCGAAACCCGCGGGATGGCGCTCGCCGGGATATCGCTCGGGGGTGACGGGTTCCGCGAACAGGCCGCCCTGCTCGAAAGCGAGGGAGTCCGGGTGGGCGAGAAAGGCGAGATCGATTTGGCTTCGTACGGTTGGCGGGCTGAAACCGTTCGGTAAGGCTCAGTCAAGGTTCCGCGAAACCTCCGTTTCCGATTCGATAGAAAGTACCCGACAGGCGACCCCGTCGTCGAGCCGCGGCCAGGTTTCGAGGTATACCCGCGTGTCCTTTGTCAGCGGTTCCAGCTCGAGGGTAAACTCGTGAGCCGATCCCGGACCGAAACGCTTTAGCCCGATTTCCCAGACATGACCCGCGCCGAGGCAAAAGTCGTCCGCGACCAAGGTTTCCTTTTCCGTGAGACGCGCGACGTCTCCCTCCCAGGCTATGCGAAGGAAGCAATCGTCGCCCGTCCACGGGGGAACTTGAATCGTCCACGTCCGGTACGCCGTTCCGTCCGGGGATTCGACACCGGCAGTCTCGGAGAAACGGACGGGCGGGCCGGGTTTTCGCGTAACTGCGACGGCGCGACCTCCGTCCTCGAGAACGAAGCCGGTCTCGATCGCGATCGACCCGTTAGCGCGCCACGCGTCGAGCGCGTCCTTCCTCGAGAGGGTCATGACGTCGGCGTCGGTCGGCCACGCGTCGTCGACGAACCGGTAGAGCGCTCCGTAGTTTTCCCGCGCCAGAAGCTCCTCGGCCTGGGCGAACGCCGCGTAAAAGACGTAGGTTTTCCGTTCGCCTCCGAAGACGCAGAGCGGCGTCACGAGGGCCGTCTCCAGCGTCGCGTTTCCCACGCGCATGTTGAAGGGAAGGAAGAAATACTCCCCGTCGCGCACGTCGATCGGCGGAAAGGCCGGCCCCGAGGGAACGGGAGCGACGAGCGAGACCCGTTCGTGGGAGGCTTGCTTCCGGCGCCGCTGGTAGTTGTTGACGAACAGGTATCCCGAGACGCCGTCATGGCGCCAGGAACGGCGGAGGGTAGCGGAATCGGAAGGAAAGAGCGGGTTTTCCGGGGGAATGAAAGCCGGCATGCGGCACAGGTCCCGGCCGAAGTCGCGCGCGAACAGAGCGAAGAGCTTGAGTTCCCTCAGCGTGTCGGAAACCTGTCCGTACTCGCGGACGGGCGCGCGGAAATCGTAGGAAAGCTCGGGCAGGTCGTTGATCGACCCCGTCGCGCGCGACTCCTGCAGAGTCGTGAGCTTGCCGCGCGGGTTCGTTCCGCCGTGATACATATAGTATCCGAGAAGGTTCACGCCGCTCCCGAGTTTCACCAGCGTCATGGCGCCGATGTCGCGCGCGGTCGCGCGGGGACGTCGATGTCGCGTCACCTGCAGGCCGCCGCCGAGTTCCGCGGTGAGGTACGGGAACTTTCCGATGTCGAAGGTAATTCCCGTTCCGAAGCCGTAATCGCTTCCGATATTGTGGTCGTTGCGTTCGTGCGTGAAGATATAATTGCCGCTCGGCTCGATGTCGGTGAGGCGCTGGTCCCAGGGGGCCTCGCAGTAACCGCCCATCACCGGGATCATTCCGCCGGTAACCGCGCCTCCCCAGCCCGTCGCCGTCCACAGCGGCACGTCGATCCCCGCGTCGCGCGCGAGAGCCGCGAGCGTTCTCATGTGCGTCTCGCCGTCGGGACCCGACAGCCCCCCGCAGTGGCCGAACTCGTTTTCGACCTGCACTCCGATTATCGGTCCCCCGTCCCTTAAAAAGAGTCCCGAGACCTCGCGGGCGATCGCGCCGTAAAACCGCGCGACCTCCGCGAGATAACCGGGATCGTTCGTCCGCGCGTCAAAGGGTTTGTCGACCAACCAGTCGGGGAACCCTCCGTTTCGGACTTCCGCGTGTGACCAGGGCCCGATCCTGAGGATGAAAAAGAGGCCGCAGTCGGCCGCCGTTCTCACGAAAGCCGCGAGGTCGCGGTCTCCCGTAAAATCGTATGTTCCCTCTATCTCCTCGTGATGAATCCAGATCACGTAGGACGATACGACTTCGACCCCTCCCGCTTTCATTTTCAGGAGCGATTCCCTCCAGTAGTCCGCGGGATATCGCGAGTAGTGCATCTCTCCCATTACGGGAAACCAGGGCTCGCCGTTCTTCGTAAGGTATTCGTTAGTGTATCCGAAGGTGTCCATCGTATCCCCTGTCGGCGCGCGCGGCGTCCGTCATTCGACCGGCGCGAGGATGAAGTCGTCGAGCGATCCCCATCCCTTCGCGTCGCAGCCGACGTAGGCGCCGACGGTTACCGTTCCGTCGCGCACCTCGATGCGGCGTATCGTCGGCGTCCGGAAGTTACGCCATCCGTCGACGTTCGTCTTTTCCCGCGTTT
>JAEWMY010000031.1 GCA_023393015.1 Spirochaetota bacterium
ATTATAGAAGATATACCTCCTCGGAAAGAGACTCCGTTCCCGAGGAGGTTCATCATGGCAACACCCGCTTCCCGAACACCTCGCATCAAACGACCGGAGTTCTGTCCGAACGCTGACTGTCCCTACCATAACCGAAAGGTCGCCGCAAAGACCCGCTGGTTTATCAAGTATGGTACATTCTTCACCCAAGGACGGGGTATCATCCGGCGATTCTCCTGCACATACTGTGGAAAAACCTGTTCAACACAAACATTCTCAATTCACTACTGGACGCATCGTACGATCGATTTCAGGACACTCGACGACCGCCTTAATGCCTGCTCGGGATATCGCCAAATCGGCCGCGCCTTGCGCGTTTCCTATTCTCTTCTCAAGAATCGCGTTCTCAGACTCGCCCGGAACTATCTCAATCTCTTCGATGTCTCTCTCGCAAATAATCCTCTTGTCGAGGATATCGCCTTCGACGGCTTCGAGTCATTCGTCGGAAGTCAGTATGTAATCGATAACTTTAACATCGCTGTCGGGACACGATCGCGAATTCCCTATCTCTTTACCCTGTCGTTATTTCGTCGAAAGGGCAGGATGACCGAGGAACAGAAAAAACGGCGGGCAATCCTCGACCGATACTGGCGCCCCGAACGAGACGAGCTCGTCACCCGTTGCAAGGTCGCCTTTCGCGATCTCTTGTCGCTGTACCTCAACAGAACCAGCTTGTCGCCGTTCATCCTGTACACCGACGAGAAAAAGGAGTATGCCCGTGCGCTTTCGACGCTCACCGAGGCTCGCCATCTTGCGGAGATCGACATGCTTCGCCATCAAACGATCAACTCGCGCGCTGCGCGGACGAGGCGCAATCCGCTCTTTCCGGTCAACTACCTTGACCGTGAGATCCGCAAGAACTCGGCCGCCCACGTTCGCGAGACCGTCCGCTTCGATAGAGAGGTCAACATGACCGCTTCGCGAATGGCGATACACATCGGGTTTCACACCTTTCGAAAGCCGTTCAAAATCGACAACACGGCGAATGTCGAGCATAAACCGACTCATGCGGACCAGGTCGGTCTTCTTGTCGCGTGCAAGGCACGAAAGAGTTTCATGCGTCTCTATACGTACCGGCACCTTTGGGATCAACAGGCGAGTAAGGCAAAGTGGATGGAAGAAATATGGCTTTATAAGGGAACGAATCCCCCGTTATTGACGGCGAAAGGGCGCAAAGCGCGGTGTCAACCCGGGAAGGGGTGGATTGCAAGGCATTTGCTGGTATGAGGATAGAAACTGTTGAGTCGGTAATCAAGTATTGCTTAACACGAGAGGTATTGAAAAAACACTATCTCACATAAATACTGTACCAACAAAATTGAGAGCACTCATTTCTCAGTACGATCCCGAGATCGATCTGATCGTTCCGTACGGGGCGAACGCGACGAGCCTCGAGCCGCCGGGAAGATACGCGAGGGAATCCGCCACACGGTAGGAGGGTTGGCCGAACTCGTTTTCGAAATCGGCTAGAGGGTCGCCGACCCGGACGTCTCCTCCGGGCGAGACGGGAGACCCCGTGCCGAGAGCGACGTGGCGGACTATCTCGCCGCCGTCGGCATCCTTCGCCACGAGCACGCGCGCCTTGAGCGACGGGTATTCCCACCATTCGGAATAATAACTGTAGGAAATGCCCGCGGGCTTGCCCCAGAAGGTCACGAGGGAGTCGACCGTGTCTCCGGGCACGAGACGCCTGAACGACGCCCGCGTGACGGAAGGAATCGAACGGGTATCCGCGTACAGGACGCGAATCCGCGCGAGGTACTCGTCGGCTTCTTTCGCCTCGCCCGAGGCCTTCATCATGACGGCGAGGTTGACAGAAATCTCGCGCTCGTCGCAAGGATACCCGACCCGCACCAATCCCGTCACCGCGTCGGACGTCGCGTCGGATGATACGCTCGCCTTCGCCTTCACCGCCATGTCCGCCGCCGCGCCCTTTGCCGACGGCAGGGCGAAACGACCGGCGAGGGCGCGCGCCCTCGCGCGGTCGGAACCAGAGTAAAAAAGCAATGCCGCGAGGTTCGCGCGCGCTATCGGCGAGTCCGCGTCGCCTTCCGCTTCGCCGGCCGAAAGGGCGATGCCGAGCGCTTCCTTTCGGGCTTCTACCGTCGGGGAAAAGGCGAGAAGCCTCGCGTACGAAGAATCGAGGGCGGCGTCGACGGGCGCCTCTCTCGCGCGAGCGTACGATTCGAGCGCGAGCTCGAAAGTTCGCGCGTCCCCGGGTACGGGGGAAGCGGTCATGTAGGCTCGGGAGAGTTTCGCGGCGAGCGACTCCGCCGATACGCCCGTCATCCTCGACGCATTCGCCGCGTATGCCTCGGCGGACCGGTCGAGCTCGGAGGCGACCGGAAGGTGCGTCAGGAAAACGGTCGTTTCCGTCGGAACCGTCGAGAGCCACGCTCGATGAAACGCCAGCGCCCGAAGCCTCGCGAGGTAGGGAATGTCGCCGGCGATCGAGGCTACCGCCTCGGAGGAGGCGAGTATGTCGCGCGTATCGGCGCCCGTGGAGGCGGCGGACGCGAGCGAGACGAGTTCTGTCGAGAGGCGCGATACCGCCTCTCGAGAGGATTCGAGCGAGGCGAGCCGCGACGGCGCGGGCGGAAACCGCGCCGCCCAGTCGCGGAGCGCGGGCGATACTCCCGCCCGCGACAAATCGGCGAGGAACCGGATATAAGGCTTAGTCTCGTATCCCGCGAGGGCGAGCATGGCCACGGTCACGCGGTCGACGAGAAAACGGTCCGGAACGGCCGGATGCGCCGCGTTCCGTTTGTCCTTCGCGCTTCCGAGCGAGGGCGCGCTTGTCGCGAAACCGAAGTCGAGGGCGGTTTCGGCGGCGAGCGGCGCGAGAAAGGGTAGCAGCGCTTCTTCGCGCTCGCGTTCGAGCGAGCGTACGCGCCGGGCCGAAGACGCCATGCGGTCGAAAAGAACCACGTCGATATGGTCCAGAAGCCCGGTAGAAAGTACGACCGTCGCGTCGGGATAGACGTCGGCGACGATCGAGTCGGAACGGACGAATCGTACGGAGAGTCGTCCCCGATGGAGCTCCGTTTTACGGAAGAGCATGAAGAGCGTCCCTTCGACGGCCAAGGGCCAGTCGCCCAGCTCGGAAAGGGGAACTTCCGAGGAGAGACGTTCGCGCAGTTTGCGCGCGGAGGAGTCCGCCCACGCTTTTCTCGCGTCGGTCTCGGTCAGAGATACGATCGGCTGAGCGGACAAAACGCACGTCGCTACGAGGGCCACCAGGGCCTTGCATGTGATACGCATACGCAAACAATAACACACCAGTAGGCTTAAGGCAACGAAACGTATATACTTCCATCCCGTATGGACAAGGTATACCTCAAAACGCGCGAGGAAGAGCGCATACAACTCGGACATCCCTGGGTGTTCGACAACGAAATCGGCCGGTATCAGGGCGAATGCCCCTCCGGAAAACCCGTCGAGGTACTGACGAAGTCGGGACAGTATATCGGCACCGGTATCATGAACCGGGCGTCCAAGATATGCGTTCGAATATTCACGAGACGCCGCGACGAGGCGATCGACCGCGCTTTTTTCGCGCGGCGCGTGCGTGACGCCGTTTCGCTCAGATCGACCCTCTACGGCGAGCGGGACTCGTATCGGCTCCTGTTCGCCGAGTCCGATCTCGTTCCCGGCTTGATCGTCGACCGGTTCGCGGACGATCGGGGCAAGGTATGGCTTTCCGTCCAGTTCCTGACGCTCGGCGTCGACGTTTTTCGGGACGATATCGTCGCGGCTCTCTCCGAGGCGACGGGAGCCGCCGGTATCTTCGAACGAAGCGACGTTCACGTTCGCGCTCTGGAAGGTCTCGAGGAGCGAAAGGGCTGGGTTTACGGTTCGGACGACCCGGCGATCATCATACGCGAAAACGGCATAGCCCTCCGCGTCGATCTCGAGAAGGGGCAGAAGACCGGATACTTTCTCGACCAGAAGTCGAATCGCGCGATAGTCTCGTCGTACTCGCGCGGAAAGCGGGTGCTTGACGCCTTTACGCACACGGGCGGCTTCGCCCTGAACGCGTGGAAAGGCGGCGCGGCATCCGTCGAGGCGGTCGACATCTCGGAAGAGGCGATCGCCACCGTACGCGAGAACGTCGCCCGCAACGGTGCCGATTCGGTCGTCACGGCGAAGGTCGCGGACGTGTTCTCGCTCCTCAAGGAGTACGACCGCGACGGAAGGAGATTCGACCTCGTCGTGCTCGACCCTCCGGCCTTCACCAAAAGCGCCAAGATGATCGACAAGGCCTACGGCGGATACAAGGAAATCAACCTGCGCGCGATGAAGATCGTCGAGTCGGGCGGTTACGTCGTGACCTGTTCGTGCTCGCACTTTTTCGGGCCGACGCACTTTTACCGGATGATACAGAACGCCGCGCGAGACGCGAAACGGACAGTCCAGATCGTCGGGTCCTACGGGGCGGGTCCCGACCATCCCGCCTTGCTCGGGTATCCCGAATCGGAATACCTCAAATGCGCCGTGCTGAGGGTATGGTAGGGGATCTGTGCGTCGTCGTGCTCGGCGCGACGGCGACCGGCAAGACGGGTCTCGCTTGCGACCTCGCGAGGCGTTTCGGCGGGGAGATCGTGTCGGCGGACTCCCGGCAGGTGTATCGCGGTCTCGACCTCGGTTCGGGCAAGGACCTCTCCGAGTACGGGGACGTGCCGTACCACCTGATCGACGTCGCGAGCCTTCCCGACGAGTATAACGTCTATTCCTATCAACGCGACGCGTACGCGGCGATCGCCTGCGTACTGTCCCGCGGCAGGCTTCCGATAGTATGCGGCGGCACCGGGTTATACCTTGACGCGGTCGTGCGCGCTTACCGCTTCGCCGACGCGCCGGTCGATACATCGCTTCGCGCCGAGCTCGACGGACTGTCGCTCGGGGAACTCGCCGAGCGGCTCGTCGCGTCGGGAGCCGGAACGCACAATACCACCGATTTCGAGGATCGAGCGCGTCTCGTGCGCGCGATAGAGATCGCCGGGGCCTCGGCGGCCGCGTCCGCGTCCGGCGCAGCGTCCTCCGTGAACCGTCCCGAGATGCGGACGCTGACGATCGGCATCCGCTTTCCGCGAGCGGAATTGCGCGCCCGTATCCGTTCTCGTCTTCTCGACAGGATCGAGCGGGGTATGATAGACGAGGTGAGGACTCTCCACGAGGGGGGCGTTTCATGGGAACGGCTGGAACGTCTCGGACTGGAATACCGTTTCACGGCTGAATACCTGCAGGGAAAGATCGCGGACGAGGGCGAATACGTCGAGACTCTGTATACCGCGATTTGCAGGTTCGCGAAACGCCAGGAAACCTGGTTCAGGGGAATGGAGCGAAAGGGAGTCGAGATACGCTGGATCGAGGGCGCGGACGCTAAAACGGCGGCCGAACTCGTGTCCGACCGCCGTTTGCGCGACTGATTTTTTTACGTTTGATTAAGCCTTTTTTTTTTACGCGATGGCGAAGGCAGCGGCCTCTTCCATCTCGAGCAGGTACCCGGTGCGGACGCACGAATCGAAGAGCGTGCGGGTCATGAAATCTTCGATCGTCTTCTCGTATCCGTCCTGGTCGCGGTAGATGCGAACCATGAATCCCTCGTCGTTTTCTTCCAGGACCGAAAGGTAATCGCTGGAGCCGGACAAGCCTCTGATATAGTAATTTTTCACGATAACCCCCAGATACCTAGATTTTCGGGTAACGGCGCGCGTTCTTTAGCGATATAATCACGGTATGTACGCGGACGCCCATATCCATCTTTTCGATCTCGCGACACTCGCCGGCGAAGAACCCGTCATAGCGCCCGGTTCGCTCGTATGCGCGTCTTCCTGGAGACGGGAAGAATTCGAATGGCACGAGCGTTATTCGCTTGCCCGTCCCGGTTCGGTCTTCCTTTCGTTCGGCGTACATCCACAGGAGCCGGACGAGGACGAATTGGGCTACCTGACTGAACTCGTCGACGGGGGAAGGCTTTCTGCCGTCGGTGAGTGCGGCTTCGACCGGTTTACCGCGGAATACCGTTCCCAAGAGAGGCGTCAACGGGCCGTTTGGGACGTACAGGTAGACCTCGCGCGCCGGGCCGGCTTGCCGCTCGTGGTTCACTGCAGGAAGGCGATGGATCTCGTGTTCGCGGACGCGAAACGGCTTTCGGCCCTGAGCGCTGTCGTGTTTCACGGGTGGCCGGGCTCTCCGACGGAGGCGGCCTCGCTTCTCGCGCGCGGCGTGAACGCCTATTTCTCGGCGGGGAAAGGCCTTCTTCGAGGCGACCGTTCCCTCGCGGCGACTGTCGTCTCAGCGCCGGCCGAGCGACTTCTCGCGGAGACCGACGCCCCGTGGATGACGCTTCGAGGCGAGGCCCGTTCCGAGCCGGCCGACATCGCCGCCGTCACTGAGCGTATCGCCGCGTTGCGTTGCGGGGAACTGAACGGAACGATAGAGCTCCTGCGCGGGAATTTCAGGAAGGCGTTTTCAGTTTCTTGAGGACTTCTACCATTTCCCCGAGGGCGTTGTCGGTTTCGCTCGCGACGGAGGACACGAGATCGGGAGACGGGGCGGGCCCTTCGGCGCGGAGGATCGCCTCGAGTTTCCCCGCGGCGGCGGCGAGCGCGTCGGCGCCGACGGTCAGGGCGGCGCCCTTGATCTTGTGCGCGAAGTAGAGGGCCTTCTTCGCGTCGCCCGAGGCGAAGGACTCGGAGAGTCCCCGGGAGTCGGTTACGCCCGACTCGAGAAAGGCGCCCGCGATCTCCCGGTAGATTTCGACGTCGCCGTCGAACCGCTCAAGAGCCGCGTCGATGTTGATGGCTGCCATTGTCCTCTCCCTTGCGTCTCGCGAAGAAATCCTCGCCGCGGCCGTTTATGACGACGAAGGCGGGCATGTCCCTCACGGTGACGAGTCGTACCGCCTCCATTCCGAGTTCCGGATAGTCGAGCACGCGCGATTCGGTAACGTGGCGTTCCGCGATCAGGGCCGCGATGCCCCCGGGCGTGCCCAGGTATACGGCTCCGAACGAGGCGCACGCAGATCTCCAGGTCTCGCTCCTGTTTCCCTTCGCCAGCGTCACGAGCGCGGCGCCACGGCTCATGAGTTCTTCCGCGTATTCGTCCATCCGTCCCGCTGTCGTCGGGCCGAAACTCCCGATGACGCGGCCTTCGGGCGTCCCGGCGGGTCCGGCGTACATGATCGGATAACGCGCGACGTAGTCGGGGAGGTCGTGCCCCGCGCGTATGATCCCGCGCCAGCGGGCGTGCGCCGCGTCCCGCGCGACAAGGAGGGGGCCGGACACGAGCACGGGAGTGCCGGGCGCGAGTCCCGCGAGGCGGGCGCGAATCGACTCGACGCCTTCGGTTGTATCGATCCTGACCGCTCCCGGGCGTGGCGCGGAGCAGCGAGCGGCCGCTTCGGCGAGGCCGGGAACCGAGGCGGGATCGGCGACCGTCCGCTCGAGCCATACGCCGTCAGAGTCGATGCGACCGAGAAGGTTCCTGTGCGCGACGCAGGACACGCCGACCGATACGGGAAGGCTCGCCCCGTGCCGGGGCAGGCGAAGTACGCGGGCCGCCGTCGCGAGCGCCCTTCCGCCGAACTGCGCGCCGAGGCCGGTTTCGGCCGCGATCGAAAGTACCTCCCGCTCGAGGACGGAGTCGCGCTCGGGGACGGTTCCCATGACACGGTAATCGAAACCCGGGGCCGGGGCGTCGAAATATCCCGCGGTGGCGAGCTTGAGCGCGAGCAGGTTCTGTTCGGGACTGATTCCCCCCGCGACGACGGAGATCACGTAGGGCGGGCAGGCCGCCGTGCCGAGCGCGGCGATCTTCTCGCGGAGGAACGCCGAGAACGCGGACGGCTCGAGAAGGGCCTTCGTGGCCTGCGTGAGCGTGGTCTTGTTCGACGATCCTCCGCCTTTCGCGCAAAAAAGGAAGCGATACGCCCGTCCGGCTCCGGGAGCGGGAACGGTCGCGAACAGGGCCGTTTGGGCCGGGCCGTTGTCTCCGGGATCCCGTTCGCCGAAAAAGCCCTCGGGCAGTGTCGTCGAGTTGCGGAGGGCTGACGCGCGCCAGGCGTCGAGCGCGCCGCCGGCGATGGCGCTCGTGTCGTCGCCGCCCGTCAGTATGCCCTCGTCCTTCCACGCGAACACCTGAGCCGTACCCGTATCCTGGCAGAGGGGGAGCGTGCCGCGCGAGGAGATAACGGCGTTCTCGAGGAGGTACGAAGCCACGAGGCGGTCATTGTCGCTTGCCCCGTCATCCCGGGCGATCCCGAGCAGATGATCCAGATGCGGACGGGTGAACGTAAAGGAGAGGCGTTCGAAGGCGCGCTTCGCGAGACGCGAGATCGTGTCCGGCGGAAGGCTCGGAAAGCCCGCGGGACTGTCTTCAAGGCGGTCGAATTCCATATGATGTTACAGTATAGCCCGGAGGGTGTTTTTTTGCTATACTGAAAAACGTCCGAAAGGAGAGTCACATGTCGTTATTGGTACTCGGGTGCGTCGTTCTTTCCGCGTTGTTCTCGCTTTTATCCCTCGGCCTTCCCTTGGGCGAGTCAGTCGGCGGCTTTCTTCTCGCGGCCGGTTACACGGTAGCCTTCGCCTTTTTTTCCTTCCGTTTTCGCGCCTCGCCGGGACGCTCGCGGCTCGCGGCGTACCGTAAATCCCTCGAATACCTGCCGTTCGTCCTCTTCGCCGCTTTTGTGATGCGCAGGTCCGCGGGCGCCGAGACGTCATACGCGAACGACGTCGCCTCCGCGCTGTTATGGGTCGCGGTCGTCGTGACGACCTTCGTCATTCAGTACCGGCTTTCGGACAAGCGGGTGTCGCGATACTACCCCGAGCTCGGGGCGGCGGAGGAACGGCCGAAATCGGCCGCGCGCCACGCCCTCGAATGGATCGACGCCCTCGTCCAGGCCGCCTGTCTCGTACTCATCATAAACCTGTTTTTTTTCCAGCTCTACGCCATACCTTCCGAGTCCATGGTTCCCGAGTTCATGATCGGGGATCGTGTCGTCGTGGTGAAAACCCCGTCGGGACCGAAGTTCCCGCTTACGGATGTCGGCATCCCGAGGATGCGCGGTTACGAGCGCGGTGATATCGTCGTTTTCAGCAACCCGCATTACAACGACACGCGCGAGGCCCGCGTGACCTCGTTCGCCTCGCAGCTCGTGTACATGCTGAGCTTCACCGCCGTCAACATCAACCGCGACGAGTTCGGGCGCGTCAAGGCCGACCCTCTCGTCAAGCGCGTCACGGGGGTTCCCGGCGAGAAGCTGATGATGGTAGACGGGGTCCTTTATTCCAAACGAGCGGGTGACGGAGAGTTTTCGCCCGTGGCGGAAGACGCCTCCTGGGCGTCATGGGACGTCGCGTCGTTGCCCAGGTCGGAACTGGCGCTCGTCAAGAACGTTCCCATGACGAAAGAGGCATTCGCCGACTTCGTCTCGGTGGAGTCTCGCAGGGCGAACCTGGATCTCGACGCCGCGCGACGCGAGGCGGAGTCCATCGTGAGGCGGTTCGCCTCGCTCAAGCGCTCGCCCGACACGGTCGTCGCCGCGCCGGAGCTCTTCCCGAGGGCCCGCTTCGAGGTACTGTCCCTCTTTCAGTCGAGCGACGAGATCGCGCGGGTTCTTTTGACGACTAACGGCGGGTATCTGTGGTTTCGCGATTTCATGACCGCGTGGGCCTCTACCCCGAACCGCGCCAACCTGCACGACGACAGGGCAGAGCGGCTCAACGTGATGATGAAGCTCGCCTTCGGCCGGCTCGTCGTGCGGAACGCCGAGCTTTTGACGGGCAACGTAACGGCGGGCGAGTATACCGCGGACCCGGCGAGAAACGGCCTTTTCGCGGAAGCGGATTCTTACCTGTTCTATCTCGCGAGGAACGACCAGCGGAACATGGGCGAATTCCCCGCGGGCGAAGGAAACTACATCCCGAAAGACTGTTTTTTCATGATGGGAGACAACCGCTTCAATTCCCTCGACATGCGGCATTCCTACGAGACGACTCTCGCTCCCGTCGACCCGGGCGACGCCTATTCCTTCCTCTATCGGTCGAACTTGAGCCCCCGGTACGTGCCGGTCAACCGGATACTCGGCGCCGCTTCGTTCAGGTTCTGGCCGCTTTCACGGTTGGGCCTTACGGAGTAGGCGCCCAGGGGGGGAGGTCGGCCGAGGAAAGCGCCTCGACGATCGCCCCCGTTCCCGCGATAACCTCCGCGCGTTCCTCGGGAGTTACCCGATCGACGAGCCACCGGCCGTCGTCGCGCGTGAGGCGTACCGTGTCGCGGTGGCGGTAGATCGTCAGCGGTTCCTCCGCGTCGTCGGCCGTCCATCCCGCGTCTCCGTTTCCGCTTTCGAGCGAGGGTACCCACAAATACAGGGACGTGCGGAATTCCTCGGCTTCGGCTTCGGCTTCGGCTTCGGCTTCCGATTCCGTCTCCGTCTCCTCGATCACGAGTCCCGTTATTCCGAACACGGTTTGCCCCTTTTTCGCGCCGCCCTCGGCGAGTACCTCGGGTGACACGAGGGTCGCCTTCGACTCGTAGTTGAGCCGCATCTTGGTGGAAACGAAAAGGGTACTCGCGAGGGTATCGTAGTCGTTTCCGGCGTTTCGCGTGCCGAAGGCGTCGATACGTACCGTGTCGAGGGAACCGATCGCCCTGTAGTAGCCTTCAACGACCTCGCGGGGGGACATTCCCTTCGTCGAGGGTCTCGAGGCCGCGCCGCGCGCCCAGCTGACGGCGAAAGCGGTCAGGGCGGCCGCCGCGACGAAGGAGATCGCGAGCGTCCTGCCGTGCTTGCGGAAAAACTCCGCGCGTTTCGCCCGGTACGCGCGTGCCTGCGCGACTTTCGCTCTCGTCCGGGAGGCCTCAGGCGAGGCCCCGCCTCCGTGCCGCGCGGGGTCGAGCACGGAACGATAGTCGTCGCCGAAGGCGAGCAGGGTATCGAGCGACGCGGCGAGCGTGCAGTTCACGAGGGCGTTCACGCAATCAGCCGCGGGCTTGCGGACGGAGGCGTTTTCGAGACCGGCCGGAATGAAGTCGGCGGATCTCATGA
The DNA here is from genome assembly GCA_023393015.1 of Spirochaetota bacterium. Lineage (GTDB taxonomy): Bacteria > Spirochaetota > Spirochaetia > Treponematales > Treponemataceae > Teretinema. Next base: position 11,093 of record JAEWMY010000031.1, read on the forward strand.
GACGGGCGATCTCGCCCGCTGCTTCCTCGGCGTCGTGCCTTGATAAGCTCTCCGCGTCGAAGGGCGGCTTTCCGGTTATGACGCGATACGCGAGCGTCCCTGCCATAAAACCGAACCTGCGGGATTCGTCGCGATCCTCGTCGGGATAGGTCCAAAGGAGCTTCCCGCGCCGAACCGCGTCGGCTCCGCGGGCCACAAGAGAGCGATCGTAGAGTCTCGTCGGAAGCACGAGGAAACCGCCTTCGGGCGAGGCGAGTATGCCTCCGGGACCGTTCGCGAGCGCGGCGTTTCTTGCCTCTCTCCCGACCTCGCCGTAGGAGGCGACGCGCTCGAAGAACGAGGTGAAGCGGTGAAATGCCGACCACGCGGCCTCAACGTCGTCTCCCGTTATGACCGAAAGCAGGGTCGTTCCGTCGAAGGCCGGCCCGTAGGCGAGCATCGACTCGTCCTTCGTTCCCTCGGCGACGCATGTCGTTCCCGTTACCTGCCAGCGGGTGATGGTCCCGTCGAAGGCGAGGGCGTATCCCTGTTCCGCGAGGGAGTCGTGCAGGCGCGCCTTCGCGAATTCCCGCGCGGAAAGACCCGTGTCGACCGTCGTGCGCGCGGCTCCGTCTATCGTCCGCTCTCCGATAATCGCCATCGTCATCTGCCGTTCGGGGAATACAGGTACTTGAAGTACTCCATGTCCGTCGACATGACCTTGTCGAAGGTCGGCATCGTCGTTCTGTAGGTTTCTATGCTTTTCCAGAAACTGTAGAACTCGGGGTCCTTGCTGTAGGCGTCGGCGTAGATGCGCGAGGCCTCGGCGTCCGCGTCGCCTTTGATGCGTTCCGCGCGGTTATACGCGGTCGAGAGGAGGGTTTTGCGTTCGTTCTCGAGCTTGCCCATCCACTCGGCCTTTTTTCCCTCGCCGGTTGACCTGAACGTCTGCGCGATCTGGTTTCGTTCCTTTATCATGCGGTTATAGACGCTCTCGGTGAGCTCGTCGGAATACCTGATTTGCCTCGGCACGATGTCGATGAGCTCGATGCCGAATTCGGGAACCTTCGTCCGCGCGATGTCGGCCATTTCCCCGCTCAGCGCCCGCCGTCCCCGGGAGATCGTCTCGTATTTTATCTTTTCCCCGGTAATCTGGCTCAGCTGCACCTCCTCGGCGTCGGCGCCCAGGGCGAAGTTCTCGCGATGCTGCAGCTCGTTGATGATGTTGGAATTGCGCACGACGTCATTGAGGCTCGACGAGGTGATGACCGTCCGCACCGCCGAGTCGATGACGTCGCTGAGGCGCGAGTACGCCGCTTCGACGGAGGTGACCGATTCGTAGAACTTGACGGGATCGGAGATGCGCCAGCGGCTCGTCGTGTCCACGATGATGAACTGGTTTTCCTTGGTGGGTATGCGCTGGGAGTCGCCCTCGAGCGACATGACCTTGCGCGGGTACTTGACGACCGAATCGACGAACGGCACGCGCGTGTGAAGGCCGGCTTCGGAGGACGAGGCGACAATCTCGCCGAAACGGGTAACCACGGCCTGGTCACCCTCGTTTATCACGTAAAAGGGGTTCGCCATGAGGGCGAGAATGACCGCCGCTACGGCGGTTACGAGTATGCGGGATGAAACGGTTCTCATCGTGAGGCCCCCTTGTCGAGCGTCTTGAGCGGGAGGAAATTTTCGAGTTTCTTGTCCACCAGGGTCGTCCCGCGCTCCGAGGAGAACAGGGCCTCGATCGTTTCGAGGTAGAGGCGCCTCCTCGTGACGTCGGGCGCCTTTCGGTACTCCGCGAAAACCGAATTGAAACGGGCGACGTCGCCTTGCGCGCGGTTGACGCGCTCCGCGGCGTAGCCCTTCGCCACCTGAACGAGCTTTTCCGCCTCGCCGGCCGCTTTCGGTATCTCGGCGTTATACGCTTCCTTTCCTTCGTTGATGAGGCGGTTCATGTCCTGTATCGCCTTGTTGACGTCCTCGAAGGCCTCCTGGACTCCGGCCGGCGGCACGATGTTCTGGAGTTGGACGTTAATCACCGTCACGCCGAGATCGAACTCTCGAAGCTGTTCGTTCATCATCGAGATGGAGGCGTTTTCGATCGCCGTGCGTTCGGGTCCGATGACGTCGAGGATCGCCCGGTCTCCGACGAGGGTATTGATGACCGACTGTGACACGTCCCTGATGGTCGATCGTCTGACGTTTTCGTGGACGTTGAAGAGCCAGGCGCGCGGGTCGTTGATGCGGTACTGGATGATCCACTCGACGTCGACGATGTTGAGGTCTCCGGTCAGCATCGTCGTTTCCCGCGTGATGTTGTTTTCATAGACGTTCGTAGAACCGCTTTGCACCGTCCTGAATCCGAACTGTTCGGTTTGAATGGCCTTCGAGGGAACGTTGTAGCTCCGGTCTATCCCCAGGGGTAATTTGAAGTGAAGGCCGGGTCCGACGGTGGTTTTATACCGCCCGAAGCGGGTTACGACCGCGTCTTCGGTTTGATCGACGACGAAAAAGCCCGTAAACGCCAGGGCGAGAACGGCCAGAACGGCCGCTCCGAGCGCCACCAGCGAGAGAGAAGGGCGGGATGGTCTTTGACCGGGGTTCATGTCCATGGTTCCTCCGTGTACGTACGGTAAAATGTAGCCATATTCGCGGTCGTGGGCAAGGTCGTCTTGAATAAAGGCGCGAAAAGTTCTATATATACGGTATGATTTTTCCATTGGAACAGCTCGTGGAATTCACGGGCAACGTGTACGAAGTAACCTGCGCCTCCATTCGCCGGGCATATCAGCTTTCCATGGTACGCGACCCCGAAATCGAGGACAATGACGGCAAGGTCGTGTCCCTCGCGGCCAATCAGGTATTCACCAAGACGGTGGAATACCAGATAGAAAAGCAGTAATACCCGCCTATCCCGATGGATCGACCGCCGGATATTCCGGTACTCGTCATCTTCGGTTCCACCGCGTGCGGCAAGACAGCCCTCGCGGAGCGCCTGTTTGCCGATTCCGGGCCGTTTTCCGGCAGGGTCGGCATTATCAGCGCCGATTCCATGCAAGTGTATCGCGGCATGGATATCGGCACGGCGAAACCCGATCCCTCCCTGCTACGACGCCTTCCCCACGAGCTCATCGACGTACGCGACGTTGCGGAACGGTTTTCCGTGGCCGATTTCGTGTCCCTCGCGGATGACTCCTGCGCGCGCATTAACGCGAGCGGCCGTGTTCCGCTCATCCTCGGGGGGACCGGTTTTTACATACGGAATTTCCTGTACGGCCTGCCCTCGACGCCCCCTTCCGACCCAGAAATCCGCGCGCGCCTCCAGGATCGTCTCGCCCGTGAGGGCCCCGCCGCCCTCTACCGGGAGTTGGCCGACAAGGATCCCCGTCGCGCGTCGGAGCTGCACCCGAACGACGGGTATCGTATTACCCGCGCGCTCGAGGTGTACGAGACGGCCGGAACCACGTTCGACTCCTTCGCCCTTCCCGCCTCGTTCCGGCCCGGGTATCGCTTCCTGGTTTTCGTGCTGACGCGGGAACGCGACGACTTGTATGAGCGCATCGACCGTCGAATCGACGCGATGTTCGCGGAAGGCCTCGCGGACGAGGTCGAGCGTCTCGTTTCGGCGGGGTACGGGCCGTCCGATCCCGGGATGCGGGCTATCGGCTACCGGGAGTTTTTCGGCGAAACGGGGCTGGATCGGGACCTTCGCGCGGTGCGCGAGCGGATCTCCCGCGACACGAAACGCTACGCCAAACGGCAGGAGACCTACGTCAGATCGCTTCCCGGAGTCGTGTGCGTCGGCGCGGACGCCCCGGGCGCGGTAGCCTGGCTCGCGGCCGATTTCCTCCGGAAGGCCGGCGGTACTTGACTGGCACTACGACAAACGATATTATATCCAGACTTTATCGATAAGGAGTGCCGACGTGCCCTGCGGAAAAAAAAGAAAACGCCAGAAGATCGCGACGCATAAGCGGAAGAAAAAACTCAGAAGAAACCGGCACAAGAAGAAATAAAGCCACCCGGGCTATACGGAGCGCTCGCGCCCGACTGCCCGGAGGCCTTAGACTCGGGTACCGGCGGGTTTTACCGTTCGGGACGGGCGGTACGCCCCTGTCGCCGAAGCGGCCACAGCGCCAGCAGGGACCGCGAACGCATGAGTTCGCGGTCTTTTTTTTTGCCCCTCGCTATGGTATACTTGCCCCCTATGACTCGATCAATCCTTGCCGGGATCAACTCGCCCGACGATCTCAAGCGCGTCAGCGCGCGCGATATCCCGGCCCTCTCGGCCGAAATCCGAAAGAGCGTCATCGAAGCGGTCGGTACGAACGGCGGTCACCTCGCGAGCAATCTCGGGGTTGTCGAGCTCACCCTCGCCCTTCACCGGGTGTTTACCTCGCCGACGGACGCCATCGTATGGGACGTCGGCCATCAGTGTTATACCCACAAGCTCGTAACCGGAAGAAGGGACGTATTTCACTCGATCCGCAAGAAAGACGGCATCTCCGGATTCCCGAAGCGTTCCGAAAGCCCTCACGACGCCTTCGACTCAGGCCATTCGTCGACCTCCATATCCGCGGCTCTCGGACTCTTGGTCGCGCGGCGCGCGCGGGGCGAACGGGGCAAGGTAGTAGCGGTTATCGGCGACGGCGCGTTGACCGGCGGCATGGCGCTCGAGGCGCTTTCCCACGCCGGACAGGGCGCGAACGATCTCGTCGTCGTGCTCAACGACAACAAGATGTCCATCAGCAAGAATACCGGCGCCCTGTCCGAATACCTCAGCCGCCTGACGATGGGCGCGCACTATCAGCGGTTCCGCCAAAGGGTCGACCGGGGCATCGGTCTCATACCGTTTTTCGGTCAGCCGCTGACCCGCCTGATTTACCGCGTGAAGCGGGGCGTCAAGGCGGTCCTCTTCAAGGACAATCTCTTCGTCGACCTCGGGTTCGAATACGTCGGCCCCCTCAACGGTCACAACGTCGAGGAACTCGAGAAGGTCTTCCGCGACGTCAAGGCGCTTAAAAAACCCGTCGTCGTTCACGTGCAGACGAAGAAGGGCAAGGGCTACAGTCTCGCCGAAAGCGACCCGGCGACCTTCCACGGCATCGGCCCGTTTTGCATCAGCGACGGCAAGGTCGAGAAATTCGACACGACGAGCTTTACCGAGGCCTTCTCCCGGGCGATGCTCGAGGAGGCCGCGAACGACGACCGCGTCGTGGCAATCACCGCCGCCATGGCGAAGGGAACGGGCCTCGCCGCCTTTCAGCACCGTTATCCGGACCGGTTCTTCGACGTCGGGATCGCCGAACAGCACGCGGTTACCTTCGCGGGAGGACTCGCCGCGGGCGGGATGAAGCCCGTCGTCGCCATCTACAGCACCTTCATGCAACGCGCCGTCGACCAGCTCATACACGACGTTGCCCTCCAACGCCTTCCCGTCGTCTTCGCCCTCGACCGCGCGGGTCCCGTTCCCGACGACGGCGAGACGCATCAAGGCCTCTACGACATCTCGCTGTTCCGGCCGATACCGGGACTTTCCATCCTGTGTCCCGCTTCGGCAGCCGAGGTGCGCGCCATGCTGTCCTGGGCGCTCTCCGGCGACGGGCCGGTCATCATCCGGTATCCCAAGGCCGCTTGCCCGACGGAACAGCCCGCGTTTCTTTCTCCCGTCGAGGCGGGCAGGGGCGTGTTCGTCCAGCGGGACGGATATGACACCCTGCTCGTCTCCACGGGCGGCGCGTACGCCGAGATCCACGAGGCGGCGAACCTGCTCGCACGCGCCGGAACGCCCGTGGACAGTCTCACCCTCCGTTTCGCCAAGCCCTTCGACGAGGCGTGGTTCCTCTCCGCCGTCGAGGGGTATCGCAACCTCGTTCTCGTCGAGGACGGCGCGTATTGCGGAGGACTGGTCGAATGGCTGTCCGCCCTCCTCGCGCGGAATCTTCCGGGCGTTTCCGTCGAGACCCACGCCTTCGACGACGTCTTCTATCCCCAGGGAACGCGCCATGAGATACTGGCGTCCGCGGGCCTGTCTCCCGACCATATCGCCGACTCGGTCCGCCGCCTTCGCTCGGGCGTCTCCAAGGGCAGCCGCCCGTGAGCGTCAGTCTCTCCCTTCCCCGCGGCAGGGTCCTTTCCACCGACTTGCCCGCCTGCGTGATCGGCATACTGAACGCGACTCCCGATTCCTTTTGGGAGGGGAGCCGCGTGACGGGCGTCGACGCCGGGGTAGACCGCGCGCTCGAGATGGTCGCCCAAGGGGCAGACTGTATCGATATCGGCGGGGAATCATCGCGTCCCGGCTCGGCCTACGTATCGGCCGAGGAGGAGCTCGACCGCGTGATCCCGCTCGTTGAGGGGATACGGAGAAAAAGCGACGTGCCCATCTCGATCGATACGAGAAAGGCCCGCGTCATGGAGTTCGCGTTCGAGGCGGGCGCCGACATCCTCAACGACATCTCGGCCCTGCGCGACGATCCCGCGATGCCCGGTCTCGCGGCCCGTCTGGGCCTTCCGGTCATATTGATGCACATGCGGGGAGTGCCGCTCACGATGCAGGACAACCCGACGTACGCGGACGTCGTCGGCGAGGTTCGCGCCTGGCTTCTCGAACGGGCCGCTTTCGCGGTTTCCGCCGGCGTTCGCGCCGACAGGATCGTCCTCGATCCCGGATTCGGCTTCGGAAAGCGGCACGAGGACAACTGTTCGCTCGTCGCGGGTCTTGCGGAAATCGCCCGCGGGGGGTACCCTGTGCTTATGGCCCTGTCGCGCAAAAAATCGATCGGGATCATGACCGGGCGGGACGCGGAATCGAGGCTGGCGGGAACGCTCGCCGCGAACCAGTACGCCATCATGTCGGGAGCCACGTACGTGCGCGTCCACGACGTCGCGGAGACTCGCGATATGCTCAAAGTGGTACAGGAGATACGCGCGCGTGGAATTCATTAAAAAAGCCGGTTCGCTGTACGCGGCGATACAGCCCTTTCTCGACGTGTCCATACTCGCCTTTCTCCTGTACGTCTCGTACGGCATCCTCGTCAAGACGCAGGCCATACAGCTCCTCAAGGGCGCCGTGTCGCTCCTGCTCGTGTACGCCATCGCCTTCCTGCTCCGTCTCAACACCCTCCTTTGGATACTCAACATACTCGCGCCCGGACTCCTCATCGGCGTCGCGATCGTCTTCCAGCCCGAGCTCCGGAAGATATTCCTCAAGATCGGCCAGAGCGACTGGTTCCGGATGGGCAAGAGATCCAAGCACAGCCACCTCGACTCCCTCCTGACGGCGGCCGAGATACTGTCGAACCGGCGCCGCGGGATGCTCGCCGCGCTCGTGCGACGAAACGGCCTCAAGGACATCGCCGAATCGGGAACGCGGCTGAACGCCGACCTCTCGTCGAGCATCCTCGTCACCGTGTTCGGGCACGACACCCCGCTCCACGACGGTGCCGTCATCATCCAGGGGGGAAAGGTCGTCGCGGCGGGTTGTTTCCTGCCACTGTCCGAACAGCAGGACATTCGAAAGACCTTCGGAACGCGCCACCGCGCGGCCCTCGGGCTTTCCGAGGAGACCGACGCGGTCGTGCTCATCGTCTCCGAGGAAACCGGGGCCATCAGTCTCGCGTACGACTCCAAGCTCTACTACGACCTCTCCTCGGCCGAGATTACCCGGCTGCTCGAGGGATTGCTCGATCTCGGCGCGGAGACGTCGGTCGCGGAGGTAATCGACAATGACGAATAAGGAATTGCGGGAAAGGATATTCGAGAACTGGCCCGCCAAGGTCGTCTGCCTCGCGTTGGCGCTCCTTCTCTTCCTCTTTTACCGGATGAGCACCCTCGAGCGGAAATTCTTTTCCGTTCCCCTCGCGGTCGAGACGAACGGGGACATCGTTCCCGCGGCGCAGTATCCCAAGACCGTCAAGGTGGGCATCCGCGGCGAGGTCGACCGCATTTACCCCGTGCAGGAAGGAGACGTCTCCGTGTACGTCGACCTGACGGAATACACGAAGGAAGGCGAGTACCGCGTTCCCGTCCTGAGCCGCCTGACCGGCACCGCGCAGGACATCGACGCCCTCGAGATCGAGATAGAACCGCGCGAGATAACGCTTCGCGTGGAACACCGCGTCATCAAGCGTCTCCCCGTAAATCCGGCGTTCAAGGGATATCCGGAGGCGGGCTACGAGCTCGCAGGATACATCGTGAACCCGCAAACGATCGAGGTCTCCGGTCCCCGGGGCGTCATGGAGCAACTTGTCGAGCTTTCCACGGAGCCGATCGACCTCGCCGGGCGCAACGTCACCTTCGAGGGATCGGTTCCGCTCGTGAACCGCAACGCCCTCGTCACTACCGGGAACAACGGCAGGATCGAGTATCGCGTCATGATCGCGCAAACCACGCTGATACGCACCTTCGAAGACGTTCCCTTCTTTTTCGAGAACCTCAATCCCGCCCTGTCGGTGGAGACCGACGCGGTTTACGGGACCCTCCGCGTAAAGGGCGGGCAAACCGAGCTTTCCGGCTGGAATCTGCCGCCGAACGCCCTGACCGTCCTGTGCGAGAACGTCACGGGTCCCGGCGTCTACAGCCTTCCCGTTCACGTGATCGTGCCCGAGACCATGGAGATCGTCTCCTTCGAGCCGGCCGAGGTGCAGATGACCGTGACGAGGAGGACTCCGTGATAATCGGCGTGGGACTGGACGTCGTTCACGTCAACCGACTCATTCACTGGCGGGGTATTCCCGGCCTCCTTGAGCGGTACTTCCATCCCGAGGAGCTCGCCGCCGCGATGAGCCGCGGAAGCTCGGCGATGCTTTCCCTCGCCGCGCGGTTCGCGGCCAAGGAGGCCTTCGGTAAGTCCATCGGGACGGGACTGTCCGGCATCACGCTCAAGAACATCCTGGTGCTCAATAACCATAACGGAAAGCCGTGCATGCGGCTGTTCGGCAACGCGCTCGCGGCCTTCGAGCGCGCGGGGGGAAAGGCGATTCACCTGAGCCTGACCCACGAGCGCGACAACGCGCTCGCCATGGTGGTGGTGGAGGGGGGAGACGATGTCCGCGAAGAATGAAAAGGTACCGACCGTAACGTTCTACTCCAAGGACCAGACGGAGTGCCCCATTTGCAACGCGCGCTTCAAGCGCGAGGAGCTCATGTCCGGCGGCGGGAGGATGATAGCGGGCGCGCTCACCGACGAGTTGCGGCGCCTGTACGAACCGTCGGCGAAGTACGGAGAGCTCTTTCCCCTCGTGTACTCGCTGACCGTGTGCCCGAAATGCCATTACGCCGCGTTCCCGCAGGATTTCTGCATACTGGACAAGGACAGCCTCGCCCGGATTTACGAGCACATGCGCGAGCGGTACGACTCGATCAAGAAGCTCTTTTCGAAGATAGATTTTACCTCCGCCCGCTCGCTCGCCGAGGGAGCCGCCTCCCATTACCTCGCGCTCTTTTGCTACGAGTACGTGGACTCCAAGTACTCCCCGACGATCAAGCAAGGCGTCTGCGCCATCCGCGGGGCCTGGTTGTTTTCCGAGCTCGGCAAGCGTTACCCCGAGGAAAACTATTCGTACATCTCAGATTTACTGTACCGCAAGGCGCTCTACTTCTACCGTCGGGCCGTCGAGCTCGAGTCGACCGGGAAGGAAATGATAGCCAACATGAAATCCTTCGGGCCCGATCTCGACAAGAACTACGGGTACGACGGCGTCCTGTACCTGTGCGCCCTTCTCGAGTACAAGTACGGTTCGCGAACCGACCCGGAGCGGCGCAGGGAGCTCCTGACGGCGCAACGGCGCTCGCTCGCCAAGATGTTCGGCCTCGGGAAGTCCTCCAAGACGAAACCGGGCCCGCTTCTCGAGCACGCGCGCTCTCTCTACGATCATCTCGTCACGGAACTGAACGGCGAAGAGGACGACGAGTAGGCGGGATGGGCGGCATTTATGGATAAGGATTCGCCGAACGACCGACCGCTGAGAAATATCGCGCTGACGATCTCGTACGACGGTACCCGATTTTTGGGCTGGCAGCGCCAGAGCGGAAAGGCGAAAACGGGGAGGACCGTTCAGGAAGCCGTCGAGACGGCGCTCGAGCGGATGCACGGACACGCCGTGCCCCTCATCGGCTCGGGCCGCACCGATTCGGGCGTGCATGCCGTGGGTCAAGTCGCCAATTTTTTCACCGACATCGCGTCCATCCCGGCCGAACGGTTCATACCGGCGCTCAACTCGATGTTGCCCGCCGACGCGCGCGTCGTCGGCTCGCGCGAGGTCGATCCCCTGTTTCACGCCCGTTTTTCCGCTCTCGCGCGGACCTACCGTTTTTTTCTGCATTGCGGCGAGCGACCGTTCGCCCACGAGCTTCCGTATGTCTGGCATATCGGACGCTGGCCCTCGCTCGCCCGCGTCAACTCGATGGCCGCGTATCTTTCCGGCGAGATCGACTGCACGACCTTCGCCGCCGCGGGCGATCAAAGTCTCACGAGGTCGCGCTACCTCTTCGGGGCGCGTTTTTTCCCGGAAGGGGAACGCCTCGTCTTCGAGATAAGCGCGAACGCCTTCCTGTGGCGCATGGTTCGTTCCGTCGTCGGGACCATCGTCCATCTCGACGCGAAGGGCGCGGATCCGGCCGAATTCGCGCGCGTGCTCCGGTCAAAAGACCGCTCGCTCGCCGGTCCCACCGCGCCGGGAACCGGTCTCTTTCTCTGGAACGTGCGGTACTGACGCCGTCGACCGGCGCTTCCGCAACGGCCGACGTTTCCGCAACGGCCGACGTTTCCGCACCGTTCACGCCCTACAAGAGGCTTTGCGGGTCCACGTCGTACTCGACGTAGAGCGCCTGATTCGGCTTATAGTCGTCCCGGAAAGCGCGCGCCGCCTCCACGAGGGGCGCGAGCCTGGGTCCTTTCAGGATGACCTGGTGACGGTGGTTGCCGGAGATGAGCGAGACGGGACATTCGGCCGGGCCCATCACCTCGGAGGGGGCGCGGAGGAGGGCGCGCAATATAGCCGCGGCGCCTTCCGCCCCGGTTTCCGCCTGTTTGGCCGACTTGCTCCTGAATACGAGGCGAACGAGACGCGAAAAGGGCGGAAAGCCGAGCTCGGCGCGTTGGGCCAGCTCGTAGGCGTAAAACCCCTCGAGGTCGCCCGTTTTCGCGAAGGCGATGACCGGATTCCCGGGGTTCCACGTCTGCACGAGAACGCGCCCGTCGGGAAAGAACCTCCCGGCGCGTCCCGCGACCTGCGTGATGAGGGCGAACGTCCGCTCGGCCGCCCGAAAGTCGGGCATGTGCAAACCCGTATCGGCGAGCGCGATGCCGACGAGGCGTACGCCGGGAAAGTTGAGACCCTTGGCGACCATCTGGGTACCGAGCAGTATGTCGGTCTTTCCTTCCCTGAAATCCACGAGGGCGTCCTTGAGGCTGTCTTTTCCCGTAAGGCTGTCGGTATCGATCCGCCGGATCGAGCAGTCGGGAAACGCGGCGGTAATCTCCTCCTCGAGATACTCCGTGCCGAACCCCGCGTACCCCACGTCGAGCGACCCGCATTCGGGACAGCTCGCGGGCGGTTTCGACTGCCAACCGCAGTAATGGCACTTCATGACGCCCTGGCTTCGGTGCCAGGTAACCGGGACGGAGCAGTTGCGGCAGAGAAGCTCGTACCCGCAGGTGTTGCACCGGAAAAAATGCGTGAATCCGCGCCGGTTGAGGAAGATTATCGACTGCTTCCCCGCGTCCTTCGCCGCGCGCATCTCGGAAAGAAGCTCGTCGGATATGGCGCGGGAGGAGCCGGCGAGGGAGACGATCCTGATCTCGGGCGGCGCGCCGCCGGAAAGCCGCTTCGTGAGCATGAAACAGCGCATCGAGTCGGTCTTGATCTGGTGCCAGGCCTCGAGGGACGGGGTCGCGCTTCCCATGACGAGCGGACAGCGGGCGAGGGCGCACCGGCGCATGGCGAGCTGACGGGCGTGGTACCGCGGGGATGTGCCCGACTTGTACGAGGGATCGTGTTCCTCGTCGATGATGACGAGCCCGAGATTCTTCACGGGAGCGAATACGGCGCTTCTCGCCCCGACTACGATGCGCGCCTCGCCGCGCCTCACGCGCATCCATTCGGTCAACCTCCGCGAGGGCGTGAGGCCCGAATGCAATACCGCCGCCGAGGAGCCGAACCTCCGGGTAACGGCCTCCTCGACCTGGTGCGTCAGCGCTATCTCGGGAACGAGGTAGATGACGTCCTTTCCCGCGTCGAGCGCGCGTTCGGCGGCTTGCAGGAAGACCTCCGTCTTGCCGGAGCCGGTCACCCCGTGTATGTAGATCGCCCCGTCCGCGGAGCCGGCGATTCCCTCGACCGCGGCCCGCTGTTCGTCCGAAAGATCGGTGCGCGACGCGGAGAAGTCTTCCTCGTCCTCGCTGATTCCCGCGGCCTCGGTTTCCCTTCTGCCCGAGGGCAACATGGCCGAGAGCGCCTCTCCCGCCGAACAAAGGTAAAACGAGGCCATCCACCGCGCGAGCTCGATCTCTCCCGCGCCGAAGATCGGCTCGCGGTCGATAACGCGGCGAACTTCCTTGACTTCCTCCGGCTCAAGCGGAAACCCGGCCGGTAGCTCGCGAAAGGAGGAAACCACGAAGCCGGTCGTCTTGCGGTTTCCGAGAAACACCTCGACCCGGCAACCGACGTATTCCCTTGCTTCCGGTTCCCGTATGACGTAGGTGAAGGTTTGGCGCAGGGGAAGGCTGAACGTAACCTCGAGCCACAGCGGGTTCATTCGCCCTCGTTCGTTCCCCGGTAGGCCGGGCTGACTTTCATGAGTCGTTCGCGAAAGGATTTGAGATCTTCCCACGCGGGCCGCTTGAGGGATTCGTCGCGAAGCAGGGCGCTCGGGTGGTAGGTGGGCATGAGGGGAATGCCGCGATACTCGTGGAAGGCGCCGTGCAGGGAACCCATGGGCGTCGATACCCCGAGCAGGGTACGCGCCGCGACGCGGCCGAGCGCGAGGATGGCGACGGGCGAGCGCAGGGCTATCTGCGCTTCGAGCCAGGGAAGGCAGCACGCTATCTCCGAGGGTTCCGGGTCGCGGTTGTTCGGCGGCCGGCATTTCACGATATTGGCGACGAAGGCGTTCGTTTCGCGGGATATGCCGATGGAAGCGAGCATGCGGTCGAGCAGTTGTCCCGCCTTGCCGACGAACGGAAGCCCCGAGGCGTCCTCGTCCGCTCCCGGTCCCTCTCCGATCACCATGACGAGGGGGGAGTCGACCCCGGCGCCGGGCACGACGTTCGCGCGCGTCTTGGCGAGATCGCACCGCTCGCAGGCGAGTATCCGTGCGGTAAGGGTCGGGCCGTCAAGTTCGTCCTCGAATTCGGGCGGCGCGCGACGGACTTCCGCGCCGCCGGAGAGGTACCGGCGCGCCGTCTCGAGAAAATCGTAGAGACGTTCCTTTTCCTCTCGTTTCACGACTCTACCATCGCCCGCAGGCGGTCCTCGTCAAGCGGACGCGGATATGCCTCGAGCACCGCCTCGTAGAAGGCGACCGTCTTTTTCGCGTGCGTTTCAATCGAGAAGCGCTCCGATACCGAACGGCTCTCGGCGGCGAAGCGTTTACGCGCGTCCGGGTCGTCGACGAGCGCGAGGATGCAGTCGAGCATCTCCCCGTCGTCGCGTGCGAGGTATCCGTTTCGGCCCGGATACACCGTGTCGAAATAGCTCGAATCGTGCCGGGCGACGATCGGCAGGGAGGATATGAGGGCCTCGAGTATCGTCATCGAGTGCATCTCGGAAAGGGAGGCGGTGAAGAAGATGTCGCTCATGCCGTAATACGCGTGCAAATCGGTCCAGTTCACGAAACCGGTAAAGATGATGCGGTGGTCGAGGCGCTCCCGCTGGACGGTCTTGCGCATCTGCTCGAGCGCGGGACCGCTTCCGACGAATATCGCCTTCACCGCAGGCCGCGCGCGGACGGCGCCGATACAGACGTCAAGCAGCTCGAGTACGCGTTTTTCCTCGCCGATCCGCCCGACAAAGAGGAGAAGCGTGTCCCCGGGAGCGATACCCCAGTTCGCGCGCATCGCGGCATGATCGCTTTCGCCGGCATTATTCGCCGTAAACGCCTCGGTATCGACGGCGTTCGGGATGACCGCCGAAGGAATGGCGGGAAGCATGAACTCGCTCTTGAAATAGTCGCGGGCCTTGGTCGACACGTTTATCAAGGCGTAGAATTTCTTGAAAAGCCGCTTTACGAGCTTTCTGATTGCCTTGACCGGGATAAGGCGCGCCATCGGGATGTAATAGTCGTAGAAATCCTCCCACATCGTGTGCGTCGTCGCGATCGTGGGGATATGCATGGCCTTGCCGACGCTCTTCGCCGCGTGGGCTATGTAGAACTCGGTATGGCTGTGTATGAGTTCGATGTCGTGGGCCTGTAAAAAGGCGATGATCTTGCGTTTTTGCGGGAATCCGACGAACTGGTCGGTGCCGAGCCCGAGCGGAATCGACTTCACGCGGAAGATGCACGGGTCATCCTCCCTGATTTTCCGGGCTTCCGCCGTCGTCTCGACCGTGACGATGACGACATGATGGCCCATCGCCTCGAGGGCCTTCCGCAACTGCACGACGACGGTAACGACGCCGCTTTTCGTCGGGACGTAGCTGTCTGAAAAGAGGGCTATGTTCATCCCGGAAGTATAGCCGCCCCGGCTTGTCTTTGTAAATCCGTTTTTGGCTTGTGAACGGGCGAGTCTCCGGGTATACTGACGGGACGCCATGAAGCAGAAAATCGCCTTTTTATACCTGAATACCGGCGGAGGCCACGTCGCGCCGGCGCGGGCGCTCTCGAAGGCCCTGAACGATAACTATCCCGATCGCGTGGAAGCGACCCTCTTCAACGGCTTCAGCGAACGCATGCGGGCGTGCCGGTATTTTTTCGAGGACGGATACAAGATATCCTCGAACTACTTCGAGGCGAGTTACGTCCTCTTTTACCGGATGACCGAAATACCCTTTTTCATCCGGTTCGGGAACTACTTCGTCTCCATCCACGGTGAGAGCAACCTCGTCCGTTTCTTGAGGAAGGAAGGCGTAACCAAGGTCGTCTGCCTTCACGAGGTGCTCATCATACTGGCCAGAAGGGCCATCGACCGCGTCGACCCTGCGATCCCGCTCATAACCCTCGTAACGGATCCCTTCACGGCCCACGGTTCCTGGTTCTACGAGAAGCGGACGGAACTCGTCGTTTTTTCGGAGAAACTCAGGAAGGAAGCGATAGAGCGGCACGGGTTCGCGCCCGAGCGCGTACGCCGTTTCCCCTTCATGTTTTCGCGCGCCTACGACAGGCCGTACACCGGGGAGGAATGCCTCGCCGCGCGGCAACGGCTGGGCATCGCCCCCGGCCGCAAGGTTATCCTTGTCGCGGGCGGGGGCGAGGGTCTCAAGAGCGCGGACCGCATCGTGTCCCTGTTCCTCAGGCAAAAACGCGACGAACTGCTTGTCGTCGTGTGCGGGAAAAACCGCCTCCTCCGGTTTCAGGTAAACCAGCTCGCCGAGTGGCACAAGGCATCCAACGTCATGACCTTCGGTTTTGTCGACTTCATGCCCGATCTGCTCAATATTGCCGACTGCGTCATCACGAAGGGCGGCGCGTCGACGGTCATGGAAGTCCTCGCCGTCGGAAAGCCGGTCATCTTCTCGACGTTTATCCGCGGACAGGAGCTCGGAAACGTGCTGCATGTCGTGCATAACGGCGCGGGATGGTACGTCAAGAAGCCGCGGGATATCCTCGATAAGGCCTACGAGGTGATCGAAAACCCGGAACTCGCCCGGACCGTCAGACGCAACGTCGCGCGTCTCGGCATACGGAACGGGGTCGACGACGTCGTGAAGTTCATCCTGGATTATCCCGGGTGTATGGAACTCACTTGAGTTAATGGACAATCTCGGCTATAGTGGGCTTCGCGGGGAGAGCGAGGCGTCGTCGGCGTTCGCGGTTCTTTCGGTCGCTTGGGCGTTATTCTGATACGTCGGGAGATTTATTGAAGTATGAGGCAGTTTTCAGCCGTTTTGTTCGCCTTGATCCTGTGCGTCGCGTCCCTTTCCGCGCAAGTCGCGGCGGATCCGCTCGATTTCTTTTACGACGACCTGACCGTCTGGGAAACGATGGGGATCGTGCGGGACCTTCCGGCGGCGCGACCGTACCCGCTTCCCCTCGTCAAGCGGATTCTTTCCGAGGTTATCGAACGGGGCGACTCGACCCAGCGCAGGATAGCCGAGCGTCATTCCAAACGCCTGTTCGGGCGCGTCCTCCACTACGGCGGAAAGGGAACGCTCGCCATCGATACGGCGAACTCGTACAAGCAGATGGACGTCGCCATCTCCTTCGACGTCAACTATATCTTCAACCAGTACGTATCCGCGAGCGCCTCGGTCGACGGGTGGGCCACGAACAAGCTTCCCTACCAGGAGCTTATCCCGCAGAGCGAGCGGTCGGACAAGGACATCGTCAAGGACAACGCCAGGCTCGGACCCTTCTGGATACTGCCGTCCCTTAACTCCTCGCTCGCGGTCGGAACGCCCGACACCTACTTCAACGCCGGCATGATGCGCGGCTCCTGGGGACCGATACACGATACCGGAGTACTCTTCGGTTCTCACGCCCTCCATAGCGGGCAATGGAACGCGAGCGTCAACCGCGAGAAATGGGCCTTCAATTTTTCGTTCTACTCCCTTTCGGCGACAACCGACGACGAGTTACTGTTTTACCATCCCGAGAAGTACCTCGCCATCCATTCACTCACCGTCAGGCCGCTTCCCTGGCTCGAGGTTTCCGCCTTCGAGTCCGTCATGTACGGCGGCCGGTTCGAGACGCTCTATCTTTTACCCGCGTCCGCCTTCATGATTAGCCAGGGAAACACGGGCTTCGCAGACAATAATTATATCGGCGGTATGTTCACCGTGCGTCCCGTGGAGGGCCTTAAAATCGACGGGATGCTCGTCGCGGACGATATGAGCTTCAACGATATAATCAAGTTCCAGTGGGACACGAAGTGGCGAATCGCGGGTCAACTCGCGGTTTCCTACGCCCCCCGGAAATCCGGTCTCTTTACGTTCGCGTCCCTCGATTATACCATGGTTACCCCGTACACCTATTCCCACAAGGTCGGTCATGACCTGAGTTTGACCGAGCCGAACTACCAGAGTTTTACCCACGCGGGAAACTGCGTGGGCGCGGCGCTCGAGCCGAACTCGGACAGGCTTAACCTGAAAGTAAAGATCCGTCCCCTCGACGCGATGGACGTCGATATCGTCGGAACGCTTATCAGACACGGGAACGTGAACGAGAGCCTGGATATCAGCGGGGAAGACTACATGCGCGTATGGCAATACCTTACCGACGAGGACCTGTACGTCACCGACGGAAGCGTGCATAACTCCTCGGCAACCCATTCCGGGCACGCCTTTTTCTTCTCGACGCCCTTTCTCACGCAGGAAACGATCCAGTACGTGTGGCAGGCGGGCTTCGACGTGACGGCGCGTCTTCCGAAGCTCAAGACCGGCGGGCTTATCGTGTTCAAGCTCGGGTATCGCTTCGAGGTCGATATCAATCCCGGCGTCGGACGCGAGATGTACGTTTACGACAACACCCTCGACGGGCTTGATCCCAACGACCCCGGCGACCGGACGACCATCGAGAACGCGGCACGCTCCCAGCGCGACGCGTGGCGCGCCGCCGCCGGCGGTACCGTCTTCAACAACTATATTTCGGCCGGAATGGAATACTTCTACTGATAGTCGCCCGAGGGCGTGTCGTCCGGGGCCGTTTCGACATCGTCGCTGTCCGCCCCCCCGTCCGGGGCGCGGACTACGCCTCCGTACAGCACCTTCGGGTAAACCACGATGCCCAGTCGCTTTTCTATGCGCGCGAGCCTCCTGAGCTCGACTTCGTCCCCGAATACCGCGTTGATCCCGGATTTTCCCGCACGCGCGGTGCGTCCCGCCCGATGCACGAAAAAATCCTCGTTTTCGCTGACGTCCAGCTGAACGACGTGGCTGATGTCCGCTATGTCGAGACCCCGCGCGGAAAGGTCGCTCGTCACGAGTACTTTCAGTCGCCCCGAGCGGAAGTCGTCGAGGGCCTTTTTCCTGCCGATCTTGTCGAGCTTCGCGTGAAGAGCCGCGCAGGGAATTCCCCGGAATTTCAGCTTCGAGGCGATACCGTCCACCTGCCCGACGATCGATGTGAAGGCGAGGAGTTTCGCGGGTTTTTCGGCGACGATGAACCGCCGCAAGGCCTCGGTCTTGTCGCGACCTTCGCTGAAAAAGGCCCAGTGCGAGATGTTCCGCTTGAGCACGTCCTCGGGCGGCAAGGTCACGGTATCGAACCGCGCGCTTTCCGCCGAGGCGCCCTGCCGCTTCGCGAGCATCGCCGAAAGGAGTTTCGCGTGATGGGCGGTGACCGTGGCCGAACAGGCCGCGACGACCGCTTCGGCGCTCAAGAGCGTCAAAAGCTCGGCGAGCGAGTCGCGGAGCTCCGGGGCGAGCATACGGTCCGCCTCGTCGAGGGCCACGAGGGAAACCGAACGGAGATCGAGTTTTTTCAGGCGTACGAGCTCGATGACGCGGGCGGGTCCGCCGATGACTATAGCCGGCTTTTCCTTGAGGGCCTCGACTTGGCGCTTGAGGGGAGCGCCGCCGATAAAGAGGGTCGACTTGACGTCGAGGCCCGAATCGGCCGAGAGTATCTGGGCCTCGCGTTTGATTTGCGAGGCGAGCTCGTGCGTCGGCGCCACGACGAGGACGCGGGGAGGGGCCTTCGCGGGCGGCAGACAACGGAGGAAGGCGGGCAGGAGGTAGCAAAGGGTTTTCCCCGTGCCGGTTTCCGACTGGAAAAGGACATTGTCGCCCGCGAGAACGCGCGGGATAACCCGCTCCTGTACCGGCGTTGGTCGTACGATGCCGCGTTTCGCGAGGGCGGCCACAAGATCGTCTGGAACGGAAAGATCGGAAAAGGTACTCACTCCTTCAGGATAGCATATTGCCCGGGAAAGTGCTATAATTGCCGAAATTTACCGAACTGCCTGGAGGATTATCGTTGATTTTCGGTATGGACACCTTTGGATGCGATCACGGTCGGTCTGGTATCGGCTCGTACGTCGCCTCCCTGGTAAGGAATATCCCCGAAAACGGTCATGTCGCGGAGCTTTTCGGGCCCGAACTGGACCGATACACCTATAACTCGGGTCTCGAGAACGTTTCGTATTCCGGCGTCTCGCTCGCCGACACCCTCATGGCGGAGCGCCTCTGGCACATGACCCGACTCAACTCCTTCGCCAAGAAGCGAAAATACGACGCGGTGCTTTTTCCGGCCGGAATCCGCCTTTTGCCCGCGTTTTTCGACGTGCCCTCGGTCGTCGTCGTGCAGGATATCATCTCCGACCTCGAGCGCAATTCCGACGACGGCTTCGTCAACGCCCTTTTCAGGATGCAACTCAAGCGGGCCGACCGGGTCATCGCGGCGAGCCGCTTCATCCGCGACGACCTCCTGAACCTGCGCGTTCCCGAATCGCGCATCACGGTCATTCCGAACGGGATCGATACGGCGCTCTTTTTCCCGCGCGTGGTGCCGAACTCGGAAGCCGTGCTCATCCAGCCCTTTTCGATCAGGCGCCCCTACATCATCTACGCGTCGCGCATCGCGTATCCGTCGAAGCGCCACGTCGAACTCATCCGCGGCTTCGATATCTTCAAGAAGAGGACCGGCGCGCCGCACCGCCTCGTGCTCGCGGGCTCCGACAGCGTCAACGCCGAGATGGTACACCGCGAGGTGCTCAAGTCGCCCGCGTCGTCCGACATCCTCCTGACCGGCTACTTCCCTCACCAGAACCTTCCCGAGCTCTATTCCGCCGCCGACGCGTGCGTCTTTCCCTCGTCGGCCGAGGGAGTCGGCTTGCCCGTCCTCGAGGCGATGGCCTGCGGCATCCCGGTCGCGTGCGCGCGCTCCGGCGCCCTGCCCGAGATGGCCGGGGACTCGGCGCTCTACTTCGACCAGTCGAACCCCGAGGAGATCGCGGACGCGATCGGGCGGATCGTGCGCGACGGAACCGGCGCCAACGACTCGACGCGGAACTCCCTCATCGGCAAGGGACTCGAGCGCGTGCAGGAGTTCAGCTGGAAAAAGAGCGCGGCCGATACGATGGCCACGCTCGCCTCCGCCGCCGAGGAGCGAAAGCCCCGGCGCTAGGCGCGTTCGCCGGAATAAAGTCAACCCGTAAAAAAAACCCCGACGCGTCGTCGGGGTTTTTTTTACGGGTTTCGGGCAGTCGCCGAACCGCTCGCTGGCGACTCACGCCGTCTTTTGGGCGGCCATCTCGATTTCGGGTTTTACGTTGCGGTCCACGACGTCCTTCGTGATCACGACCCGCTTGTTGCCCTCGATGGACGGGATCTCGAACATCATCTCCATCATCATCTTCTCGACGATGGCTCTGAGTCCTCGCGCGCCGGTATTCTGCTTGATGGCGAGGTCCGCTATCGCGTCGATGGCGGAATCCTCGAACACGAGCTCCACCTTGTCGATGTCGAGCGAGGCCTGGAACTGCTTCACGATCGCGTTCTTCGGCTCGGTGAGGATGCGCCTCAGGTCGTCGCGCGCGAGCTCGTTGAGGGCCACGGTAATCGGGAGCCGTCCGATGAACTCAGGGATCATGCCGAACTTGATGAGGTCGTCGGGTCCGAGGTGGTCGTAAAGCTCCTGGAGGTTCCGTTCTTTCTGTATCTTTATGTCCGCGCCGAAGCCCATCGGATGCTGGGCGATCCTCGTCTCCACCGTCTTGTCGAGGCCCACGAAGGCCCCTCCGCATATGAAGAGGATGTTCGTCGTGTCGATCTTGATCATCTCCTGGTTCGGGTGCTTGCGCCCTCCCTGCGGCGGCACGGAGGCCGTCGTTCCCTCGATGATCTTGAGGAGGGCCTGCTGGACGCCTTCGCCGGAGACGTCGCGCGTGATGGAGACGTTCTCGCCCTTGCGCGCGATCTTGTCGATCTCGTCGATGTAGATGATCCCCCGCTCGGCCGAGGCTATGTTACCGCCCGCGTTCTGAATGAGCTTGAGGAGGATGTTCTCGACGTCCTCGCCGACGTAGCCCGCCTCGGTGAGGGTGGTGGCGTCCGCGATGGCGAAGGGCACCTTCATCTTTTGCGCGATGGTCCGCGCGAGAAGGGTCTTTCCCGAGCCCGTGGGCCCGATGAGGAGCACGTTCGATTTTTCGATCACCACGTCCTCGGGTTTCTTGGACGGATTGGCGATGCGCTTGTAGTGGTTATAGATGGCTACGGAAAGGGTCTTCTTGGCCTGTTCCTGCCCGATGATGTACTGGTCGAGGTGCGCCTTCATCTCCTTGGGCGTCGGGATGTCGCCCGAGAACTCCGTGGAGAGATTCTGGTTTTCCTCGTCGAGTATACCCCTGCACACGTCCACGCAGTGGTCGCATATGAACACGCCGGGACCGGCGATGATCCTTCGTGAATTGTCGGCGCTCTTGCCGCAAAACGAGCAAATCTGTTCCTTGTCATTCCGAAGCTTTGCCATGCTTCCTCCTGACCATTACCTGGTCGACGATTCCGTAGTCCTTCGCCTCCTGGGCCGACATGAAGAAATCGCGTTCCATGTCCCGGGCGATCTCGTCCGGCGTCTTGCCGGTATGGTACGAGAAATAATCGATCGTAAGTTTCTTGAGGCGGATGATCTCGCGGGCCTGTATGCCGATGTCGACGGCCTGTCCCTGCACGCCGCCCCAGGGCTGGTGGATGAGCACGCGCGAGGAGGGAAGGGCGCTCCGTTTGCCGGCCGTTCCGCCCGCGAGGAGGATCGCGGCCATGCTCGCCGCCTGTCCGAGGCAGAAGGTCTGGATGTCGGAGCGGATCTGCTGCATCGTGTCGTAGATGGCGAGTCCCGCGGTCACCGAGCCGCCGGGGCTGTTGATGTAGAGATTGATGTCTTTCTCGGGATTCTGCGAATCCAGGAAGAGGAGCTGTGCCACGGCGAGGTCCGCGGTGGCGTCGGAAATTTCCCCGTCAATGAACACGATCCGGTCCTTGAGAAGGCGGGAGAAGATATCGTACGAGCGCTCGCCGTTTCCGGTTTGCTCTATGACGTACGGGACCAGCGAGTTCATCTGCTCGTTCATCACTGTTGACCGTCCTTGAAGAGGTCCGCGAAGGAGGT
>JAEWMY010000010.1 GCA_023393015.1 Spirochaetota bacterium
GCCCCGCCCTTGACCGAAAGGAGGGAACTCGCGACGGCCATTCCGGTGTCGTTATGACAATGAATGCCGACCGGGATGCCGAGCTCCCGCACGACCGTCTCGGTCATTTCCCGGACGACGTCGGGCAGCGTGCCCCCGTTCGTGTCGCAAAGCACCAGCGCGGAGGCCCCGCCTTCCTTCGCCGCCCGAAGCGTCGAAAGGGCGTAGTCGGGGTTCGCGACGTACCCGTCGAAGAAGTGCTCGGCGTCGTATATGACGGTTCTCCCCTCGGAAACGAGGAAGGCCATCGTGTCGCGTATCATCGCGAGGTTCTCGTCGAGGGAGGCGCGGAGGATCTCGGTTACGTGGAAGTCCCAGGTCTTGCCGAAGATGCAGACCGTCTCGGTCCCGGCCGAAAGGAGGCTCGCGAGGTTCGCGTCCTCCGAGGCCTTGATATCCTTGCGACGGGTCGAGCCGAAGGCCACGAGGCGCGAGGTCTCGAGCTTGATCTTGCGGACCTCCTCGAAAAACTCGAGGTCCTTCGGGTTCGATCCGGGGTTGCCCGCTTCGATAAACGCGATCCCGAGTTCGTCGAGGGCGCGCACGATGTTTATCTTGTCCTGGACGGAGAAGCTGATCCCCTCTCCCTGGGCGCCGTCGCGCAGGGTCGAGTCGAATATGTGCAATGTGCCGAAAGGCCCCGCGGTCGCGGCGTTGTTCGTGGTCATCTTCGTTACCCCCGTGTCCGTTCCTGTTCGAGTTCGTAGGTCATGGCGTTAACCGCCGACAGATATGCCTTGAGCACCGACTCGACGATGTCGGTCGAGACGCCGGAGCCGTTCCAGGTCCTGCCGTCGCGGCCGATGCGCACGTGGCTTTCCCCCTGCGCGTCCGCGCCCGTATCCGTCGCGTCGACGATCTGCAGGCTGAAATCCTCCAGCTTGATCTCCGACCCGCCGATGATCTTGTCCACCGCGTTCAGCGAGGCGTCGACGGGCCCGTCGCCGATCGAGACGCGCTCGACCTTCGAGCCGTCCCTCGTGACGAGCCGTACCACCGAGGTCGCCGTTATCGAAGACCCCGAATTGACGACGAAGCGGTCGAGCTTGTACGCCTCGGGCACGCCGGAAGACGATCCCGAGATCATCGCGTCGATGTCGCGGTCGGACACCGTCTTTTTCTTGTCGGCGAGGGCCTTGAACTCGTCGAAGAGGGCGTTCAGCCGCTCCTCGGTGACGCGATGACCCAGGTACGCGAGCCGTTCCTCGAAGGCGTGACGGCCCGAGTGTTTGCCGAGCACCATCTTGTTGTGCGGCAGGCCGATCGACTCCGGAGTCATGATCTCGTAGGTCGCGCGGTTCGCGAGCACGCCGTGCTGGTGGATGCCCGACTCGTGCGCGAAGGCGTTCTCGCCGACGATCGCCTTGTTCGGCTGGCACCGCACGCCCGTCGCCTTGGAGACGCGCTTCGACGCCTGCCAAATCTGGGTGGTGTCCACGCGGCAGGCCATGCCGTAGTATTCCTTCCGCGTGAACAGGTTCATCACGATCTCCTCGAGCGCGGCGTTGCCGGCCCGCTCGCCGAGGCCGTTCATCGTGCACTCGATCTGGTCGGCGCCGGCCATCGCGGCCGCGAGGGAGTTCGCGACGCCGAGGCCCAGGTCGTTGTGGCAATGCACCGAGATGACGGCCTTGTCGATGTTCGGCACGTTCGAGCGTATGTTGCGGATGAGGGTTCCGAATTCCTCGGGAACCGCGTATCCGACGGTGTCGGGGATGTTGACGGTCGAAGCGCCCGCGTTGATGACGCCCTCGATAACCCGGTACATGAAGGCCGGGTTCGAGCGCGACGCGTCCTCGAGCGAGAACTCGACGTCCCCGCAGAGGTTCCGCGCGTATTTGACCATCGCGACGGCCTGTTCGTACACCTGCTCGGGGGTCTTCTTGAGCTTGAACTCCATATGAAGGGGGCTCGTCGCGAGGAAGGTATGGATGCGCG
This sequence comes from Spirochaetota bacterium, assembly GCA_023393015.1. Classification (GTDB taxonomy): domain Bacteria; phylum Spirochaetota; class Spirochaetia; order Treponematales; family Treponemataceae; genus Teretinema. Next base: position 1,978 of record JAEWMY010000010.1, read on the forward strand.
GGCTTTCGGCGTCGCGTATCGCGTTCCAGGCGGCGTCGATGTCCTTCTCGAGGGCGCGGGAGAGGGAGGCGACCGTGACGCCCTTGATGTTCCGGGCGATGGCCTGAACCGACTGGAAGTCGCCGGGGCTCGCGATGGCAAAGCCCGCCTCGATGATATCGACGCCCAATCTCGCGAGACTTTCCGCGACGTCAAGCTTGTCCTGGAGGTTCATGCTGCAGCCGGGTGACTGTTCTCCGTCGCGTAAGGTTGTGTCGAAAATCTTGATTTGTCGTGCCACGAGGGTCTCCTTGTCACGGGCCTTGATCCCGTTGGGTCCAATGTACCCGTTTTAAACGGGTCGCACAACGGGAAAAGACGTTAATAGCCCCAATTTTTACAGTTTATATTTGTTACTTTCTTGTTTATATATTTTATGTCTGTTATACTTGACAATATGCAATTATATTCGCGAGTAAAGACGGAAAAAGAGATACAAGCCGTCTCGAAGCGCTATCCGATAGTCCTCCTCTCCGGCCTTTTCGGGGTCGGCAAGTCGACCTTGCTAGCATCGCTTGCCCGCTCGTCACGCGAGGCGAAACCACCCGTCCGCATACTCCACCTCGATGCCGAGGACTATCCCGACGCCGCATCCCTGCTCGAGGCGACACGCGCCCTCGGCGTCGGACCGTCCGCCCTCTTCCTTGACAACGCGGATCGTTGCTCCGGCCTTTCCGGGGCGCTGGCGAGCATCCGCTCGCGCTACTCCGCCTCCATACTACTGGCAAGCAGGGGAGGCATGGCGCTTGAATCGGCCCTGCGAGAGTCCTTCGGACCTTCGTTCAGCCGGGATTTCACCGTATATCGCCTGCAGCCCCTGGGCTACGGCGAGTTTATCGAGGCGACGGGTCTCAAGGAATCGCGAAAAACACTCGACCTCTACTGCAAAACGGGCGGCTTGCCGCAAAGCCTGATGATCGATCCCGAGTCCGCCGACGCGGCGGAGTTTACGAGAATTCGGGCCAATTCGTTCATATTGACGGAGATTGTCGAGCCGAACTCCATACGCAATCCGTCGTATTTACGCGAACTCCTTTCCCTGATAGCCCGCTTTACCGGAGAACGGATGAGCGCCCGGCAGGCGAGCGAGGCGATGGCGGCGAAAGGAATCACCTTCTCTCCCCAATCCGTGTTAGACTATCTGGGGTTCTGCGCGAGGTCCTCCCTTCTGGTTCCCGTCCCGCTCCTGGATATCGACAAAAACCGCGAACTTGACGGGGCGGACTCGTGGTACTTCGGGGACGCCGGGCTCCGGTTCGCCTTCTCGGCGAGGGAAACGCGATCGGAGCTTTCGAGGGCGGAGGAAAACCTCCTGTTTCTGCGTCTCGCGGACGACGGCTGGACCGTGAAAAAAGGAAGGGTCGGGTACGGCAAACACGCGACCGAGGAGATCGGCTTCGTGTGCGAGCGAAACGGCACGCGCTCTTACGCGCAGATCGTCCCGGGCTCGGCGACCGCCGGCGAGCGGATGCGTTCCTACGAGGCCCTGCTCGCGATTCGCGACGCCTGGCCACGCTACCTTTTGGACGCGGGCGCGGACGAAACGGCCCGTGACGGGATCAGGCGGCTCTCCGTCCGGGACGCGCTGTTGCGGGGACTGGAATAAGGACGTTGCACCAGCTTCGGGCATGAACGAGACTTGGGAAAGCGCAAGGAGGCAGTATGATACGCCGACAATGGCCGGTCGTCACGATGGCCGCGTGCTTTATCTGCATAGCCTCGTATATCCTCGTCAACGACCTGAACTACCGCATGGACAACCGGTACCAGGCCCTGCAGGTCAAAACCTTTCAAACGTATTCCTCCTGGCATCGGTATATCGGCACGCTCAAGGGCCTTATACTGACCACGAACGGTTTCGGCGAAACCCTGGACGCGGCGATAGGATTGCAAAACAGGACCGAGTCGCTTCTCGCGGAATTGCAAGCCCTTTCGTCCCCGCTCGACGGCGATATCAGAAAGTCCGTCGAATCCTTCGCGGGCAGCATCAAGGGAAGCCTCGAGCTCGGAAAGGAGCTGACCGACAACGGCTACGTGTTTCTCGAACAACCCGACCTTCCCCTCGCGTATCGGGAAGGAAGGCTCGGCCTGTCGAGCCTTTCGGGCAAGGACGTCACGAGTCTCATGGGAACGCTCGCCTCGTTCCAGTACTACCAGCTCGTCCGCAGGCTCAAGGGGATGAATACCCTCTTTGACCGGATATACTCGGACCGGCTCGACACGATACTGCAGGGGATACAGGCCCAGTCGGAACGAATACGGAGGAATTTCTTCATCCTCAGGCTCGCCCTGCTCGGCCTTACCATGGGAGCGGGCGCCGTTCTCGTCATGCAGCTTCACCGGCACAACCGCTATCTCCGAAAGGTCGCGGACCGGACGGGACGGGAACTCGCCACGACGAAATCGCACCTCAGCGAGGTGCAGCTGTACCTGCACAGCGCGCAGTACCAACAATCACTGTTCGAGATGGTGGCGGGCCTTTCGCACGAGCTCAATACCCCGCTCGGAAACTGCCTGAGCGCGTCAAGCTTTCTCGAGTCCAGAATCGCCGAGCTCCGGCTCGCCTTCGATCGCGGGGAACTTTCCAGAGAGGCCTTCGAACGGGCGGTAGACGAGAGCACCGCGGGGTTCGGGCTCATCCAGTCGAACCTCGAGCGGATGAGGATTCAGATCGATACCTTCAAGCGGCTTTCGAGCGCCAACCAGGATACGCCCGGCGCGGTCATTCCCCTGGACCGGTTCATAGACGGCGAAATTCCCCAAATCGCGAGGGAGAACGGCGGGGGCGTCGCGGTAACCGCGCAGTGGGACCGACTCGGGAATCCGTCGATTCGGTATTCCGACATCCGGATGATTCTCGCGCAGTTGCTCGATAATTGCCGCGAGCACGCCGAGGCGAAAAACGCCGTCGTGCGGTTCCGCGTCCACGAGGGCCTTCTCGAAATATCCTTTACCGACGACGGAAGGGGCATAAGCGACGAGGATCTCGAGAAGATCGCGGAACCCTTCTTCACGACCGCGCGGGGAAAGAACCACATGGGACTCGGGCTTTCCATCGTAACCTCGTTCATCGTCAACAAACTCCAGGGAACCATTCGCTTCCATCACGGAAATCCCGGCTTGCGCGTGGTCATGAGCATCCCGATAAAAAACCTGTCCTGAGTCCTATCACTGCGGACGCGCGCCTTCACTCCCGGCGTTCCCTGATCTTGTCCCATTCGGCGTCAAGGATACGCGCGCCCTCCTCCGGGGTGATCTCGCCCACCATCACCCGCGCGGACGCCTCGTTGAGGGCCGTTCCCACGCTGAGCGGGAAGAGCTGGTCCGGGTACAGGCAGTAGCTTTCCATTTCCGAAAGGTAGGCCTTCACCATCGAAAGGCCGGGGGCCGCCACCTCGACCGCCTCTACGGTCGGTATGGCGGGAAAGACGTCGAAGAGCCGCTGCAAATTCTCTGCCCGCGTGAAATATTCGAGCAGCGCCACCGCCTCGTCGGGCGCGTTCTTGCCGATCACGAAACCGTTTCCGCCGCCCATCGCGTCGGCCACTTTTCCGCGCCCCCCGCGCACCGCCGGAAACGGGGAAAAGGCCATGACCGAAGAAAGCCCGTCCTTGCGTTCGGCCGCCTGGGCCTGAACGGCGAGGGCCCACTGCCCCATGAGCTGTACGGCGGCGGCGCCGTCGCCCATCTGGCGCGATTGCGCTATGAAATCGTCGCCGATACTCGTCGAAACGAAGTACCCCTTTTCGAAGAGGACGCGCATCATGTAGCCGGCGCGAATCATCGCGGGATCGGAGAAGGCGCGCTTGCCCGCGTACACGTCCTTGAAGAAGTCGGACCCGGCAAGCCGCATCGTAAGATAGACCCAGTAATACATGACGGGCCAACGATCGGCTATGCCGCACGCGACCGGCGCGACGCCCCGATCCTTCAGCGTTTCGAACATCTCGAGAAGTGCGTCCCAGTCGTCGGGGAACGAGCGGATACCCGCCTTCGCGAGAAGCTCGCGGTTGTACCAAAAGCCGACGGCGCCGAGATCGTACGGAAAACCGTACACGCGACCCTCATGACTGAATATCTCGAGGGCGGCGGGATTGATCCTGCTTTGCCAACGGTCGGACAGCACCCAGTCGGTAATATCCCGCAGGTGTCCCGCGCGTACCTGCTCCGCGAGGCCTCCCCCTCCCCAGCTGTGGAAGATATCGGGAGGATCGTCGGCGGCGAACTCGAGCTCGAGCTTCGGCTTGTAGTCCATGTTCTCGAGGATGACGATGTTCACCGTAACGCCGCGGTTTTTCGCGGCGAACTCACGGGCGACGGCGTCGTACACGTCCTGCGACGGCTTGTCGAAATTGATATGCCACCAGGAAAGCTCGACGTCCTTTCGGTCGCCGGAGTCTCTCTTGCCGCGGCACGAAAGCAATGCCGCGACGGCCACCGCGCAACACGCGAGCAAGATCGCCGTCACAATCGGCGTTTTCTTCATCATACGCGCCTCCCGTTCCCGTTGTCGCGGGTCGTATCTCCGTACTAATCATACGGGATGTTCGTCAAGCGCGCCATAGTATTGTTATAAACTTGACAACCCGATTCGGCGGAGCCACAATTACCGTATGTACGCTTACGTGGCCGCCGGAGCCCTTTCCGCGCTGAGCGCGATCCTCGGCGTTTTCCTGGCCCGCGCGGTCGGGCGGAAACGCGCGCTGCAGACGCTCCTTCTCAAGACCGAGCAGATGGCGAATCTCGGCAGACTCGTGCCGCCCCTCACCCATGACGTCAACACGAATCTCGGGGTATGCATATCGGCGACCACGTACCTTAGGGAAAAGGTCGTCGAAACCGCGAGATTATTCGACAAGGGAACGCTGTCCCGCACCGATCTTCAGGACCATCTGAAAACGGCCGGGGAATCGTGCGATCTTCTCGTATTGAACCTTTCGAAGGCCGCCGAGCTCATCTCGAGCTTCAAGCGGGTATCCGTAGACAACTCGGTTCTTTCGTTCGAGACCTACGACCTCGAGGAATACCTCAAGCAAGTCGTCACGAGCATGACCCCGAGGCTGCGCAAGACCGGACATCGAGTCGAGGTTCACTGCGGGTCGGGGATTACCCTCACGGGAAAACCGGGGCTCGTGTACCAGATACTGACGAACCTCGTGACAAACGCCCTGACCCACGCCTTCGAGGCGGATTGCCCGGGGCTCGTCTCGGTCGAGGCGCGCGAGGAAGGCGACGACGTCGTCATCCGCGTGCGGGACAACGGCAAGGGAATGAGCCCGGCGGTAGCCGAGCGGGCCTTCACGCCCTTCTTCACCACGAAACGAAACGAGGGCGGGACGGGACTCGGGTTGAGCATCGTCCAATCGATCGTACGCGACGAATTACGGGGCACGATCGCTTTGGAGAGCGCGCCCGGGGCCGGAACGGCGTTTACCGTACGATTCCCCCGCGCCCCGCGGGAAGTCGCCGAAACGACACGCGAAAAGGAAGCGACGGTATGAAGTCGAAAGACGGCGCGAAGGACGATTTGCTCGTATTCTCCGAGAGCGGGACGCCGAAACGGAGCGTATCCGACGAAAAATGGAAGATACTCGTCATCGACGACGATCAATCCGTGCACACCGTAACGCGGTTGATACTCGGCGACTTCGTCTTCAACAACAAGGGTCTCGAAATACTGAGCGCGTTCACCGACGACGAGGCCTATGACCTCATCCGCTCGACAGACGACATCGCGGTCATCCTCCTCGACGTGGTGATGGCCCGGGAAGACAGCGGCCTCAGGATGGTCAAATTCATCCGCGACGACTTGGGGAACAGGATGACGCGAATCGTGCTCAGGACGGGACAGCCGGGCCACGCGCCGGAAAAGAAGGTGATCGTCGATTACGACATCAACGACTACAAACTCAAGACGGAACTGACCGCCGACAAGCTGTTCGTCACCATGGTCTCCGCCCTGCGCGGGTACAGCGACCTGCTCACGATCGAATACAACCGGAAGGGGCTCGAGAAGATAATCGAATCGTCGGCCGACCTCTTCAAGCCGCAATCCTTCGGCGACTTCGTCTCGGGCGTGCTCATACAGATGACCTCGCTGATGCATCTTGGACACAACGCGATGTACTGCAGGACGTCGGGCCTTTCGGCGACCAAATCGGAAGGGTCCTTCTACATCGAGGCCGGCATCGGGGATTTCCTCGGCAGCGTCAGGAAACGCATCGACGAGACGCTGAGCCCCGAGACCATGAAGGTGGTCCGGGAGGCGATCCGCGAGCGGAAAAGCATGTACCTCGCGAAGAGCTTCATAGCGTACTTCATGGGATCCGGCGGTCGCGAGAACATCATCTACATGGAAAGCTCCCGCGACTTGGGAGAGTGGGACAAGAACCTGATCGGGATTTTCTGCACGAACATCTCCGTCGCGCTCGACAACCTGGCGCTGAACCAGGAGATAGAGAACACGCAAAAGGAGATCATTTATACCCTCGGCGAGGTCGCGGAAGCGCGGTCGAGGGAAACGGGACATCACGTAAAAAGGGTCGCGGAGTACTCGAAGATCCTGGCGCTCAAATGCGGTCTCGACGAGAACGAGGCCGAGACGATCAGGCTCGCGAGCCCGATGCACGACGTGGGCAAGCTCGCGATTCCCGACGCGATCCTCAACAAGCCGGGACCGCTCACGCGGGACGAATTCGAGGTGATCAAGACACACGCGCGCGCGGGCTTCGACATGCTCAAGAACTCGAACCGGGAGATCATGAAGGTCGCGGCGATAATCGCGCTCGAACACCAGGAAAAGTGGGACGGAAGCGGGTATCCTTCGGGCAAGAAAGGCGCTGAGATAAGCCTCGCGGGGAGGATCGTGGCGATCGCGGACGTATTCGACGCCCTCGGCTGCGATCGCATCTACAAAAAGGCGTGGAACACCGCGGAGATTCTCGGGTATTTCCGCGAGCAGCGGGGACGGCATTTCGACCCCGACCTGACGGACATCTTCGTTTCGAGCATCGGGGAGATCGAGGCGATCCGCCGCGACATCCCCGACTAAGCCTTATTCCTTCCTTTCGAGAACGGTCGCGCCCCGCTCCATGGCGGTAAGTCCCGTCCTGACGAGTTCCTTTATCCCGAACGGCTCGAGAAGGCGGATGAGACCCGCTATCTTCTCCTCGCTGCCCGTCGCCTCGATGACGAGGGAATCGATGGAGACGTCGACGATGCGCGCGCGGAATATGTTCGCGGCCTCGATGACGCCGCCGCGCGAAGTACCGGCCGCGGACACCTTGATGAGGGCGAGTTCGCGGACGACCGTCGAGGAAGGATCGCAATGCTGAATCGAAACGACCTCAACGAGCTTGGCGAGCTGCTTTTCGATCTGCTCGAGGATGTACTCGTCGCCCCTTACCACGATGGTCATGCGCGAGAATTCGGGCCGGTCGGTAACGCCGACGGTGAGACTGTCGATATTGTATCCCCTGCGGCTGAAGAGGCCCGACACGCGGCTCAGGACGCCCGAGTGGTTTTCCACCAGAACCGAGATGACGTAACGTTTCATAGTATCTCCTTTGAATTGTAGAGTCCGAGCACCCTGACGCCCTGCACGACGCCGTTATCGCTATCGATCTTGCCCATCTCGGCCAGGGCCTGGCGTATCCGCTCGCCGGAAACGACGCTCGACCCGACGCCTTCCGGCAGGCTCACGTTCGCGTAGAAGCGGTAACGCCAGGGCTCGCCCTGAATCGGCCGGGACTCGAGCTTCGTGAGGTTGAGCCCGTGCTTCATGAAGAGGCCGAGGGCGGAATGAAGCGCCCCCGGCTCGTTGTTGACCGAGAAGATGACCGTCGCGTGATTGGGGTTGTCGCAAGCGACCTCGCCCGCGCGGGCGATTATCACGAATCGCGTGTAGTTCCTCGGGTTCGTCTCGATGCCGCTCTTGAGGGAGTCGAGCCGGTAGATGGAGGCGTTGACCTCGCTCGCGATGGCCGCCTTTGTCCTGTCGCCGGAAGCCGCGACGAGCTCCGCCGCTCCCGAAGTCGACTCGGTCTCGATATGCCTCCATTGCGGGTACTTGGAGAGGAACTCGTCGCACTGCGCGAGCCCCTGCGGGTGCGAGTACACCGCTTCGATCGTTTCGACGGAGGCACCCTTGCAGGCGAGCAGGGAATGCTCGATGCGCAAAGTCACCGCGCCGACGATCTCTATGTCCTCGTAGCGCGCGAGGTTGTCGTAGTTCTCGTACACCGACCCCGCGAGGCTGTTCTCGATGGGGAGCATCCCGTACGAGGCCCTTCCGTCCAGTACCGCGTTGATAACCTCGCGGAAGTTGGCCGTCGGAACAGCGGAGGCCTCCTCGTCCCAATAACGCTTGATCGCCTGCTCGGCGTAGGCGCCGCGTCCGCCGGAATAGGCGCATGTCACGGGGCCGGAGGCGACCGGGGCCGAAACGGCTCCCGAGGCGGGCGCGACCGGCGCGGCCTTTGGAACGGCCCTCCGCGAAACGGCCCTGCCGACCACCGGGGCGAGGACCTCGATGTCGCGCATCATCTTCTCGAACTGCTCGGGATACAGCGACTGGGCGCCGTCGGAAAGCGCGCACTCGGGACAGGGATGCATCTCCACGATGAGCCCGTCGGCGCCGGCCGCGATGGCGGCGAGGGCCATCGGCGGAACCTTGTCGCGGACGCCGACCGCGTGGCTCGGGTCGACGATGATCGGAAGGTGCGTGAGCGAACGGAGGATCGGGATCGCGGAGAGGTCGAGGGTGTTCCGCGTCGCCTTCTCGTAGGTGCGGATGCCCCGCTCGCAGAGGATCACGTCCTCGGTGCCGCTCGCGAGCAGGTACTCGGCGGCCATCAACCATTCCTCGATCGTGGCGGAAAGGCCGCGCTTGAGTATGACGGGCCGGCCGAGGGCGCCGACCTTCTTGAGCAGCTCGAAGTTCTGCATGTTGCGCGCGCCGATCTGGTACACGTCGACGTAATCGATCATCGCCGGGATATGCTCGGCGGACACGATCTCGGTGACGACCGGAAGGCCGAAGGCGTCGCCCGCCTCGCGGAGGATCTTCACGCCCTCCTCGCCCATTCCCTGGAAGGCGTACGGGCTCGTGCGGGGCTTGTAGGCGCCGCCGCGGAGCATGACGGCTCCCGACTCGGCGGCCTTCGCGGCCGACTCCATGATCTGCTCGCGGCTTTCGACGGCGCAGGGACCGGCGATTACCGAGACGCGGTTGCCGCCGACCTTTACCCCGCGGACGTTCACGACGGTGTTGTCGCGCTTGAACTCGCGGGAGGCCATCTTGTACGGTTTCGATATCGGTATTACCCGTTGTACGCCCGGCAGGATCTCCACCTCGCGCGGGTCAATGCCGACCTTGCCGACGGCGCCGAAGATCGTCTCCTCGTCGCCCGCGATCTCGTTGACTCGAAGCGAGTTCTTCTCGAGAAAGGTCCTGATGCGGCGCTTGTCTTCTTCCCGAATTCCCTTTTCCAGTACGATTACCATGTCGTTGTCCTCAATATGTCTGCGAATACGCCGGACGCGGTTACGTCCGCGCCGGCGCCGTACCCGCGTATCACGAGCGGGATCGGGGAATAATAGCGTGTCTTGAACACGAAGGCGTTCTCGCCCCCGCTGATGAAGGCGAGGGGATCGGAAGCCGGGACCTCGACGGGGCCGACGACGATCCCGCCCGAGGCCGAAACGGAGGCGACGAACCTGAGCACCTTGCCCTCGGACGAAAGACGCGAGACGAGGGAGGCGAAGTGCGCGTCGGCGCCGGGAAGACGACGGAGGAATTCGTCTACCGTCCCGCCCGAGTCGAAGCCGTCCGGAAAGAGCGGCGTCATGCGGACGTCGGCGAGTTCGGGCGCGAAACCCGCCTCGCGCGCGAGTATGAGCGCCTTCCGCGCGACGTCGGTTCCGGAAAGGTCGTCCCGGGGATCGGGCTCGGTAAAGCCCTTCCCGCGCGCCTCGAGCACGGCCGCCGAAAAACTCGCGCCCTCGTCGAGCCTGCCGAATATGTACGAGAGCGAGCCGGAAAGCACGCCCGAAAAGGAAACGAGGGAGTCGCCCGACTTGATCATGTTGCGGAAGGTGTCGATGACGGGAAGCCCCGCGCCGACGTTCGTCTCGTAGAGGAAACGCTTCCGGTTCGCGCTCGCGACATCGCGGAGCTCGCGGTACGAGCCGAACGAGGCGGTATTTGCCCGCTTGTTGGGCGTGACGACGTGCATGCCCGCGCGGAGAACGTCCGCGTAGCGATCGGTCACCGCGCCCGAGGCCGTGCAGTCGACGAAGACGGGATTAAGGGGCTTTTCCGACTTGACGAAATCGAGCATGTCGTCGAGCGACGACCGTTCCGAGGAGGCCTCGAGCTCTTCCTTCCATCCGGAGAGGTCTATGCCGCCCTTGGAGAGGATCATCTTGCGGGAGTTCGCCACGCCGCATACGCGTACGTCGACGTTGCTTTTTTTCAGCTCGTCGCGCTGGAGCCTGATCTGCTCGAGAAGCTTCCCGCCGACGGTGCCGATGCCGGTCAGGAAAACCTCTATTGTTTGCATCGTCTCGAAGAAGAACCGGTGGGCGATCCTGACGGCCTTGTCCCCGTCGTCGGCCGCCACGACGCAGCTGATGGAGCGTTCCGACGACCCTTGCGCGATCGCGTGAATGTTGATACCGCCGAAGGCGAGCGCGGAGAAAAAGGTACCCGCCACGCCCTTGCGCCGCTTCATCCCGTCGCCGACGATCGAGACGATCGCCATGTCGTCGCTGACGGAAACGTCGTCCACGAGGCCCTCGCGCATCTCGAGCGCGAACTCGGACCGGAGGGCCGCGCGCACGGAGCCAGTCTCGGCGGAACGGACGCAAAAGCTTATCGTGAACTCAGAGCTCGACTGCGTGATGAGCAGGACGGACACCCCCGCCTTGCCGACCGCGCCGAAGACGCGCGCGGCCGTTCCCCTGGTGCCCTTGAGCCCGGCGCCGGTCACGCTGACCATGGCGGCGTCCTTGAGGCACGAAACGCCGCGAACGGGACCCGCGTGCGGGTCCGCGGGGATGGTCGAGGCCGCCGCGATCCTGGTGCCGCGCGCGGTCGGGTTGAAGCTGTTGAGGCTCCACGTCTCGATGCCCCGCGAGGCGATCGGCGTGAGGGTCTTGGGATGCAGCACCTTGGAGCCGAAGAACGAAAGTTCCATCGCCTCCTCGTAGCTGATGTCGCCGACGAGCACGGCGTCCGCGACGATACGCGGGTCGGCGGTGTAGATGCCGTCGACGTCGGACCAAATCTCGAGTTTCCGCGCGGAAAGCCCCATGGCCATGAGGGCCGCGGAGAAATCGGACCCGTTTCGCCCGAGAAGGCTTTGCTTGCCCGATTTGTCGGAGGCGATAAAACCCGCGGCGAGAAGGACGCGCGGTCCGGACTCGCGGTACGGGGCAAGGGCCGCCTCGACGGCCGGAAAGACGGGGTCCGCCTCGGTAAGACGGCCTCCGTCGGTCATGATGATCTTTCTGCTGTCGAGCGTCTCTATGTCCAGCCCCCGCGCCCGGAGGATTTCGTCCATGACGGGAACGCAGAGGCGCTCGCCGAGCCCCATTACGCGCGCCTCGACCGATTCCGGACACTCGGCGAACGAGATGATGGCCGAAAGCAGGCGTTCGTGCTCGGCGTGCAAGGCCTCGTGCGCGGCCGTTACCGGTTCCGGGCGAAACGCAGGCAGGGAGCGCGCCACCTCGGCGACTATCCCGGCGTGAGCGGCACGCACGTCCCGCGCGATCGCGGCGGCCAGGGTTTGGGGATCGCCCGGAGTCGCGGACGCGGCGAGGGCGTCGGCGACGCCCTTTTGCAGACGGTTCGAGATACCGCCGACAGCGGAGACGACGACGCACACGCGACCGACTCCCGCCCGCTCGGCGATAATCTCGGCCGAATTGAGCATCCTCGCGGCATTCCCCATCGACGTGCCGCCAAACTTCATGACCAGCATAGACACCTCACGGACAAGATGGAAGGACACAGGTCCATTCAACGGTACGATACCGGATAATGACAAGAGAATCTAGGGGTATAATCCGTTTTTTGCATATTTATGCACGATTAGGGGTATTTTTCTGTATTTTAATGCCAATTGAGGGACTCCAACCAGTCATGATATACTTCGAGCCATGTGTAAACGGAGTATCCTTTCCATTTTTAAGCCGAAACTATCCGATGCCGCCATACGGGAAACCGAACGGGACGGCTTTTATCTACCGGCCGGCAGGCGGCTCGGCTCGGCGATGATCCACAGGGCGGACATCGCATGGATCGAGGCGACGACGGCGAAAGACGGGATACTCGGGTTTATCCGCGCCAATCCCGCGATGGATTACTTCCCGGTATGCGCGAAGACCGTCGATTCCGTCCTGGGAATCCTTTCCGCGCGCGCCTTTCTCGAATCCCTTCTCGAGCCGGTATGGCCCGGCCTCAAGTCGCTCGTGTCCCGACCCCTCTATCTTCCGGAGACGGTAACGATCGCGCGCGCCCTCTCCCTGCTTTCGAGCGCGACGCCGCCGCTCGCCATGATAGTCGACGAATACGGCGGGATCGAGGGCCTCGTGACCAGGGAGGGACTCGTCTCCGAGCTCACGGCCGAATTCCTCGACACGGACAACGCGGGCGAAGAAGATATCTTCGAACGGGAGGACGGAAGCTGGCTTGTCGACGGACAGACGAGGATGGACGAGATACGCGAGAAATTCGCCCTTCCCGATACCGACGCCGCGGATTACTACACCCTCGCGGGGTACCTCCTCGCCGTGAACGGGAGCATACCGAAAACCGGAGAGCGCATCGAGGCCGGCGACTACCTGTGCGAGATAGTCGACATGGACGGCCACCGGATAGACAAGATCCTCGTGTCCAAAAAAAAGGATTGAGCGATTCGGAGCGTCGGAACGATCGGGAACGGCGAAGCGTATCGTCCGGTCAACCGAGTCCGGCGCTCGCGGGGCGGGGACGCATCCTGACGAGAAGCCTCGACACCGACGAGGCGAGCGCGACCCCGACGGCGATGGCCGCGGCCTGGCTCATGGTTCTCAGGGCCATGCCGGAGGCGACGGCGAGGTCTCCCTGCACCGCGAGCAGCATCGTCTCGTACATCCCGCCGCCCGGCACGAAGGGAATGCTCCCCGGAAGTATGTAGACCGTGGCGGGTTTCCTGAAACGAAAGGCCGCCAATTCGGCGCAGAGCCCCACGAACAAGGCGCCCGCGAAAAACCCCGCGACCGGGTTCGCGAGATCCTTGCCCGCCCAGAGATACACGAGCCACCCCGCCCCGCCGAAGAGCGAGGCCCAAAAGATGTCATAGCGGTTAATGTGGAAAAAGTACGCGAAGGACGCGGTGGCGCCGAAGGCGAGGACGAAGGCGGACACCCGTTCCGCGCGGGCGAGTATCGCCGTCGAGTACGTTCCCGTTTTGCCGAAGGCGAAGAGGCCGAAGGCGGCTCCGATCGAAAGCCCGGCGGCGATCACGAAGGCCTCGAGTACTCGGGCGGATCCGGCGACCAGATCTCCCGCGATGATGTCGCGTATCGCGTTCACGATGGCGACGCCCGGCACGAGGGACATGAGCACCGATATGCTGACGTTTCCCGAAGACGCGATGGCGCCGGACATGACGGCGAGTCCCGTCAGGAGCGATACGACCGCGCCTCCCGCCATCGCCGAGACGAAGGGCGAAAGCGCGAGGGGAGAAAGCGCGAAGAGGGCCACGCGCATGACGGCTCCCACGGCGAAGGCGATGAGAGCGTCCGATGGCGACCCGTTGAACAGCAGGGAGAAACACGCGCTCGCGACGGCAGTCGCGAGGGTTACCCACGCGGGTCCGTGCGGAGAGGCGCGGTCGACGCGCGAAAGGATGCCCGAAACGAGACCGACCCCGCGCGAGCCGCCGGCGGCAAGACGCCGCGAGACTTCGTTGACGCGGGCGATCTTCCCGAGGTTGATGGTCCGTGACGCGACGCGCTGTATGCGCGTGCGGGTTTCGCCCGACCCGTCGCGGCAACTGAGCATGACGACGGTCGGGGTCACGAAGGCCGAGGCGGATTCCGCGCCGAGCGACGTCGCGATCGATATCATCGTTTCCTCGGCGCGATACGTCTCGCCGCCGTTTCGGAGGATAAGCGTACCCGCCAACAGGCCGGTATCCACCACGCAGTCCAGTTCCCTCGTTGTCGCGCGTTCCATGCATGAGTTGTAAGCCGTGTCGACCGGTACGGTCAAGCGCCCGAGGGGCAAACCTTGTCGAGGGACGCCTTTTTCGGCTACAATCGCCCAACCCCGGCGCCGAACGCGCCTAATCCGAAGGAACAAACCGATGGCAAAGATCGCAATGAAAAACGCTATCGCCGAGCTTGACGGCGACGAGATGACCCGCGTCCTGTGGGGAGTGATCAAGGAAAAACTCCTATCGCCCTTCGTCGACCTAAAGGTCGAATACTTCGACCTGGGTCTCAAGGCGCGCGACGACTCGGAAGACGCCGTAACCTACGCCTCCGCGGAGGCCATCAAGCGTCTCGGCGTCGGCGTTAAATGCGCGACCATCACCTCGAACCAGGCGCGCGTCGAGGAATACTCCCTCAAGGGACTCACCCCGAGCCCGAACGGCATCATCCGCGCCGAGCTCGACGGAACGGTTTTCAGGAAGCCCATCATCGTGAAAAACGTCAAACCGACCGTCTCGTGCTGGACGAAGCCGCTCGTCCTCGGCCGTCACGCCTACGGAGACGTCTATAAAAACTGCGAGATGAGCGTCGACGGTCCCGGAAAGGCGGAACTCGTATTCACCGCAGCCGACGGCACGGTCACGCGGAAGACCATCATGGAGATGAAGGGCCCGGGCATCCTCCAGGGGATCCACAACCTCGACGCCTCCATCGAGAGCTTCGCGCGCGCGTGCTTTTACTACGGCCTTTCCGAAAAGATGGACGTATGGTTCGCCTCGAAGGACACCATCTCGAAAACCTACGACGGCCGTTTCAAGGAGATATTCCAGCGCGTGTACGACGCGGAATACAAGGCAAAGTTCGCCGCGGCCGGCATCGAGTATTTCTATACCCTCATCGACGACGTCGTCGCGCGCGTCATGAAACACGAGGGAGGCTTCCTCTGGGCCTGCAAGAACTACGACGGAGACGTGATGAGCGACATGGTCGCCTCGGCCTCGGGTTCGCTCGCCATGATGACGAGCGTCCTCGTCTCCCCCGACGGCGTCTTCGAGTACGAGGCCGCGCACGGAACGGTTCAACGCCACTACTACAAGTATTTGAAGGGAGAGAAAACCTCGACGAACCCGGTCGCGCTCATCTTCGCCTGGACCGGCGCCCTCGCGAAACGAGCCGAACTCGACGGCACCGCCGACCTCGCCGACTTCGCTCGCCGCCTCGAGCGAGCGACGCTCGACACGATCGAGTCCGGCGTCATGACCGGCGACCTCGCGCAGATCGCGAACCCGCCCGCGCGGGAGATCCTCGACAGCTGGCAGTTCATAGACCGCATCGCCGCCCGGATGTAAGCATTCAGGCGCGCTGGCAGCTCGCGGGCGCGCTGGTAGCATTCAAGCGCGCTGGTAGCTTGCAGGCGCGCTGGTAGCATTCAGGCGCGCGGTTAGCTCGCAGGCGCGCTGGTAGCATTCAGGCGCGCGGTCAGCTCGCAGGCGCGCTGGCAGCATTCAGGCGCGCTG
Organism: Spirochaetota bacterium; assembly: GCA_023393015.1. Taxonomy (GTDB): domain Bacteria; phylum Spirochaetota; class Spirochaetia; order Treponematales; family Treponemataceae; genus Teretinema. The sequence continues at coordinate 17,739 of JAEWMY010000010.1, forward strand.
ACAGCTTGCAGGCACGCGGTCAGCTCGCAGGCGCGCTGGTAGCATTCAGGCACGCGGTCAGCTAGCAGGCGCGCTGGCAGCTTGCAGACGCGCTGATAGCTTGCAGGCGCGCGGTTAGCTTGCAGGCGCGCTGGTAGCTCGCAGGCGCGCTGGTAGCTCGCAGGCGCGCTGGTAGCATTCAGGCGCGCTGGCAGCTTGCAAGCGCGCTGGTAGCATTCAGGCGCGCTGGTAGCTTGCAGGCGCGCTGGTAGCATTCAGGCGCGCGGTTAGCTCGCAGGCGCGCGGTTAGCTCGCAGGCGCGCGTTCGGATCAGCACTCTTGTATCTCCGGGCCTTCGGGGCCCGGCACTACCATGACGGAACAGGTTTCCATGTACGCGCTCTCCGCGAAAGAGGCGAGATCCATCGCGTCCGGGCCCATGAGGTCTTCCGGGTCGTACGACAGATCGAGTCGCGTGCTTTCGCCCTCGGCAAAGGCGCGCGTCCAGGCCCCGTTGATCGATACGAGATCGCGCGCGGCGGGCCAGGCCCACGAAAGGCCTTTCTCCGCGTACTTCGTCTCGAGAAAGGCGAGTTGCAGGCGCTCCGCGTCGACGTGCGCCAGATCCGCGCACGAGCCTTCGGCGAGAAAGGAATATCGCGCTTTGACCGAAGGCGAGCCTAGAAAACCGGCGAAGTCCGAAAGGAACCGCGAGGATTTCAGCTTGAGGGGACGAAGCACCGCCAAAAACCAGGACACCGCGCGGCCCTGCGTATAGAACACCTCGGTCGCGCGCGCGAGTTCCGCGGCTCGCGCCATGTCGGCCGCGGGAAAGGTCCGATTCGACCGGGCGTGGTACGGGGGGACGGGGGAAAACTCGATACCGAGGGAGGCCGCTTCCTCGAAGAGGACGGTTCCCGGCAGGACAGAGAGCCTGAAGAGCTCGAGGTTGTTCGGATAGAGGTCGATCGCGAAGTCGACGCTCGCGCGGAAGGACGAAAGGCTGTCGCCGGGAAGGCCGTACATGAGATCGAGGCCGAATACGACGCCCGCGTCGTTGAGCAAGCCGATTTTTTTCGCGAAGACGCGCGTGTCGGACGGTCGGTTGACGAGCTTGAGCGCCTCGGCGTTCGAGCTTTGCAGTCCGACTTGCAGGGAGCAGGGAATGCGGGAGAAAGCCTCGGCGAGTTCGCGGTCCAGAAGCTCGGCGCGAACCTCGAAGTTGAAATGGATGTCGGGCGCGCGGCGCTCGATAAGGGCGAGCGTCTCGAGGGCGCGCGCGCGCGATCCGTTGTACGTCGGGTCGAGGACGAAGATCCGCTCGATCCCCTTCTCGACGAATCTTTCCAGCTCGCGCTCGAGCCGCTCGCGGGGAAAGTGCCTGACGGCGCGCTCGCCTTTCGACTCGTAGCAATAGGAACAGCCGAACGGGCAGCCGCGCGCGAGTTCCCAGAGCGCGCCCTTATGGTCGCGGACGGCCACGGAGTCGTCGAGGGATCCGTCAAGCCATGGAGAAGAGAGCGTCTCGAGGGACTCGGGAGGAGAGCGGCGTGACGTGTCCGACGCGGCCTCGACCGCGCGACCGTCGCCTTCGCCCGAAAGCCAGGCGCGTACGATATCGCGCGAGCGGGACTCGCCCTCGCCGCGCACGAGAAGACCGAAGGGGGAGCGGGTATCGGCGGGCATGGCGGTAATCTCGGGTCCGCCCGCGAAAAACGAGGAAAGCGGAACGAGCTCGGCGAGCCGTTCTGCCGCCCGCTCGAGCGCCGCGCGGTTCCAGACGTATACGGAAAAACCGACCATCAACGGCGAGCCGCATTCACGCGCGACGGTCTCCGCGATCCCGTCGCCGATCTCCGCCGGCGAACGCCCGCGGAAACGCGCGTCCTCGAGGGAAAAATCGAACAGTCGTACAGACGCCCGCGAGGATACGGACGGGTCCGCGCGCAGGGCCGACACGATACAGCCCGCGGCGAGCGGAACCGCCTGGTAGGAAGACTGAACCTGCAGGGATACTATCGCGACCGAGGGCATCACAACAGCGGGACGCCGGCCTTGTCGCAGGAAGCGCGCATGGCGTCGGGCCATACGGAAACTTGCGTCTCGCCGATGTGCGCCTTTCTCAGGAAGAACATGCAAAGGCGCGACTGACCGATACCGCCGCCGACCGTCTGCGCGAGTTCCCCCGAAAGCAGGCGCTTGTGGAAATAGAGCTCTGCGCGCTCCGGGCAGCCCCGGTAGGAAAGCTGTTCGCGCATGGAGTCGGGACTGACGCGTATACCCATGGACGAAAGCTCGAGCGACTGTCCGAGGACGCCGTTCCACACGAGGAGGTCGCCGTTGAGGCCGCGGAAGCCGTTTCCGGTTTCCGTTATCCAGTCGTCGTAATCGGGAGCGCGTCCGTCATGGAGGTTGCCGTCCGGCAGGGCATGCCCGATGCCGACGATAAACACGGCTCCGTACTCGCGGGTCGCGGCGTTCTCGCGTTCCTTCGCGGTCATGTCCGGATAACGCCGATACAGCTCCTCGGCGTGGATGAAGGTAATCTCCTCGGGAAGGACGGGCTCGATCGCTGGATGGTTGTCGTAAATGAAAAACTCGGTCCGCTTGAGACAGCGGTATACCTTTCGGACTACGTCTTTGAGAAAATCGACGGTTCTGTCGGCGTCCGTCATCGCTAATTCCCAATCCCATTGATCTACGTACAGTGAATGGATGTTGTCGAGTTCTTCGTCCGCGCGGATCGCGTTCATGTCGGTGTAGATGCCGAAACCGCTCTTGAGGGCGAGATCGGTCACCTTGAGGCGTTTCCACTTCGCGAGGGAATGGACTATCTCGAGCACCATCTCGTTCATGTCCTTGACGGGGAAATTGACGGGGCGTTCGACTCCGTTGAGATCGTCGTTTATGCCCTTCCCCCTCGGAACGAACAAGGGCGCGGTGACGCGCGTCAGGTTGAGTTCCGTCGAAAGCGCGAGCTGGAAGAAGTCCTTGATACGGATGATCGCCTGCTCCGTTTCCTTGACCCCAAGCAGCGGTTTGTAGCCCTTCGGCAGCGAAAGATTTGACATAAAAACACCCTCGTTTTTGCTGAGCGCCGTGGCGCGTATCGTTCGTAAACGACTCTATCATCCTTCGCCCGTGTTGCGCAATCTCCGGCAAGGCCGTAAAATGAACGACATGTACTCACCGCAGATCGAACCCATCGCGGCCGCCGACGGCGAAGAGCCGCGACTCGTTTGGCCCGTCATCCGGCTTGCCCGCGCGCTCGTGCCCCTCCTCGCGCGCGCGATGAAATTCGGCAAGGCGCGAATCCTCAGCCAGGAACGCCTCTTCGACGCATGGGACGCCTTTACCGGCGGTAAAAGCCGGCTTATCCTCGGTTTTCGCCACGCGTACGGCGACGACCCGCAACTCATGGTCTATCTCCTCCACCTCGTCCTGCCGCGCGCGGCGCGCAAGGCCGGCCGGAGGCTGTCGGGACTCACCCACGCCCACTTCGTGTACGGCTCCGAGGTTCCCCTCTGGTCGCACCCCTTCGTCGGGTGGCTCTTGCCGCGCGTCGGCGCCGTTCCCGTCAACCACGCGAACATGGACTCGAAGGGGATGAACCGCATCCGCTCGCTCGTGTCGAACGGGACCTTTCCCCTCGCGCTCGCGCCCGAGGGACACGTCACGTACGGCAGCGAACGGATCGCCTCGCTCGAAACCGGCACGGCGCGCTTCGGGTTTTGGGCGACGGAAGACCTCGCGCGGCAGGGTCGCGGCGAGACCGTCACTTTCCTTCCCCTTTCCTTTCATTACCGCTACGGTCGCGGGATCGAAAAGGCCCTGAGCCGCTTCCTGGACCGCCTCGGACGCGACGCCGGAATCGGCGGGAAACTTCCGCGGGACGACATTCACGCCCGCATCGCGGAGATATCGTCGGCCATTCTCGCGCGTCTCTCCGCGTTCTACTCGGATATCTCGGGCGAGCGCGTGGAAGCGTCGCAGGCGGCCGTCCTCGAAGCCTCGCTACGCGCCGCCGAACGCATCTCCGGGGTACGGGCGAACGAGGGCGACGGTTCGATGACGCGTCTGTATCGCGTGCGAAACGCCTGTTGGGGCAAGTTATTCCGGAAGGACATCGCGGGGACGGGCGGTCTCGAGCGGGCGCTCGCCGGGCGCGCGTGCGGGGAGGCATGGTACGCGATGCGTCACATGGAAACCGCGGAGATGCTGACGTACGTCGACCTCGAGCGCGCGGAATCGGGTCTCGCGATCGAGCAGTACGTCGAGATCGCGGTCAACCTCGACGACCTCCTTTCGCGCGTCGAGGGCGGAACGCTCCGCGACCGGTCGAACGCCTTCAGGAAGTACCCGGTAATCGTCCCGGGAAAACCGATCGTCATTAACGACTATCTCGACCTCTGGAAGCGCGACAAGAAAGCGGCGCTCTCGGAAGTAACCGAAGCCATGCGGTCGGAGTACGAACGTTGCGTCGGGGAGTATCGCGCCGAATACCGGCCCTAGCCGAATCGTCGCATGAAAGCCTAACCGGCTTAGCGCTTGACGGCGAACCTGGCGCGGAGAAATTCGGCGAGTTCCGCAAGCTTCGGGTCCCGCTCGTCGCCGATCTCGAGGTCGGGAAAGGCGTCGCGTCGCTCGTCGGCGAACCAGCGGTGAAGACGCTTCCCGGCTTCGCGCGCGCTGCCGGGGCCGTGGGCTATCTTCACGAGCGCGCCCATCTCCCCTTCCGTGAACATTTTCCATTTCCCGCCGGATATCAGGTGATACGACGCGCCGCTCGAGGATCGCTCGACGCGGAAGTTCGCCGGGCTCGACCGGTCTTTCGTGACGTCACGTCCGGCCTTTCGCCCGGTACCGCGCCGCGCGGGGGAGCCTACCGCATCGGCGCGCGAGGAAAGCTCCGCGGCCTCGGCCTCGAGACGGTCCACCTCCATGTTGTGCAAATGCACGTGCGCCTGCCGCACGAGAAAGGAGAGCCCTTCCTCGTCGAGCGACGGAAGGAGCTCGGTAAGCTCGAGCGAGAGCCTCCGGTGCGAGGCGGATCGGGAGGGCGCCTTCGCGGCTTTTCCGGCCGCGGGCTTTTTGGCCGGAGCCTTTTTTGTCGCGGCCGGCTTTTTGACGGTCGGTTTCTTCGCGGGCGCCTTCTTCGAGACGGTCGTCTTCTTCGAGACGATCTTCTTCGCGGGCGATTTTTTAGTCGTTGCCATCATTTCTTTCCTTTTTCGGGGGCGAGCGCCGCGGAGATGAAAAGCTCGTCCTGGAACCACTCGATCTTCAGGGAGAACATCGCGCGGTCGTACCCCGGGGCGTCGGCGCGCACGCGCACGATCGTACCGCTTTTCATCCGTTCGAGGGTCTCGGGCGCGAGCGGCTCCCACTTGTCCCCGACGAGCACCGTGAACTTCGCGTCCCTCGAGATGTCCTTGCCCGTGCCGATGTCGAGGGCACGCGCCCTGATCCTGAGCGGACGGGGCTCGGTGCCTCCGAAGTCAGGCTCGAGATACACGTCCTCGCGCCCGACCGAAAAGGTTTGCCACCACACGCGCGAACCGGCGACGACCTTGGCGCGGTATGACCCCGGCCTGAACCACGCCTCGGCGGCGGTCAAATCCATACGCGATTTCGGAGCGGTATCGACCTTTCCGAAAAGGCGCTTGGCGAGCGGCGGTTTCGCCTCGGTGAGCACGCGACGCGCCCCCGTTACCTCGGGTATCTTGTTTCCGTCGTCCTCGAAGAAAAACACGCGGAACTGCATGTCGGCGGTTTCGCGCAGGGATACCGGGACGCGCATCACGACGGACACCGGCGTATACCAGGAACGGAGGACATAGCGGTAGACGATCCCGCTTTTCCAGGCGAGCGAGCCGCCCGCGAAGACGACGGCGGCGAGGGCCACGGTGACGATCGCGCGGAGAACCGGCCGCTTCTTCGGAAGAAACTCGGGCTCGGCGACCGTCGCGGTCAGCATGTTCTTGACGAGGGTCTCGCGAACCTGCCTGACGGGATACCGCTTCAGGTACCGGCGCGCGACGCGGAGCACCGGGCCGAGGTCCTGAAACCGGTTCTTTGCCTGGGGGCGAATCATCCGCCTGATCAGCCTGCACACGATCGGCGGGACGGACGGGTCGATCTTTCTCGGCGAAAGGTATTTGCCGCGGCGGATGAGCTCGACGGTCTGCGGGTTGAAGCCGCCAGGAAACGGCTTGACGCCCGTCACCATCTCGTAGAGCATCACGCCGACCGCGTAGATGTCCGCGCGGTTGTCGACGGAACTCGAGTCGGTAAACTGCTCGGGCGGCATGTAGGAAGGAGTTCCGAGCATGGAACCCGCGAGGGTAAGGTCCTTCGACGTCTTGCCTCCGGAGGCCGCGATCCGCTGAACCGTCGGGGAGTCGATGTCGTCCGCGTCGTTTTCGGAATACTCCGAGGCCGCGATGCCGAAATCGGCGAGCTTGATCTCCCCGCGCCGCGATATGAGTATGTTGCCCGGCTTGATGTCGCGGTGCACGATACCGCGGTCGTGCGCGAACTTGAGCCCGAGGGAGACCTCGTAGACGACGAGGAGGGCCATGACGCCTGAAAAGGACTTCTTTTTCTTGAGCAGGGCGTCGAGCGACATCCCGTCGACGAACTCGAGGACGAGGTACTGCGACGAGCCCTCGCGGAAGTAATCGTGAAGGTGGACGATGTTGGGGTTTTGCAAGTCGAGGAGTATCTTCGCCTCGCGCTTGAACCGCTCGGTCGCGGACGAGTCGCCGCGGAGCGAAAGCTTCTTGATGACGACCTTGCGCTTGAGGTCGGGGTGTACCGCGAGGTACACGGCGCCCATCCCGCCGCGCGCGACGAGGGACTCGATCTTGTACTTGCCGATTTTCTCCGGTACGTTCGCCATACGCGTTCGCGGTTACCCGATGGTCAAGTTCGTCTTGCCGATGGTCACGGTGTCGCTGTGACCGAGCTTGACGTACTTGTCCTTCGGAACCGGATGCCCGTTCAGGAGCGTGCCGTTCGTGCTGTCGAGATCCTTGAGGAAATAATCATCCTTGATCTTCTGGATAATCGCGTGGAACCGGCTCGCGAGCTTGCTGTCGATCACGACGTCGTTTTCGGTGGACCGACCGATGGTGATCTTGCTGACGATCGGAATCTGCCCGTTCTCGAACATGAGGCATGATACCTGGTCTTTCTTGACTATCGCGTCAAGACGCTGACCGACCTTGCTCGAACTGATAATGGTTTCGTCTTGCATGGTTTGAGTATACCCCCCTTCTCGCGTACTCTCAAGGAAAATTCCGCAAGTTTCCGGCGATTACCGTCTCGAGCCGTGCCGACGCGACCTCCACGAGGGCGAGAAGCGCGCGGGGTTCGATGGGAACGCTCTCGCTCATGAGATAGTCGGGATGATGGCGGGTAAGGTGCAGGGGAATCGACGGCGAAACGGAGGCGAGCCAGGAGGCCAGCGCGTCGATCTCGGCGTAACCCGAGTTGAGACCGGGGATCACGAGGGTCGTGACCTCGACGTGACAGCGGCCCGCGGCGCGCTCGATCGTCTCCATAACCGGCCGCCTCGTCCCGCCGCATACGGACTCGTAAAAACCGTCGGTGAAGGCCTTGAGATCGACGTTCATGGCGTCGACGAACGGAAGCAGTTCCTCGAGCGGCCCGGGATTGACGTACCCGTTCGTGACGAGGACGACGTCGAGACCCGCGTCCTTCGCGAGCCGGGCGCAATCGGTCACGTACTCGATGTTGATCAGGGGCTCGTTGTACGTAAACGCGAGTCCGACGTTTCCCCGATCCCGGCACGAAAGGGCCGAGCCGACGAGATTCTCCGGCGCCAGTATCGAGAAATCCCTGTCGCCTCCGGCGGAACGGCCCGCGGCTCGTTCGCCGGCGAGGCCCGCGGCAGACGGTGGTCGCGCCCGCGCGATGCGGTGGTTCTGGCAGAACTTGCAGGACAGATTGCAGCCGAAACCGCCTACGGAAAGGATCGCGGACCCCGGCTTGAAGCGGGCAAGCGGTTTTTTCTCGATCGGGTCGAGGGCGAGCGCGGACACGACGGCGTAGCCCTCGGCGACGAGAACGCCCCCGCGATTCGCGCGCGAACCGCAAAATCCCGCCGAGCCGTCCGGTATGACGCAGCGTCGCGGACAGAGAAGGCATCGCGCGTCGCTCGCGTTCGGCGCGCCGGCTTGCGCGCGTTCCTGATAGAGCGCGCGCGTCGGGCCGCGTTCGTCGGTCATAGATAACGCGTTACGGTAAACCGCTCGATCGAATAGCGTTCGTCCGGCCGGATGCCGGCCTTCCGGCAGGCGATCCCGAGCTGATCCTCAACGTTCTCCACTCCCTCGAGGTCGGGAAGCAAGAGGCCGCGCCTTACGCCGCTCGTCACGATGACGCCGAAGCGTTTCGGGTCGAGCTCTTCGGGCGAGTCCACCTTCTCCGGCGCGTCGAGCACGTCAACGCTGATCTCGAGATCGTCGAGCTCGTCGGCGCGTACCGGGTCGAACCGGGGATCCTCCGAGCAGGCGCTCACGGCGTTCCGGATAATCTCGGACGAGACGCTCTCCTTCGTGGGCTGGATGGTGCCGATACAGCCGCGCAAGGCGCCGCGCCGATGAAGGGACACGAAACAGCCGGCCATCCCGGCGCCGAAGGCGGGCACCTCGGATACGGAAGGAAACCGACCCGTCCTGACGAATGACTCCACGGTCATCCGGGCGATGCGCACCGGCGTCGACTCTTCGTCCCGATGTCGTTCAGATACCACGTTCGCCTCCTTGGGTTATAAGGGGGTTACCTCGGCCACGCAGTAGCCGATGCCGAAAGGCGCCTCGTAGGACAATACCTCCGAACGCGCGCGGGGAAAGAGGCCCGCGAGGGCCATCAGGGAACGAAGGCCGCATTCGCCCGCGAGGCGGGCAAGCGACGGATCGATGGATTCAAGCGACTCGAGGGTTCCCGACCGCAGTGCCTCGCACACCGCGCCGTCGAAGATCGCCCCCTCGCGCGCCATGCCGTAGGGGCTTTCGCGGTTGACGCGGTGGGACAGATCACCGCTCGCGATGACGCACGTTCGCCGACCCGCGTTTCGGGCCGCCTCCGCGATCGCGGCGCCGACGAGGATTGCCCGACGGGACTCGCCGGACCAGGGCGAGAGGGCGACGACGGGAACGGACGGAACGGCGGCCGAGACGAACCAGAGGGGCACGAGCGTCCCGTGATCGAGGCCCTCGCCCGAAGCCGGGTCGCCCGAAACCGTGCCGTCCGCGAGGGATCCCGGCGGAATGCCGCGCGCGGAGAGGGCGAGGACGAGCTCGTTCCGCAGGACCCCGTCGCAGGAAAACGACAGGGTCGTCGACGGCGCGCCGAACCGCGCGAAGGAGCCCGACGAAACCCGCTCGGGATAGACGAAGACGGAATCGCCGAAGAGCGGTGCGTGGGGAGAAAGGACGACGAGGGCCTCGGGACGGAGCGCGGCGATCCGCGCGGCCGCCTCCCGGCACGCCGCCGAGGTAGCCCCGGCCTCGCGTTCCCGGCCTCCGCCGACGGCGGGGACGAGTACGGGGGGATGGGGCATGAGAAAGCCGGCCAGGACGCCGGACGCGTTCCGCGATTCCATACCCGAAGTATACGACGGCTTTATCCGGGACAACAGCCCTTTTTTCGTGATATAGTCATAGTATGTCGCTTAAGACCTCGGGACGCGAACATTTCACCGATTTTTCCCTGCCGATCGTCGTCGACACCCGGCCCGTGCCCGCCCCGGCGGGATACTACGCCCTGGTCCTCCTCGACGAGGGGACGCTGACCCTGGCCGCGACGGGGAATACGAGGATATATCCGGCTCCCGTGGCGGTCATTTCGGGAACCGCCGGGACGATAACGCGTCTCGAGGCGACCGGTGGCACTCCCCGATCGATCGTCTTCCGCGCCGACGCGATCAACTCGTCCCTTCCGGACGAGCCCGAGACCGTCTCCCGGTTCGACGGCTCGACGCTCCTTTTCCTCAGGCCCTTTCTCTCGGTCGGCGAAGACGGTTTTACCTGTCGCGCCCTCAATCCGTCGGCCTCGCTCGCGCTAAAAACGCTCTTCGACCGCCTCAAGAAGGAACTGGTCGACGAACAGGGCCCCTACTGGCCGTGCATGTCGCGTTCGTACCTCCTCGAGATACTGCTCCTGCTCGAGCGGGATCGGTATTCCCCCGAACGCGCCGAGGGCTATCTCGTGAGCCGGTCCGGGCCGCTCGACCCGATCCTCGAATACCTGCATACCCGCTACGCCGACGGGATCAGCCTCGACTCGATCGCCGAGCGTTTCGCCACGAACCGCACCTCGCTCAACGAGAAATTCCGCGAGGCCGTCGGGATGAGCGTGATCGCGTACTTGACGAACATCCGGATCGAGGTCGCCGCCGCGATGCTCCGCAACACGACGCTGAACGTACGGGAGATCGCCTCACGGGTCGGTTTCGCGGACGAGGCGTACTTCAGCCGGGCGTTCCGAAAGCGGCACGGCCTTTCACCGGTCGCCTACAGGAAAAAATACCCGGACCCCTACGAACGCACCGCGTAAGTCCTGCGAAAAGTCCAATCATTGCTGCGAATTGTTCATTCATAACCATTCCCCGCGCGGATATACTGAGACCGAAAAACTCGGAAATCCCCAAGGAGGATTGCATGAAACCGATAACCGTGGCTCTCGCCTCAGTAGCTATCGTGTCGACCGTCGCGTCTCTCGCGTCGTGTTCCGCGTGGTCGCGCGGAAAACCCTCGGCAAAATTGTCCGATCGGGCCTATGTCGCCCTTCTGACCCCGTCGGGCGCGGGCTTTAACGCCGGATACTCGGGCGGCGTTGAATATACCGAGAACGGCGGGAAAAACTGGATCGCCGGAACGAACCGTTCCGTGTGCATGTTCGCGGCCGAGATCACCCGATCGGGAACGTGCTTCGCGACGGGAAACGGCAGCAACTTCATCGTGTCTACGAACGGCGGAAAGAACTGGCAAAAGAAGGAAAACATCGGCGGTTCGATCGGAAAATCCGTTTCGTTCGCCGACGACACCACGGGCTGGGCGGCCTCGACGTCGTGGCTCGGACAAACCGAAAACGCGGGATCGGCCTGGACCACGCTGACCCTTCCCGCCGATTTCGGCCTCGTGGAGACGATCTGCTGCGCCGGGAAGGGCGCGGGCTACGTTCTTTCGATGGAAGGCAGGCTCTTCGCTACGACCGACGGCGGGAGTTCCTGGACCGAACGCGCCGCGCCCTTCCCGAAATCCGACGAGTCGTTCAAGCCCCTGTGGGGCCGAAAGACGCAAGGGGCCGCCATCCGCTTTACGGGAGACTCGGGCGTTGCCGCGGCAATCGGCAAGGACGCGGGAAAACCCGCGCTCCTCGTCAGGACGAGCGAAGACGGCGGGGTTACCTGGTCAAGCGCGAAGAAGTTCCCCTTCGTCCTCGCGCCGCTCGCCTGCACGATCGATCCCGACGGAAACGTGACCGTGTTCAACGCGGACACGACGGCGACGCTGATCGCGAGAAAATAGTCCGAAATGCGCGCGTGACAACTCGGCGAAACGGGCTTACAATTACCGTATGCCCGTTTCGTCGGATGTGCTCGCTCAGTTCAACCACCTTGAGAAATCCGGAGCCTTGGACGCGCTCGGCGACTTGAGGAAGGAAAATCGCGAGCTCGAGCGACTGCTGAACGACGCCGCCCTTCTCGTTTCCTACACGAACGTCGGTTCCATGCTCGATTTTATCATCTCCCGCATACTCGACCATTTCGTTCCCGAGTTCCTCGCCTTTATCGTGCATCCCCCGCGCGGGGCGGAACTCAGGCAATTCTGTTACCGGAACCTCAAGGAAACGGACGAATCCGTGCCGACCGAATACTACGAATGGCTCAAGGAGCATTTTTCCCGGATGCCGGCCAGCATCCGCTTCGAGGATCTCTCGGACGAGTACGGCGCGGAGTCCTTCGGGCCGGAACTCCGCCGGTTTTCCCCCGAGGTGATCTTCCCGATGTTCGGCATCGGCGGGATGTACGGGGTCGTCATCCTCGGCAAGAAGATCGTCGGAGACGCCTACAAGGAGCACGAACAAAAATACGTCGACCGCATGATCAGGTTCCTGTCGGTCAGCATACAGAACGGCCTTCATTACGAAAGCTCCATCACGGAACCGAAGACGGGACTTTTCACGCACGACTATTTCGTCCGAAGGCTCGACGAGTCGATCGCGCATTCGCGAAGGCGCAACACGAGGCCGGGCATACTGATGCTCGACGTCGACCACTTCAAGCGTTTCAACGACACTTGGGGCCACGTCAACGGGGACAAGGCCCTGATCGCGATCGCCGGGGCGATCGGTCAGGCGATCCGCGACGAGGATTGCGCCGCGCGGTTCGGCGGCGAGGAATTTTCTGTTCTGGTGACGGACTGCGACGCGAAGTCGCTCATGATCGTCGCCGAGCGCGTACGGCGCTCGGTGGAGGCGCTCCGCGTCCCGATCGTGGATCCCGCATCGGGAGAGGAGCGCGACGTGACGGTGACGGTAAGCGTCGGAGCCCGGATGGTCGAGCCCCTGCCCGGGGCCGCGAGTCTCGTGCTCATCGGAGACGCGGACAAGGCCCTCTATCAGTCGAAGACGAACGGAAGGAACCGCGCGACGCTCTTCGCCCAGGGGCTCCTGCAGAGGGCCTGGAGCAAGAAGCTGTCGTCGGACCGTTCCGGGGAGAAGTAAACCCGAAAGCCTACCCTAAAAGCCGCCCATCGAGCCGAGCATCTTCGCGGCCATACCCTTGTTCTTGGCGAACTTCCGCATGGTCTGGCGCATTTTCTCGAACTGCTTGATGAGCCGGTTCACTTCGGACACGGACGTGCCCGAGCCGCGCGCGATCCGCTTCCTTCGGGACGGCCCGATTATCAGGTGGTTGTCGCGTTCCTTCCTCGTCATGGACTGGATGATCGCCTTTTGCGACTTGATCGCGGAGGTATCGAGGTCCTCTTCGCGCATCTGTCCGGCCATCCCCGGAAGCATCTCGAGCATCGACTGCAGGGAACCCATCTTCCCGACCTGTTCGAGCCGGTCGAGCATGTCCTGGAGGGTGAACGACTCGCTCGCCATTTTTTTCTGAAGCCGTTCGGCCTCCGCGACGTCGATCGTCTCCTGCGCCTTTTCGACGAGGCTGACGACGTCGCCCATGCCGAGGATGCGTCCGGCCATGCGGTCCGGGTGAAAGGGCTCGAGATCCTCGATCTTCTCGCCCGTACCGACGAAAAGGAGGGGCTTTCCCGTGACGCTCCGGAGGGAGAGGGCCGCGCCGCCGCGGGCGTCCGAGTCGAATTTCGAGAGGATGACGCCGGTAATGCCGACTTGCTCGTCGAAGGCCTTCGCGATCTCGACCGCGTTTTGCCCGGTCATCGCGTCGGCGACGAGGACGGTGTCGACGGGGTCTACGGCCTTCTTGATATCGACGATCTCGCGCATCATCGCCTCGTCGACCTGGAGGCGGCCGGCGGTGTCGACGATCAGGACGTCGTGCCCGTTCTTGCGCGCGTACTGGAGCGCGCTCTTCGCGACGCGCACGGCGTCCTTCGTGTCTTCCTTGTAGACGGGTACGCCGACCCGCTCGGCGAGCACGGAAAGCTGCTCGACGGCGGCCGGGCGCACGAGGTCGCACGCCGCGAGCAGGGGATTCCGTCCCTGCTTCCTGAGGCGGGAAGCGAGCTTCGCCGCGCTCGTCGTCTTTCCCGACCCCTGAAGGCCGAGAAAGAGGATGACGGACTGCGTGTCGGGTCCCTTGAGACGGAGGTCCTGGCGCTCGTCGCCGAGCAGGGCCACCATCCGGTCGTGCACGATCTTGACGAACTGCTGGCCGGGATTGACGGAGCGGAGCACCGCCTCCCCCTTCGCCTCCTCGATCGTACCGTTGACGAATCTCCTCACGACGCGCAGGTTCACGTCCGCCTCGAGCAGGGCCATCTTGATTTCCTCGACGGCCTCCTCGACGTTCTTCTCGGTTATCGTCGCCTTTCCCGATATGCGGCGTACGACGTCGCCGATGCTTCCGGTCAATCGGTCGAGCATGGCTAGATCTGGGCCCCGTCGAGGAGCTTCTCGATGAACTCGGCGGGCTCGAGTTCGCGGTTGAGTATGCGGTACAAGCCGTCGCAAATCGGGAGCTTGAGGGAATGCCGCTCGGCGATCTGCTTCACGTACTTGCAGGCGACGGCGCCCTCGGGAAGATAGCCTATCTCGGCGATGCGGTCGATGAGGTCGTCGAGATCCCTGAACTTCGCGAGCACGCGGTTGTTGATGATATCGTGGCCGAACCGCCGGTTGCGGCCGAACTTGCTCCGGCAAGTCACGTCGAGGTCCCCGACGCCCGAAAGCGAGGTGAAGGTCTCCGGATGGGTCGCGCCCATCGCGCGGCCGATGATCTGTATCTCGTTGAGACCCGCGGCGAAGAGAAGCGACTCGGTGTTGTCGCCGAAGGCGTCGCTCTTCTCGGCTATGGCGTCGAGGCAGCCGAAGGCGATGGCGACGACGTTCTTGGCCGCCGCGCAGATCTGGACGCCGATGACGTCGAGGCTCGAGTAGACGAGGAGCCCTTTCGATTTCAGGACCTCGCGGAAACGGATCGAGTTCATGGGATTCTCGCTCGCGGCGATGAGGCCGGTTACCTTCCCCATGGCGACTTCCTCGGCGTGGCTCGGTCCCGATATGTATACGGTCGACTTGCGGTAGGACTCCGGAAGGACGCCCTCGAGCGTCTCGAGTATGAGGCGGGGCCCTTCGTCAGACGGAATGAAGCCCTTCGTCAGGACGCCGACGCACGTCGACCCGTCCCGTATGTTGGGTACGTCGAGAAGACCGCCCATCGTGCGGGCGAGATAGAGCGAAGGACTCGCCAGGATCAGGAAGGCCTTGCCGTCCGCGACCGCGCGGATGTCCCCAGAGGCCACGAGGTTTTCGGGCGTCTTGAATCCGGGAAGGAACCGCTCGTTTTCGCGCCGTTCGTTGATCGACTCGACGACGTCTTTTTCCATGGCCCACAGCTCGACCGAATGTCCCTGCCGCGCGAGAGAGATCGCCATGGCCGTTCCCCAGGCGCCCGCCCCGATAATCCCGATAGTCTGTCCCATGTTACTTCCTTATCGCCTAATACCAGCCGACGTTGCCGTCATTCCAGGATACGAGTTCGTTCGGCTGGAAAAAGAGCTTGAGCTCCCGGTCCGCGCTTTCGGCGGAATCCGAGGAATGAATGATGTTGTGGTTCGTGTGCAGGCAATAGTCCCCGCGGATCGTCCCGGGAAGCGACTCGCACACCGCCGTCGGGCCGCACAGGCGCCGCACGAGCTGGATCGCCTCGTCTCCCTCTATCGCCATGGCGACCACGGGTCCCGAAATGATGTACGAAATAAGATCGTCGTAAAAGGACTTGCCCTTGTGCTCGGCGTAGTGCGTCGCGGCGACCAGGGGCGGGATAACCATTACCTTGAGGCCGACTATGTTGAGGCCCTTTCGTTCGAAACGGGACATGACGTCCCCCACAATCCTGCGCTGAAGCACTCCCGGTTTCAGCATGGCAAAGGTTCTTTGAATTGCCATTATCGTATTCCTCCAAATATAGGCGGGCAGTATATTACATTTTTTCCGCTTTGAGAACCGTGCGCGCGGTCACGCAAAGGAGGATGATACATCCGCCGGCGACGGCCCGGGAAGAGGGGATTTCGCCTACGATCAGGGCGACCCAAATCGGGTTGAGCGCGGGTTCGAGCATGGTGATGACGGCTGCCCCGACGGCCGAAACGCCCCGTATGCCCCGCCCGTACAGTACCGACGGAATGCCCATCTGAAAGAGCCCGAGCAGGGCGAGGCCGCCGAGGCTCGCGGGCGACGGAAGTCCCGCCCGGAACATGAAGGGAGCGGACACGGCTAAGGTAAGGACGTGAGCCAGCATGAGCGAGTCGGCGGGGCGCCCCGCCTTCTGGCGTCTCATGAACACGGCGGTCAAGGCGAAGGTAATCCCGGAAAGGACGGCAAGCAGGTTTCCGGCGTTGGCGGACAGGCTCAGGTCGTCGAAAAAGAAGAGCACCATGCCGAACAGTATTCCCGCGACGCAGAGCCAGTCGGAAAGGCCCGTTTTTTCGTCGGGAAGGAACCGGCGGCCGAGCAGGATTATGTACACCGGTTCCGTATACTGCAGGAGCACGGCGTTCGCCGAGGTCGTCATCTTGTTGGCGACTACGAAGAGGATCATGGTCGCGGAGTACGAAAGCGCGACCATGACCTGGTCGACGCCGAACGTGAATCTCGGGAGGCCGAGAATCAGGATCATCGTCGCAAGTCCTATCGCGCTTCGGGCGCCCGCGATGGCGAGCGGATCCCAGTCCACGAGTTTGATGAGAAGGCCGCCCGAGCTCCACAGGAGCGAGCAGAGGACGAGGGAAGCCACCGCGCTCCCCCTTGATTCGCGGATCATCGGTAACTACCGATCGCTCAGGTTTTCTTTCTCGCGGCGACCACGGCGTCCGTCGCGTAACGCATGGCCTCTTCGAGCATCGCCTCGTCGGGTTCGGGGATGTGGCCGGTATCCATGAGGAGCTTCGTGACGCCGCGGGCGGCGGCGATGTCGCGCGCGGCGCGGTCGTGAACCTCCTGCCATGAAAGTGTCACGCGCGCGACGCCCTCCTCTATCGCCTTCATGGCGACGTCGGCGGCCTCGCAGGCGAAGACGTCCTCGTCCTCCATCGTCACCACGATATGCTCGGGGTCGATTCCCTTTTTCTCGGAATAGTCGGCGATCGAGTGCGCGCAGGCTATCGCCATGCCGTCGGTGATCTTCCGGCTCCGCACGAGAAGGGCGCCCTTGAGGATGCCGGGGAAGCACACGGAGTTGTTCACCTGGTTCGGGAAGTCTCCCCGGCCGGTCGCGACGATGAAGGCGCCCGCGTCCTTCGCGTCGTGCGGCCAAATCTCCGGAACGGGGTTCGCGCAGGTGAAGACGATGGCCTTCGCGGCCATCGAAGCGATCCATTCCTTTTTCACGGTGTCGGGTCCGGGCGTCGAAAGGGCGATGAGCACGTCGGCGCCGGCAAGCGCTTCCTCGATCGTTTCGACCCTGCCCGGGTTCGTCGAAAGGCACAGTTCCCACTTGCGGTAATAGCGCGTGTCCTTTTCGACGTCGGATCTCCCCGCATGAAGCGCGCCGCGCGAGTCGCAGACGATCATCTTCGCGGGATCTCCCCCGTCGGCCAGGATGAGCCGGGCGATTGTCGTGTTCGACGCGCCCGCGCCGAGAAGGACGATTTTCGCTTCGGAAATGCTTTTGCCCGCGAGCTTGAGGGCGTTCAGGAGGCCGGCGAGCGTGATGCACGCGGTGCCCTGGGCGTCGTCGTGCCACACCGGTATGTCGCAAGCCTCGCGGAGTTCGTCGAGCACGCGGAAGCACTCCGGCTGACTGATGTCCTCGAGGTTCACCGCGCCGACCGAGGGCTCGAGCATCCGGACGAACTCGATGATCTTGGCGGGGTCGTGCTTGCCGGCCGCGAGTCCGCGGGCGGCCGCTTCGTCGGGCCTGACGCGGGAATCGACGCAGAGAGCGATCGAGTCGACGCCTCCGAGGTATTTCATGAGCATCGCCTTGCCTTCCATTACGCCGAGGCCGCCGGGGGGCGTGCAGTCGCCGTCGCCGAGCACGCGGGTCGAGTTGCTCACGACCGCGACGAGGTTCCCGCGGTTCGAAAGGGTGAAGGAGGCGTCGTTGTCGTCGCGGATGGCCGTGGAAACGGCGGACACGCCGGGAGTGTACCAGGCGTTGAACCAGTTGAAGCCGTAGAGGCCGCACTTCGGCAGGGTTTGCATCTTGCCGCCGTAGAATTCGTGGGCAAGGAGAGAAAGGCGCTTGAGAAACAGGGTTTTTGCCTGTGCCTTCTCCGACTCGGAAAAGTCCCGGGGGAACGACTCGGATAGACCGGAAAGCGACATGTCGATTTTCATGGAAGGAAAAATAGCACGAAACGGGAGCTTACTTCAACCGCTCCAAGGTTCCGGAAATGGCCTCGCCGGAGCGTTTCATCTCGGCCGAGACCTTGCCGAACTCGGCTACCGCGTCCTTGAGGCCGTCGAGCATGTGGGACATCGCCGTGATCCCGTCAAAGACCCGGCTCGAGATCATCTCGAGCTCTGCCATCGATTTCTCGATCTCGCCCGCGCCCTCGGCCATGAGGCCCGAGTCCCTCGTCACCTCGTTCGAGACGGCGTTCAGGGCGTTCATCGTCTCGAGCACGCCCTTCGTGTCGCGGTTGGACGCGGCGAGTCCGCGGGAAAACTCGAGGATCGTCCGGTGCGCGAGCTCTATGTCGGTCGTCATCGCGGAAAAGGCGGTGTCGAGCGCGCCCGAGGAATCCGCCATCGCGGTGATATTCTCGACGATCTCCTCGATGGAGAGGGATATCTCGCGCGAGCTTTCCGAGGCGGCCTCGGCGAGCTTGGTGATTTCCTCGGCGACGACGGCGAAGCCCTTGCCCGCGTCCCCCGCGTGCGCCGCCTCGATGGCCGCGTTGAGCGCGAGCATGCTCGTTTGCTCGGCGATGGAGTCGATGACCGAAGCCATCCCGTTGATGCGCGAGACGCTGTCCTTGATCGTCGTGATCTTCTGGTAGGTCGACGAGAAGAGCTCCTGGCTTTCGGCGGACGAGACGACGAGGTCGTGCACGACGCGCTCGTCGCGTACCGCCCGCTCCGCCATCTCTCCGACGGAATCGATCATCCCGTTGACGGACTCGAGCGAGCCCTCGACGACGCCCTTCTGGTCCGCGATTCCCGTGCCGAGATGGGCGAGCCCGGTGGTTATCCGCTCGAGACCCTGCTTGACGGTCTTGACCTGCTGTTCGAGAGAGCCGACCTCGCCGCGTATGTTCTCGATAAAGCCGTCAACCACCTCGAAGGTCGCGGAGGTGTTTCCGAGAGAGTCCGTCAGGCTCGAGGAGGAGGCGATGTTCGACGAGAGGTCTGCGCTCACGGAGGCGCTGATCTCCCGGAGCGCGCCGACGAGTTCGGATACGCGTTTCATGAGCGCGTCGCGATCCCCTTCCGCCTCCACTCCGTCGAGCGAGGACTCGACGTTTCCCGCGAGCACCGAATCGAGCACGGCGACCGCGCGTCGCGAGGAACGCGACAGCGAGACGGAAAGGAGCCTGACGGCGAGAAGCCCGAGAAGCCAGGTGCCGACGATGATCGATCCGGAAACGGCGAAGGTCCGGAACCGTATGGAGTCGATCGCTCGGGCGACGAAGGGCCGGGCCGCCATGATCCCGGCGCGGGCCTTGTCGATCTCGCCGGAAACGGAGATAGCGCCCGCGGCGAATTCCGCCTCGTCGCCGGGAGCGGAGGCGAGAGAGCGCGCCGATTCGATGGCCGCCCCTGCCGGGGGAAGCGAGTCGATGAAGGAGGTGCTCACGCGCGAGACAACCTCGAGGGACGAGGCGGCGGCGAGGGTTTTTTCGGCGCGCGACAGCGGTCCTTCGACGGCGGCCCGGGCGAGGTCGGGAGAGGACAGGGCCGCGCGCAAAAGGGAGCGCTGGAGGTCCGCGAGGGCGGAATCGAGTTCGAGCACCGAGTCGTACTCGGCTTGAAGGCGGTTGGTCGGCGATACGGCCAGCAAAAAAACGCCGGCGGTGCAGCAAAGCAGGAAAAAAACGGAGGCGGCGAAGAGCGCTATTCTCGATCCGGTTCTAATCAATCGATTCTTCCTTCGGCGAAACGCGCCCTTTACAGACGGGCGCATTCCACATAGAGTGTACGGCATGAAGCTGCTCCACACCGGCGATTTGCATCTCGGCAAGACGCTCCACGACGCCTCGCTCGCCGAGGACCAGGCCGCCATGCTCGACCTGCTCGCGCGCGAACTCGGCGCGGACGACTACTCGGCCCTCGTCATCGCGGGGGACGTATACGACCGCGCGGTCCCGCCCGCCGAGGCGGTCGCCCTGTTCAGCGGCTTTCTCGCGCGCGTCAGGAAGGAACGGCCGGACGTCGATATCTTCATCGTCCCCGGAAACCACGACTCGGCGCAGCGTCTTTCGTTCGCGGACGCGATCCTGGGCGAACAGCGCATACACATCGTCGGCGATCCCGAACGTTCCTTCACTCCGATTATACTCTCAAAAGGCGACGACCGGCTAGCGTTCTTTTTGCTTCCGTTTCTCTCGGCAGGAACGCTTGCCCCCCCGGACGACGCGGCCGCGCGACCGTCCGTTCGGGCGCTCGCTCGAACGGACGCCCGGTCGGCGGGACAAGCGGGCGCTCAGTCGGGCGCCGTCGCGCCGGAATTCGATTTTGACCGCGAACCGGACGGACCCGAGCCTTCGATCCGTATCCTCGCGACCCAGGCGGATCTCGCCTCGGAAGCCGCGCGCCGCCTCGACGCGGTCCTTTCGTCGCCGGATCTCGCGGGTGTCCCCTCCGTACTCGTCGCCCACCTTTTCGCCGCCGGCGGGGCCGAGTCGAGTTCCGAGAGGATATTCGTGGGTTCCGCCGAGCGCGTGCCGCCCGCGCTTTTCGCGCGCTTCAGCTACGTCGCCCTCGGGCACCTTCACCGGCCGCAGCGGGTAACCGACCGCGTCTGGTATTCGGGCTCGCCGCTCGCGTACGCCTTCGACGAAGCGGCCGACCGCAAGCGCTTTCTCAAGGTCGACATCGACTGCCGCTCGAAGGGCTTTCCCGTCTCGGTTACCGACGTCCCGGTAACTCCCTTCCGCGCCGTCACGCGTCTTTCGGGCTCCTTCGCCGATTTCCACTCGGGGAGCGCCCATGACGCCCGCGCGGCCGACTGGCTCGAGATAACGCTGACGGACTCAAGCCTCGTCGCGAATCCCATAGGACTCCTCCGCGCTAAATTCCCGTACCTCCTGAGCGTCAGGCAGGGCGCGCTCGGCGCATCTTCCGCGTCCGACCCGACCGTCGCGGGAGAGGCGAACGGCCAAACGCGCGATCCCGTCTCCGATTTTTGCCGCTTCGAGGAGATGCTCTACGGCTCCGTCGACCCGGCGAAGCGGGAGCTATTCGCCTCCCTCCTGAAGGAGTGCGCGGATGAGGCCTGAACGACTCGTCATGTCGAATTTCGGCCCTTTCGCGGGCCTTCACGAGATAGACTTCACCGCCCTCGGCGACATCTTCCTCGTCTACGGGAAAACCGGCGCGGGAAAGACGACCGTGTTCGACGCGATCGCCTACGCGGTGTACGGAACCGCGCCCGGCGCGCGAAAGGGACTCGAGCGGCAGATGCGCTGCCAGTTCGCGTCGGACGACGAGGAGAGCGCGGTCGAGTTGACGTTCTCCCTCGCAGCGAGACGGTTCCGCGTCAGGCGCTCGCTGCCGGGAGAACGCGTCGGGAAGCGGAGCGGCAAGGCGCAAAAAACCCCCGACGACGTCGCCTTCGAGGAATGGGACGGTTCCCGGTGGGAAAGCCGTTCGTCGACGAACAAGAGCGACACCGAACGGGCCATCCTTTCGCTCATAGGCCTTTCCGAGGAAGAGTTCTCGCGCATCGTCCTCCTTCCGCAGGGCGAGTTCGCCAGATTCCTCCGGCAGAATTCCACCGAGCGCAAGCAGGTACTCTCGAAACTCTTCCCGGTGGAGCGTCACGGGCGCGTCATCGAGCTCGCTCGAAACCGCGCGCGAGAGGCGGAAACGCTCCTCGCGGGCACCGAACGCGCGATACTCTCGCTCCGCGAGCGGTTCGACCCGCTCGCGTGGGAACGGGACCGCGCGTCCCTTGCGGAGGCCGTCGAAAGGGCCAAGGCGGAGATATCCTCCCTTCGCAGGCTTCACTCCGAGAAGTCCGCGCTCAGGGAGAAGGCGCGCGCGCGCGAGGAGCGCCGCGCGGAACGCGAACGGCTCGCGGAAGAGGTTTCGCGCCTCGAGGGAATGAGCGCCGGGATGGAGGCGTCGCGCGCCGGAATCGCGCTCGCGCGCCTGGCCCGTCCCCTCGCGCGGTCGCTCGACCGCATCGAGGAACTCCGTTCCGAGGGACTGTCGGCGAGGGAGGAACTCTCCGCGGTCGCGGAACGCATCGCGCAAACGGTCGGGGAGATCGGCTCGCTCGAGTCGGACCGCGAACGGCTCGCCGGGCTCGCGCGCGAGCGCGAAGTACTTCTCGTCAGGAAGGAGCGGCTCGCCATCGCGGCGGGCATCGCCGTCGAGCTCGCATCGGACTTGGCGGAGGCGGCGGAACTGCGCGAACGCATCAAGGAGACGGGAGCGCGCGAGCGTGCGCTCGTCTCGGAGATCGAGTCGGTGACGGCGAACCTCGCGGGTCTTTCGGCGGACGCCTCGGCGCTCGAGGAACGGGGAGAGGCGGAATCGCGCGCGCGCGCCGCGCTCGAGCTCTCCCGCGAGCTCAAGACGCTCGCGGACGAGTACTCCCGGGAACGACTCGCGCTCGCGGGCCACGAGGGAGCCGCGCGCGAATCGCGCAGGCGCGCCGCGGAGGCGGCCGGCGACGCGAAGGTGCGCGCCGCCGAACTCCGGGAGCTCGAGCTGGCCGCCGGACGCGAGCGCGACGCCTCGGTCGCGGGAACGCTCGCCGAACGGCTCGTGCCGGGCGAGCCCTGCCCCGTTTGCGGATCGACCGAGCATCCGAAGCCAGCGAGCGCGTTCGCCCTCGAGGGAATCGCGACGCCAGAGCGGATAGACGCCGCGCGGAGGAATATAGAGGAACTCGCCGCGCGCGTCACGCGCCTTTCGGCCGAGGCCTCGGCTCACGACGCGAACCTCGAGACGGCGCGGGGACGCGTGACCGCGCTCATCGCTCGATACTGCGAGACCGCGTCCCGTCCGGACGGAAAGGCGGCCGACCCGTCCTGCATCGCGCCCGCGGACATACCGCCGCCGGCCGACGCGGCGGAATCTGTCAAGCGCGCGGCCGCCGCCATGCAGGAGGCCCACGACGCCCTCGTACTTTCGCAAAAGGCCCTTCGCGAGGTCGAACGGCTCAGGACGGTTCGCGAGAGACACGAGCGCGACCTCGCCTCCTCCCGCGCCGAAAGGGCGGCCCTCGAGGCCACAGTCGCGGCGGGAAAAACGGCGATGGAGGCGAAGGAACGCCGGTACCTCGAGGCGTTTCCGGCGGACGCGGCCGAAGGCGCGGTCAAGTCGGCCGGTCGGAAAAAGGACGCCGCGAAGCGCGAGTTCGACCCCGCCGACGCGACAGAGGCGTCGGAAATCGTCTCGGCGCGGATACTCGCCATAGACGCCGAGATCGCCTCAAGCGACGACCGCAGGGAGCGAACCGGCAAGACCCTCGCGGCCCTCGAAGAACGTCGCGACGCCCTCGTCCGCGCCACGGGCAAGACGGCGGAAACGCTCGCGTCGGCGGAAAAGGAATTCGCGCTCGCGCTCGCCGGGGCGGGTTTCGCCGGGGAAGAGGCGGTCAGGGCTGCGGACGTCGATCCCGCGGAAACGGAGCGCGCCGAGCGCGCGATCGGCGAATGGAAGGGAGAGCTCGCCGCCGCGAGGGGAGCGCTCGCGGGAACGGAGCGCGAGCTCGCGGCATGGAGCGGACCGGAGGCGTCCGCTATCGAAGGCGAGATCGCGGACGTCGAGGCGAGGGCCTCGGACGCCGACCGCGCGCTCGAGCAAGCGTCCTCGTCCCTCGCCTCGCTCGATTCCCTCAAGCGCCAATGGGACGAGCTCGAGGCCGAGCGCGCCGAACGCGCCTCCCGCGCCGGGGCGATCGTCTCGCTTTCGCAGGACCTGTCGGGCGCGAACCCCGCGCGCGTGAGTTTCGACGCGTGGATACTCGGGATGTACCTCGAGGAGATCGCGGCCTTCGCGAACGAACGGCTGGGCCGCATGAGCGAGGGACGCTACCGTATCCAGCTGAACGAAAGCTACCGCAAGGGCAACAGCCTTTCGGGGCTCGAGCTCGAGATACTCGACTCCTACACGGGAAAGGCGCGACCCTCGGGCACTCTCTCGGGCGGCGAGACCTTCATGGCCTCGATAAGCCTTG
The DNA here is from genome assembly GCA_023393015.1 of Spirochaetota bacterium. Classification (GTDB taxonomy): domain Bacteria; phylum Spirochaetota; class Spirochaetia; order Treponematales; family Treponemataceae; genus Teretinema. The sequence goes on from JAEWMY010000010.1 coordinate 41,752, forward strand.
CCCTCGGACTCGCCGATTCGATACAATCGAGATCGGGCGGCATCCAGCTCGACGCCGTCTTCATCGACGAGGGCTTCGGCTCCCTCGACGAGGCGAGCCTCGAGCGGGCCATATCGATACTCGACGAGATCCGCGGGCATCGCATGGTGGGAATAATCTCCCACGTTTCGGAACTGCGCACGCGCATACCGAGCAGGATAGAGATAGTCAAACGGGCGTCGGGTTCCGCCGTCCGCAAGGAGACGACACATGACTGACAGCGCGCTCTTCACCGATTTTTACGAACTGACGATGGCGCAGGGATACTGGAAGCGCGGGATGAACTCGCCGGCGGTCTTCGACATGTTCTTCCGCCGCCAACCATTCGACGGCGGCTTTTCGGTCTTCGCCGGCCTCAACCCGCTCCTCGACGCGATCTCGTCGTTCCGTTTCTCGCCGGAGGACATCGCCTGGCTCTCGGGACTCGGGACCTTCGAGCGGGGTTTCGTCGACTACCTCGCGGACTTCCGGTTCACGGGTGACATCTGGGCGATGGACGAGGGGACGATCGTCTTCCCGAACGAGCCCCTCCTGCGCGTGCACGCGAACGTCATCGAGGCCGCGATCCTCGAGGGGCTCATCCTCAATTTCGTCAACTTCCAGAGTCTCATCGCCACCAAGACCGCGCGGATATGGCTCGCCTCGAACAAGGGATCGATCATGGAGTTCGGCCTCAGGAGGGCGCAAGGCTTCGACGGGGCGATGAGCGCGAGCCGCGCGGCGTACATCGGCGGCGCCTCGGGCACGAGCAACGCCCTCGCGGGCCGCGTCTACGGCATACCGGCGCTCGGTACGATGGCCCACTCCTGGGTCATGTCCTTCCCGAGCGAGGAGGAGGCCTTCGACGCGTACGCGCAAGTGTATCCCGGCAAGTCCGTCTTCCTCATCGACACCTACAACACCCTCGAGTCCGGAATCGAGGCCGCCATCAAGGCGGGAAAGCGGCTCGCCGAAAAGGGACACCGCTTCGGCGTGCGCCTCGACTCGGGAGACATCCAGTACCTCTCCTGCGAGGTGCGCGCGGCGCTCGACCGGGCGGGCTTGCACGAGGCGACCATCACCGTATCGAACGAGCTCACCGAGGAGATCATCGAGTCGCTCGTGCTGAACGAGGCTCCCATCGACTCCTGGGGAGTCGGGACGCACATGGTTACCGGCGGAAGCGACTCGTCATTCACCGGCGTCTATAAACTCGCCGCGAAATCCGACGGCGCGGGAGGCCTCGAGCCGACGATGAAGCTCTCGGACAATCCCGACAAGACGACGAATCCCGGCGTCAAGCAAGTGTGGCGGCTCTTCAACGCGGACGGTACCGCGAAGGCCGACGTCCTCTCTCTCGAGGGAGAGCCCCTGGAGGCCGCCGTCAAACGCCGCTTTTACCACCCCTCGAACGACTATCAGAGCTTTGAGTTCGCCGCCGTGAAGGCCGTTCCCCTTCTTTCGCCCCGCATGAAAGGCGGCGCCCGGCTGGCCGAGGCGGAAAGTCTCGATCGCATTCGATCCCGCGTTCGCGGAGGGCTCGAGGAATTCGACCGCTCGTATCGCCGAATCCTGAATCCTCATATCTACAAGGTCGCCTTGACGGAATCCCTTCGGACGATGAAATTCGGCTTTCTCAAGGAATATCGAAAATCTCCAGACATGCCGTAATCCCCGGGGCATATCGGTAAAAAAACCCCCAACACGGGTTGTCTTTACCGTCCCGGCGGGTTACAGTTTCCGTATGAGAGATAAAAGTTTATCCGAAAAAACGCCCGTTACCGAAACGGAACTGATCGAATCCATTCGCGATTTTTACACTCCGCGGAGCCTCGTACGCGCGATCTGCGACATCGGACGAATTCCCCCGCACTCGCTCGAAAGCCATGTCGGCGTGGGCTTTATCGACATCGCCGACTATACCTACCTTTCGAAATTCCTGAGCCCGAAGGAAAACCAGATACTCCTCAACGGCCTCTATACCGCGTTCCAGATAGTTCTCGAGCGCCACGGCGGCTACATGAACAAGATCGAGGGCGACTCGATGATGTTCCAGTTCGACGACGTCCTCGACCGCAGGCTCAGGACGCTCGACAAGGAGGAACGACTCTCGCTCATCGCGCGCGAGCTTTTCTTCACCTGCGTCGAAATGCAGAGGATATGCATACTCTTCAACCACGCCGACGGGCGGTTTATCGACGCCTCGGCCCCCGAGGAGGCGCACGCGGCGCTCTCGGAGGCCTTCGACATCATCAACTCCCTGAGAAGCAAGAACGACCTTTCGTCCACGCTCTTCGCCTTCTTTCAGATCCGCATCCGCATCGGGGCGAACATCGGCGAGGTCACGATAGGGAATTTCGGGCCCTACGGATCGAAGCACTGGGACGTTATCGGCCTTCCGGTCATCAACGCGAAGCGGATGGAGTCGACGGCGCCGGTCGGCGGCCTTCGCATCTCGGCCGAGTTCTACGACATACTCGAGAGAAACGGAATCGCCGACGACTACCTCGCCCAGTTCAAGGCCGAGGCGAGCGCGCAGGGAAGCGTCTACCGGTACATCTCCAAGGACGAGCTCTTCAACTACCGCGAAGTTACCGTGCGCGAGAAGCACGGGGCGCGCTACCCGACGTACAGCGTGCAGGTATACCCCACCCTGCCCGAGTCGATCTGCCGGCAAACCCAGGAACTGCTCCTGCACGGCGAAGGCGGCGCGAAGCGCATCGTGGAGTTCGTCCGGTACTACCGGGGCAACCACTACGTGATAGACCGTCTCGAGGCCCTCTTCGAGAAAAAGGGAGTCGTCATCCGCAAGCGCGAGTTGCTCGAGCTCGTACACCCGAAGCTCGCGCGGGTCACCGTCGGGAAGAAAGCTCCCTCGCTGTTCACCCTGCTCGGGTATCTCGACCGCTATCTCGACTACGTTCAGTCGCGCCCCGCGGAGGAGACGGCCGCGTCGGGAGAGAGCTACGACAGCTTCATCTCCTCGCTCGTCAAGGACGCCAAGTCGCGGCACGAGTCCCGCAAGAAGCTCGCCGTCCAGAAGTCATGGCTCTTCGAGGTGGTCATACCGGTCGTCTATTCCGCGCTGGAGGCTTCCATACGCGAATACCAGAAAACGAACGAGACCGCCGCTCAGGACGCGGACCGGAAGGTCGGCGTCACGCCCGGCGGCGCGGCCGCAATGAACGACGAGGACGTCGCGGATCTCGAGCCCGCTTGAACTACCGCGCGGAATCCAGCGCGAAATCCGTCCTGCCCCGCACGCCGGGATGTCACCCGTTCAGGGCAGGTATCGCGTATTGACGCGCGAAAGCGCGTCGAAGAGTTTCCGTTTTTCCTCGTACCGACCGTCGGTCAGGGCCGCGAGCTTCCGGCGCGCGTCCTTCCTTCCTGAATTGTCCTGAAAGTCGCACGTACAGGTCATTTTAACGTACCCCCGCTCGTCGGCGTGACGCTCTATCATCGCGACGTCGGCGAGCGCGAGCGGCCGCAGTATCGTAACCGGATACTTGTCGTACGCGAGACGGGGCGGCATCGTGGAAAGCTCGCCCTTGACGAGCGCGTTCATGATCGCGGTTTCGAGTATATCGTCGAGATGATGCCCGAGCGCGATCTTGTTGTAGCCGTTCGCGATCGCGTAGGCGTTCAGCTCGCCCCGTCGCTGGGTCGAGCACCACCAGCAGTTCATCTTCTTTCCCGGCTTGAGCCTGCCGATCACGTCGACGCGAATCGTCTCGAGGGGAACGCCCCATTCCGAAAACCGCCCGACGAGGGCCGGGTGGATCGGCGAGCCGATACCGGACTCGACGTGGAGCGCGAGGACCGAGAACCGCGGGCCCGACCTGCGCGCGAGGCGCGAGCCGAGGTACTCGACGAGGGCGGTCGAGTCCTTGCCGCCCGACGCGCCCACGAGGACGCGGTCGCCCTCCTCGATCATGTCATACCGCTCGACCGCGTGATCGACGACGCGGAAAAGCCTCGGGTTAGCCATGCGCGCATGGTAGCAGATTCCGCCCGCTTGCGGAATGCCCGGGCGAAACGCGCCGCGAGCCGCGCACAGTGAGCGACGCGCCGCGAGCCGCGACGGCCTTGACTGACGGCCCGTATCGTTCTATGGTTCGGTCGGCGCGTTGCAAAGGAAGCGAGGTGCGATTCCTCCGCTAGCCCGTAACTGTGACCGGGATCGATTCCGCCGTCTCAAGGCCACTGGCCCGTCTCGCGTCGCGAGCGGCCGGGAAGGCGCGGCCGGAACCGGCCCCCCGAAACCCCGCGACGACGACACCCCGCCGCGAACGATCGGTCGGCCTCCCGCAAGTCAGGAAACTTTGGCGCGCACATCGAACTGTTTCGCCCTCCCGAGGACCGGAGGGCGAAAGGAGAACCCATGTCCAGGAAACGTTCACGCCTCCCGCTCGCCGTCACGGCGAGCCTCGCCCTTGCCGCGCTTTTCGCCGCGGTCGCCCTCTCGGGATGCGACGCCTCGTCGGGCCCCACCGGAGACTCCCTCGTCGGCGTCTGGTCAAGCTCGGGAGGAGACGGATTCACGGTTACCGAAACGACCTTCAGCTATCAGTACGGCGACACGGAGCAGTTCGCCGGCGACATCGCCAACGATCCCGACTTGAGCGCCGGGTCGGGCTACATCGTCATGCGCATTACCTCCCGGCTCAACTCATGGGATCCTGAGGTCGGTAAATACGTTGCCATTCACTGGAAGAATTTCACGGGCGACGGCGTCAAGGAATCGAGCGCCTACAAGACCGGCGGCTCGTACAACTCCGGCATGGACACCCTCGCCGAGGCCGAGGCCGAATACACGGTCGCAAACGGCTATTACGGGTATTACGGCGAATACCTCCGCGAGGAATGAAGACGCGTACGCGCGCGCGGGTATTCGCCGCGCTCTTCTCGCTGTGCCTCTCCCGGGGTTTCTCCGCCGACGCGCCGCCTTCGACCGGATCGGCCGGCGATATCGACGACGCGGAGAACTGGCCGACCCTCGAGGGAGAGGGCCTGACCGTCCCCGCCGAGACGAGACCCTCGCACCGGGATGAGATACGGCTCGATCCCGCGGACGTCGCGCGGGCGACCGACCTTTCGGCTATCATTGCCGAGGAGGCCGGACTCGCCCTCACCTCCTACGGCGGGTACGGGATGGTCAGCGGTCTCAACGCGCGCGGTTTCGCGTCGGCGCGCATACGAACCTACCTTGACGGCACGCCGCTCAATTCGCCCCTGTCGGGCGAAGCTGATCTCTCGTGGATCGACGTCTCCTCGGTGACAAAGACGACGATCGAATACGGCTCGGGGACCGGCGCCACCGTCCGCCTCTCGACTGTCGACGATTCCTTCCGCGGATTTACGTGGACGGCGGGACTCTCGAACCTTTCCTGGATTCCCCCCGGGGACGCCGACGGCCTCGCGGACACCCAGCGCGTATTCGCCTCCGCGAAATACGGCACCGACGACCTTAGGTGGACCGTCGGCTGGTTCGGCACGCGGGCGGCGAACCGTTTCCCCTACGAAGACGCCGAAGGCTCGACCGCGTACCGCAGGGACAACGCCGTACTCGACACCGGACTTCGCGCGGGCGTATCGGGGCCGATCTCGCCGGGCGCGACCCTGGCCCTCGCGGTCTCGGGGTATCTCGCCGACAAGGACGTCGCGGGATCGACGGGCTCGGCGTCATCGGGACACCAGGACGACGCGCGTACGCGCGAGTCGTTGATCATCTCCGTGACTGACGACGAGCGGGCGCGATACGACGCAACCGTCGCCCTCTCGCATTCGTTCGCGTCCATCCGGTGGGAAGACCCTACCGGCGTCACGGACAACGCGACCAACTCATTCGACCTCTCCGCGCGAGTCCGTCGATTCGCGACCGACGCGCACACCGTCGGTATATCGACCGAGGCGGCTTACGTCGCGTGCGACTCCGACTCGATCGGCGAAAAGGGGCTCGCGACAGCGACGTTCGGAGCGGCACTCGAATCAAGGTTTCCCGGGCGGGTATCGACGAGTGCGGAACTCCGGGTCGTTGCCCCTTCGGGCGGCGACGGCTGGACGCCGGTGCCTTCCGTCTCGGCTTTCAAGGGATTCGGCGGCGCGTCGAGAATCGGGATATCCGCGTTCCGGGCGTACAAGCGTCCCGATCTCAACGCGCTCTACTGGTCGGGTGATCCTTCGGCGCACGGCAATCCCGATTTGAAAAGCGAGGACGGCTGGGGAGGAGAGATTCTCGCGGAAACGCGCGCGAAGACCCGCGCGGGAATCACGATCGCGTCGTCCCACTCCGCGCACGGAACCTGGTATCGCAACGCGGTTTCCTGGCAGGCGAGCGGCGGGGTATGGACGCCGGAGAACATGGGAGAGGCGATCTTTATCGGTACCGACCACTCCGTAAGCGTTACCCCCTTCGACTGGCTTACGCTCGAGGCGACCTACACCTTTCTCAGGACCTGGGTCCTTACCGGAGGTTTCACCCTTTCCGACGGCAAGAGGATCCCCTATCAGAGCGAACACCGCGTCATTCTCGCGATTACCGGCGCGAAAGACGGCTGGAGGTGGCGAGTGTCCCCGCGATACGAAGGCCCCCGATTCGTGACGATCATGAACGTCACGTCTCTGCCCGGATATTTCGTGCTCGACGCCAGCGTCACGAAGGCCTTCGAGAATGGGTTCGAACTGTCTATCGAGGCGAAAAACATACTCGGTGAATCGTACGAGACGGTCGAGGGCTATCCGATGCCGGGAACGTCGGTGTCGGTCGGGTTATATTATACCTACCGGTAGGTATAGGAGATTTCGTCGGAGCACTCCCGTATACCTACCGGTAGGTATACTAAGCTAGCGATTGACGTGCCAAATCCAGGTTCACATGACAGTATCCGCCCGGGTTTTTCTCGAGATACCGCTGATGATACTCCTCGGCGACCGTAAAGGAGCCCGCGGCGCTGATCTCGGTGACGATCGGCGCGGAAAACCGGCCGTGATCCGTCATCTCGCGTATCCGCTCGGACACCTCGAGCCGCTGGCGCTCGCTTACGTAAAAAACGGCTGACCGGTATTGGGTTCCCACGTCGTTACCCTGCCGATTGACGGTTGTCGGGTCGTGCATCCGGAAAAAATGCGCGAGCAAATCACGAAACGAAACGCGCTCCGGGTCGAAGATGACGCGCACGGTTTCCGCGTGACCGGTCGATCCCGCGCAAACCTTCTCGTATGTCGGGTCGGCGGTAAAGCCTCCCATGTAACCGACGGCCGTCTCGAGCACGCCGGGCACGAGACGGAAATAGGCCTCGGCTCCCCAGAAACAGCCGGCCGCGAAATACGCCGTGCACTCTTCCTCGGGAACGAACCTGAGCGCGGCGGAGTTGATACAGAACCGCGTTCGACCGGGCTCCGGACCGTCGTCAAAGACGTGTCCGAGATGCGCGTCCGAGGAGGAACTCCGCACCTCGGTACGAATCATCCCGTGGGATCCGTCCGTTCGGGACACGATACTCGATCCGTGAACGGGCCGGGTAAAACTGGGCCATCCGCAACCGGCGTCGAATTTATCCTCCGAGGAAAAAAGGAGCTCCCCGGAGATGACGTCGAGGTATATCCCCCGCTCGAAGAGGTTCCAGTACTGGTTGTCGAACGGCGGCTCGGTTCCGTTTTCCCTCGTGACGCGATACGCCTCGGGGGAAAGCCGTTTCCTCAGCGCCGCGTCGTCTTCGTTCCTGTTCATGCGCCACCCCCGTATGATACAATGATACTACATATGGACGTCGAAATGCTCGCCTTCCGCGCCGAATGCGCGCGACTCACCCGGTCGTTTTTTTTCGATCGAGGATACCTCGAAGTTGATACCCCCGCCCTCGCCACCGAGCTCATTCCCGAAACCTGCCTCGAGGTTTTCGCGACGGAGTATCTC